>JBQTIP010000165.1:0-31477 GCA_052388025.1 Actinomycetota bacterium
CGCCCGGCCGCGCCGCCCGGCGAGGACAGCCCACGCGATCAGCGTGATCACCGAGATCGTCGCGACGGTGAGCGCCGTCCACTGGCTGCCCGTCATCCCGAAGAACCGCTTGTCGATCCGGAGGAAGTCGGTGATGACCCGCATCGTCCCGTACCACGCGCCGAACGTGAGCGTGAGCACTCCCTCGCGCCGGACCCGCCGGCTGAGCCGGTAAAGGACCACGAACAGGACGGCCGCGAGGATCATGTCGTACAGCGCCGTCTGGTGGACCCCGACGCCGGACGCGGCCACGCCATCGGGGCCGACCAGCGTGGCGCCCTGCCGGGTGATCGTCTCCGTGAACCCGCCAGGGAGCCCCGCCACCCACCGTCCGGCCCCCCCGAGCGAGAAGGGGCCGGGAAGCGTCCCGCCCTGGTAGGTCCAGGCGAGCAGCCAGCTCGTCGGCTTCCCAAGATGATCGCCGATCACGAGGTCGCCGATCCGCCCGACCGCGACGCCGAATGCGAGGCCGATGACGGCGCCGTCCATGACCTGGAAGAACCGGTAGCCGCGCTTCCGCATGAGCGGGATGTTCACGAGGACGGCGCCCGCGATCCCGCCGAGCAGGCTGATCCCCCCGCGCCAGATCGCCAGCATGTCGTAAAGCCCGTCGAACTCGGAGAAGTGCGCGATCACGTAGAACAGCCGGGCGCCGATGATCGTGCCGATCAGGGCCCAGAACACCATCGTGTTGATGTGCTCGACGGTGACGCCGCGCTTCGGGCCCTCGCGCAGCAGGATCCTCGCGCCGAGCAGGAACCCGATGGCGATGCCGATCCCGTGCGGGGAGACGGCGAGATCGCCGAAGAGATGGATCCGGTCGAGGACCGGCCAGCCGATGGCGGCGAGGACGTCGCTCACGGACCTACTCTATCCCGCTCCTCGGGAACGGCCCGGCCACGCGCGACCCACCGCGCGGCCGAGGATCAATCCCCCGACAACGTCGGAGGGGAAATGCACGCCGAGGTAGGTCCGGGAGGCACCTACGGCCGCGCCGAGGCCGGCGAGCGCCGTTCGCACAAAGCCTGAGAGTCCCAGCTCCCGCCCGGCGACGGCCAGGAACGCGGTGAGCACCGCGGGATGGCTGCTCGGCCAGGAGGTGCCGTGCGGTGGAGCGATCATGAGCCGCGCGCCGTCGGGATCCGCCTCGTACGGCCGGGAACGCAGGAACATCTTCTTCAACCCCTGTCCGAGCGTCCACGTCACGGCGGCCGCCGCGAGCGCCCGGGAGGCGGCCCTTCGCCTCCCGGTCGCAGCCAGGGCGGCCGCCGCCGCCCCCGATGCCCAGAGGGAACCGAGCTCGGTGATGCCGGAGAAGAGCCGGTCGGCGGCCGGGCCGGCGCCGCGGTTCACCGCGCGGAAGACCGACTCGTCCAGCTCCCTCCCGCGGCCGCCGGACGACCAGATGCCGGCGGCGAGCGCGGCGCCGGCGAGCGCTGCCGCCCGCATCCCTCGTCGTGTCACGGGCGGAATGATGCGACACTCCGCCCGTCGATGTCAGGATGAAGGCATGAAGCGCGAGGACGACCTCGGGCCGAACGAGGGCTCCGATCACGCGATCAGGGACGACCGTGGCCAGTTCGAGCTGATCGATCGGGCTCGGCGGCGGCGGGTCGCCCGGCTGCTGTCGGTGCTCGCCCTCGTCGTGGTCCTCATCGTGTTCATCATCCGGAACTCCCAGCGGGTCCCGATCGACTTCGTCTTCGTCGACAGACAGGCGCGACTGATCTGGATCATGCTGGCCTGCGCCGTTCTGGGTGGCCTGGTGGGCTTCCTCGTTGGGCGCCCCGGCAAGCAGTTCCGCCGGGACAAGGACAAAGACAAAGGCGAGGACCGGGACCGCAAGGGCAAGCGCGAGGACTGACTACCGGCCCTCAACCTGACGCTTCTGCGCCAGGGTCCCGTGCCTGAGCGCGAACTGCGCGCCGCCCACAAGGCGAAGGCTTCGCGCCGCGAGCTGCCCGAGCCGCCCGCCCCGGAATCGGTACTCGACCTCGTGCTCCAGGCGGCTCCGGCCGCCGGGGAGCGGGCCGATCTCCGTCGTCACCGTCGCGTCGAGCAGGCCGGAGAGCCGGACGGTCGAGTGGATCGGAGGGTCCCACTCGACCACGGTCGAGAGAACACGCGCTCGAAGCGCCGTGAAGCGCATGACGGTCGTGTATTCGGAGCCCTTCTCGAGCCCGCCGTCCGGGACGCCCTCGACGGACACAATGAACTTTGACCAGCGTGGGAGGTTACGCGGATCGGCCAGGACGGCCCAGATCTCCTCGGGCGTGGCGTCGACCTCGACCGAGGCGCGGACGACGCTCACGAAGGCGCCACCGTGCCGCTCGACCAACCTCGCCACCACACGAGCCGCCGGGGCTCGATCCGGACCAGGGCGGCGCCTTCCGGATCGACGCCGGCGAGGACGACCCGCGTCTCGGCCGACCGGGCGCCGGAGCCCAGCCGGTCGAGCACGAAAAAGCCGCCAGCCCCCTGCGCCATCGCGCCGACCATGTTCCGCGCCCGCCACCATGAGGCATGGTCGACGGTCAGCGCTACCCGAGCATCGGCTTCGGCTCCTGCGAGCTCCAAGAAGGCGGCCGGCAGGGCACCGAACAATCCCGCCGCGTCGACCGCCCACCCGACCGGTAAGACGACCGAGCCCCACGGCCCTTGGATCGCGAGCGCGCCCGCGCCGTCACGTCCGACTGAGCCCGACACGTCCTCGGGCAGACCGGCGAGCGGGTCATCCTTCGCTCTGGTCGCCCGGAAAGTCGGGTGCGAGTCGAGCCCTCGCTCCCATGCTCCCCAGGTCTCGGCCACTCCCGCGCCATCGAGGACCGCGGCTCGATCGGGCCGGATCTCCACGAAGACCCGGCCCGGCGGGGTCCAGGCGAGCGGGACCCTTTTCGCGTCGACCGCGTATCCGGCGAAGAAGCGCGCGTTCTTGCGCGTGAATCGCGCCGCCGCTCCGGTGAGCGTCGGCGCCCCCGCAAGCGACCGTCCCCACGTGCCCGGGTCGAGCGCATCGTACGTGCGGACGTTCCCGGTGAAGCTCACGGAGAGATCTCCCGCACGGACGAGGCCGGCCACACGTGGATCCGCCTTCCATGCGCGGGCCTTCACGGACCCGCGAGAAGTCGTGAGCCACAGGCGGCCCCCATGGAGCGCGAACACGAGCGGTGTGACGTGCGGGCCTCGCGACGTCTCGGCGGCCACGTGGCAGAACGAGCCTCGCTCGAGGATCCGGGCCACGTCGGGCGGGAGCCGGCGGTTCATGAGGACGAGCCCGCTCGGGCGGCCGGCCGCACCACCGGGAACGCGAGCATCAACGCCGTCCACACCGCGTGGCAAAGGAGACTCGCCAGCACCCCGCGGGTCCAGAATGCGAGTCCACCCCACACCGCCCCGCCCACGACGGCCCCGGCGATGATCGGCAGGCTTCCGCTCGCGAGGTTCGCGACGATGTACGCCGCCCAGGTGAGCGTCGCGCCCCCCGTCCTTCCCACCGCCTCCGACAGCCTCGGCTGGAACAGCCCCCGCCAGAACAGCTCCTCGCCGATCGCCATCACGCCGGCCGCGAGCAACAGTGTCGCGGGGAGGGACAGGGCTCCCCGCCGGTCGTACGTCGCGAGCGCGTGCGCGCGGAACGTGCGCCAGCGGCGGATCATCACCACGAAGGCGAACGTGGCGAGGTACAGGAGGACGCCGGCGCCGGCTCCCGCAGCTACGGCCGTTGCCGGGGAAACCGCCGGGGAGAGCACCGGTGGCCGGACGAGCGCGGCGACGATTCCAATCGACGCGAGGGTGAGGCCCATGACCACCCATACGCTCCGGTGCCTCGCGACCACCATTCGCCAGGCCACCAGCTCCGCTACGGCGCCAACGACGATGACTGCGGCGTCCACGGTCTAAGGGAGGAACCTGACCTTCGCCGCGAACTCCGCGGTGAGCGCCGTGATCACGGCCAGGTAGAAGAAGCCGGTGGCCGCCTGCACCGCGGACGCCCGGGCGCCCTTGAGCGTCTGGCGGATGAGGACGGCGATGAGCCCGGTCGCCCCGACCATCCCTAGAGCGATCCAAGAGGCCAGCCCGGCGGAGGTCAGCAGGGGGTTGATGTCGGGAGACGGAGCCGTCGGCTCGAACCCCCCGGCGACCACGGCCGCCGCCTCCAGCGCGACTGCCGCGATCAGGAAGAGCGCGAAGCGGTTGATAGGTGCGCGGGTGAGGCCCCGGTCCGTGAGGTACCAGTGCCCGAGCAGGAGCCCGTCGATCACGGCCCCGAGGAACGCCGCTCCGGCGAGTAGCTGGAGGAACCCGACGACGCTCGATCCTTCCGTGGCGGCCGCCATCGGGGCGAGCATCCCGGCGGAGAGGGCGACTGAGACGACGCCCAGAAGGCGCGCCGGCGCCTCCCGCCGGAAGAAGAGCAGCAGGACCCACACGAGCGTTAGAGCGGCGAGCGCCCCGGAGAGCCGGAGCGCGAGAAGGCCGCCGTCGCTTCCCTCGACCAGCCCGGCCGCCACGGAGCTCCACGCCGCGGCGGCGAGGACGAGCAGCACGACGCCGGTCAGCTTGAAGAAGCCCCGCTTCACCTCGCCCCAGAGCGGCGTGAGGAACAGGCAGGCTGCGGCGCCGGCGACGGCCTCCCCGAGCACCAGGGCCGTCACGCCGGCCGGACCTCTCACACGCCGATCCCCATCTCGGACCTAGCCTACCGTCCGGAACATGACCGGCCGTAGGCACCGGATCCCGCATCAGCCGGTAGGCTGTCGGCTCCGTGGACAACTGGCGCTCCTACGACGGCATCGCCGATACCTACGAGCGCGTGTGGGCGCCGCTCATGGCGAAGCCGGGACGCGACTTGGTGGCCCTTGCCGAGCCCTCGCCCGATGCCCGGGCACTCGACCTCGGCACCGGGACCGGCGTGGTCGCGGAGGCGCTCGGCGAGGCCATCGGCGCTCAGGGCTTGGTGGTCGGCGTGGACATCTCATCGGGGATGCTCGGCGTGGGCCGCCGGCATCGACCCTCCCTCCGCCTGGTCGCGGCCGAAGCGATCGATCTGCCCTTCCGAAACGCCACATTCGATCTGGTCACCGGCAACTTCGTGATCTCCCACTTCAGGAAGTACAAGACGGCGCTGTTCGACGTCCGTCGCGTGCTGAAGCCCGGAGGGCGCCTGGCCGTCTCGGCCTGGGGTCCGGTCGTCGACGAGTTCACCAAGACCTGGCAGGAGCTCGTGGAGGGGGTGGTAGGCCGGCGTCTGCTCCAGGACGTGCAGAAGCAGGTCGCGCCGTGGCAGGAGCACTTCTCCGACCGGGCGAACCTCGAGAACGTCTTGTACGACGCAGGGCTCCGGCACATCCGCATCGAGTCGAGGGAGTACCGTCGCCAGCTCTCCCTCGACGACTACCTGGCCGCACGAGAGGCCTCGTCCTCCGGCCGGTTCACGCGCGACATGCTCGGCCCCGAAGGGTGGGAGTCGTTCCGCGCGCGCGCGCGCCGGGCCTTCGCCGAGCGATTCCCCGACCCTCTTACCGACCTCAACGACGCGTTGCTCGCCGTCGCCACCAGGCCGTAGCGGCTACGCCTGATCCAGGCTCAGCACCCGGAAGGACTCGGCGTGCCGGACGCCGATCCGGCGCCCGGCCTCCTCGGCCTCCTTCGGCAGCCATTCCTCGAAGAAGCCGATCGAGCCGTCCTCGAGCTGGCTGCGGTGCTCGGCCAGGGCGGCGAGCTTACGGTCGATGTAGCCCGTGACGTCCTCGTGGTGGTTCGGCTCGAGCGTCCAGCCGAGCCAGACCTCCGGGACGCTCCACACAGAGAGCCCCTCTTCGAGCTGCTCGGGGTAGAAGTGCGGATTGCCGGCCGCGGGGAAGACGGCGTCGAGCGTCACCGCTCCGGCCGTCCGGTGATCCGCGTGGTTGACGTACCTGTTCTCGAAGAACCACGCCGTCGGGTCGCACGTGAGCACGATGGCAGGACGTATCTCGCGGACCGCCCTCGCCACCGCGGCACGGACCCCGGACGTGTTCTCGAGCTCGCCGTCGTGGATCTCCAGGATCCGGATGCCGGAGAGCCCGAGCAGCTTCGCCGCGCGTGTGGTCTCCTCCGCCCGGGTCGCGGCAAGCTCCACTCGATCCCGAGCCGGGTCGGCCGAGCCGCGGTCACCGTTCGTGAGCACCAGGAGGTGGACCTCGCGTTCCTGCTCGACCCACTTCGCGAGCGTCGCGCCTGAGGAGATCTCGGCGTCGTCGGGGTGGGCGAACGACGCCAGTACGGGGCCGGCCGGCCGGTCTTCCCCCACCGTTATCCGCGCTTGGCCGCCGGCCTCGCGGCCTGGCCCAGGATGTAGTGGACGAGCGTGCGCACCGGCGCGCCCGTGCCGCCTTTGGGTGTGTAGTCACGCGCCTTGTTCGCGTATCCGGGCCCGGCGATGTCCAGGTGCGCCCAAGGCGTGTCGCCGACGAACTCGGCCAGGAACCACGCCGCGGTGATCGCGCCGCCCCAGCGCTTGCCGATGTTCTGGATGTCGGCCACGTTGGAGTCGATGTGGGATCGGTACCCCTCGTGGAGGGGAAGCTCCCACGCCGGCTCGCCGGTGATTCGGCCGGCGGCGATGATGTCGCGGATCAGCGCGCGGTCGTTGCCCATGACGCCGAAGATCTCGTCGCCGAGCGCGACCATGCACGCCCCGGTCAGCGTAGCCGCGTCGATGATGACCCTGGGCTTTCCTTCAGCGAGGTACGCCAGCGCGTCGGCCAGCACCAAGCGGCCCTCGGCGTCGGTGTTGCGGACCTCGGAGGTCTTGCCTCCTCGATGATGGAGAACGTCGCCCGGTCGGATGGCCGAGCCGCTCGGCATGTTCTCGGCGGACGGTATCGCCGCGACCACGTTGACCTTCGGCTTCAGCCGCCCGATCACCTTCATCGTGGCGAGCATCGCGGCTGCGCCGGCCATGTCGGCCTTCATCCCCTCCATGACGGTGGCGTCTTTGATGGAGAGGCCGCCCGAATCGAACGTGATGCCCTTGCCGGTGATGGCGATGGGCCGCGCGGAGCCCGCTCCCGTGTATTTCAGCTCGATCAGCCGGGACGAGTGCTCGCTCCCCTTGCCCACGCCGAGGATCCCGCCGAAGCCGCCCTTCTGGAGCTCGGCCTCACCCCAGATCTTCGCCTGAAGGCCGACCTCCTTAGCCATCGTCTGTGCCTCCTTGGCCAGGAAGCCCGGCGTGCAGTCGAGCGCGGGCGTGTTGACGAGGTCGCGGGCCCAGGCGACCGCGTCGGAGACCACCTCCGCGCGGGAGATGGCACCCTTCACCTTCCGGGTGTCCCATCGAGCAGGGCCGAGGATCGTGAACGACTTCAGCGCGGGCTTCTCCGGAGCATCGCCGTCCTTGCCCGACTTGTACCGGTCGAACCGGTAGGAGCCGAGCACGACGCCCTCCACCGTGGCCTGGACGGCCTGCTCCGGAGAGCGGCCGAACGCCTGGGGAAGCGTGGTCGCGACGGATTCCTGGCGAACGAGCTGGGGCGCGGCCCTCCCCATGACCCGGCGGAGCGTGTCGGTCGTCGCCTTCTCGCGCTTGCCCAGGCCCACCATCAGGACCGACCGCGCGGCGAGTCCGTGGTTCCCGGTGTTCGGGACGAGCAGGTTCTCGCCCTTCTTCCCCTTGAGCTTCACGCCGGCGTAGACGCCGAGGAGGTCTATGCCCTTCACGTCCCTCAGGCCCGGGCCGGCCTCCGGTCCCTCGAAGACCGGCAGCACCAGCACGTCTGCCGCAACCGCGCCGGTCGTCTCGGTCGAGTAGGTGAATTCGGCCACGATGAGTCCTCCTCGAGAGCGGTGGGGCGCCAGTGTACCGAGCGAGCCCGGCGGGCAGCACGGACGTCGGATCGCGATAGGCTTCCCGGCCGTGAAGGCCAGGAACCTGACCGATCTGGTCCGTTTCTCGAAGGACGGGCCACACCACGAGACGCTTCACGAGTCGGAGCGCCTGTGGTCCGAGGTGGTCTGCCTCGAGCGAAACCAGCAGCTCGGACCGATCACCGATCAAGACTCGGATGCCATCTGCACGGTGATCGCGGGCGAGGTCGCGATCCAGGTCAACCATGCGCGCAAGCGCCTGGCTCAGTGGGGATCCGTCCTGGTCCCCGCGGGCAGCGAGCTGGTCATGAAGAACGCCTCCAGCGAGCCGGCCGTCGTGTTCCTGGTAGCCGCTCCGCCGCCTACACGGCGGCCGGTTGTCGGGTAGCAGGAGCCCCCGTCCGCGGCAGGACCAGCAGCGACAGGGCGAACGCGGCGAGGAAGCTCGGCAGGCTCGCCCCAATCGCGGAGCCGAACAGCGGGAAGGGCAGGCCCAGCCAATCGTGGAACACCGTCTCCACGGCCTCGACCCACCCGGCCGGGCCGGTGCGCACGCTCCAGTGATACAGCACGAACCCGAGGGACCATGGGACTAGGGCCGCCCAATTCACCCCGCCCCGGTACCAGAACCTGCCCTCCCGCTGGAAGAGGTCTCGCTCGCCGTATCGGGCGCGCCGCCGGACGAAGTAGTCGGCCGCGAACACGCCGAACAGAGGCACGAACACCGAGCCGATCAGAAACAGGAAGACCTCGTACCGATCCATCGAGAGGAAGAGCGCCAGCAGGAACCCGACGGCCCCCACAGCCAGGATCAGCGCGCGCTGCGGCGCCGCCGGCGCGACGTTTTGGACCGACACCGCCGACGAGTAGATGTTGGCGAAGGCGTTGTCGCTCTCCCCGATCAACAGGGCGACCAGGAGCAGCGAGCCGCCGGCCAGGGCCGCGATCGCGGTCCCCACCCCCGAGACGTCCGGGCTCGCCCCCACGGCCAGGACCAGGAGGGCGCCGAGCGTGTAGAACCACACGTTCCCCAAGAAGTAGCCCCAGTAGGTGCCGGCGAACTCGCGAGCGCCGCTCCTCGAGAAGCGGTTGTAGTCGGCGACGAGCGGGAGCCACGAGATCGGCATCACGATGACGAGGTCGACTCCGAGCCAGAACGGCAGGCCGCCCTCGCCCGGACGGCCCCACATCGTGGAAAGGTCGGCGGCCACCATTGCCTGATAGGTGATCCACGCCGCAGAGGCGAGGACGACGTAGATGCCGAAGCGCTCCAGCCACCTCCGCACGACGAGGATGGGGCCGCCCAGCGCGAGCACTGTGCACACGACCGCCACCACCGACAGCCAAGGGACGTAGGCGCTCCGGCCGAAGGCACGCTCCGAGAGGACGGTCGCGATCTGGCCCATCGCCCAGAACTCGACGGCCGTCCAGCCCACCAGCTGCACGAGGTTCAGGGCCGAGGGGAGGAAGGACCCGCGGAGTCCGAGGACCGGACGGAACAGCACCATGCCGGGCACTCCCTCGCGGGCGCCGGCCAGGCCGACCAGGGCGAGCGGCAGGCAGCCCACAGCGCTCCCGATCACGATCGCGAGCAGCGCCTTCGGGAATCCGAGGGCCGGCACCAGCAGGGCACCGGTCACCAGCACGAGCAGGCCTACCGAGAGATCGCCCCAGAGCACCGCGAAGTCGAGCCCCGACAGGCGGCGGTGCTCGGGCGGCACCGGCCGGATGCCCCACGACGGCGCCTCGCGCTCGAGGACCCGCTCGAGCCGGTCGGTAACCGAGGCCATTTCGCACTCCCTTCGCCGGCATTGCCCGGATCAGGTTCGAAGGGTCGCCGGCCGACAGCCGGCCTCTCAGCCCGGTCCCACCGGGCTCCCCTGATTCCCGCTCGATCTTACGGCACCAGGCCGAAGACGGTCGCCGGCGAACCGGACCCCGCGGCCGTCGCTCCTAACGCGCCCACGAATCGGCTGTCAATGGCGCAGGCGCCGCGCCTAGAATCCCCCGTGGCCCTCACCTGACAGTCCTGCGGCTCCGAGAACGCCGACGGCGCGCGGTTCTGCTCGTCCTGCGGAGCGGCGCTCGCGGAGGGCGGCCCGGCCGCCCGCAAGGAGCGGAAGTTCGCGACGGCGCTCTTTGCGGACCTCGTGGGCTCCACGTCGCTCGGCGAGCGGGAGGACCCCGAAGTGGTGCAATCTGTCGTGGGGAGGGCCTTCGACCGCCTGGCCGAGGAGGTCGAGCGCTACGGGGGGCTCCTCGAGAAGTTCATGGGCGACGCCGTCCTCGCCGTGTTCGGCGTGCCGACCTCCCACGAAGACGACGCCGAGCGAGCGGTGCGCGCCGCTCTGGAGATGCAAGCCGTCCTCTCGGGACTGAACCGCGGATTCGCCCAGGAGGGACGGCCGCAACTCGCGATGCGGATCGGGGTGGAGGCCGGCGACGTGCTGGTGGACATCGAGCGGGCTAGAGGCCCCCGTGACCGGATGCTCACCGGCGACGCGGTCAACACGGCGGCCCGGCTGCAGTCGGCGGCCGAGCCCGGGCACGTCGTGGTGGGACCGTCCGTGTACGCCACGACGAAGGACGTCATCGACTACCGGGAGCTCCCAGCGATGGAGCTCAAGGGGAAGGCGCAGCCGGTCCCGGCGTGGGATGCTCTGCGGGTCAAGGCCCGGCGACGGGGCGAGCGCGCCCCGCTCGGTCTGGAGGCTCGGCTAGTAGGCCGCGACCAGGAGCTCGCCGTCCTGAAAGAGACCCTACAAAGGGTCGAATCGGAGGGCAGGCCGGCTCTGGTCACCGTCCTCGGGCCGGCCGGAGTCGGGAAGTCGCGTCTGGCCTGGGAGCTGACCAAGTACGCCGAGGGGCTCCCCCAGTTCCTCTACTGGCGCAAGGGCCGGTGCCTGGCCTACGGCAACGTCTCGTACTCGGCGCTCGCCGACGCGGTGAAGGCGCAGTGCGAGATCCTCGAGGACGACGCGCAGGAGGTCGCCGAGGCAAAGGTCGAGCGGGCGGTACTCGACCTGTTCGGAGACGACGCGGTACTCCCACACATCAAGGCCCTGGTGGGCGCGGGAGCCGGCCGAGCATTCAGCCGGGAAGATCTCTTCGACGCCTGGCGGCGGTTCCTCGAGCGGATGGCGGCCAGGTACCCCCTGGTCCTGGTGTTCGAGGACATCCACTGGGCCGACGAGGGGCTCCTCGACTTCATCGACCACCTCGCCGACTGGGCCCAGGGACCGCTCCTCGTCCTGACGCTGGCCCGCCCCGAGCTGCTCGAGCTCCGGCCGGGCTGGGGCGGTGGCAAGCGGAATTACGCGGCGATCTACCTCGACCCGCTCACGCCCGACGAGAACGCGGCGATGCTCGACGACCTGCTGGCCACCCCGCTCCCGGACGACGTGAAGAAGCTCGTCGTCGAGCGGAGCGAGGGGAACCCGCTCTTCACCGAGGAGATCGTCCGGATGTTCATCGACCGTGGCGTGCTGCGCGCGAGCGACGCGGCTCTCTGGGAGGTGGCCAGGCCCGTCGATGAGGTCGAAGTGCCTCGCTCGATCCACGGCCTGATCGCCGCCCGCCTGGACACCCTGCCCGCCGAGGAGAAGGCCATCCTCCAGGACGCTGCCGTCGTCGGAAGGCTCTTCTGGGCCGGCGCCACGGTCCGCCTCTCGGGGCGGGGCGCGCCCGATGTCCGGGGTCTGCTGGGGCGTCTGCGCGTGAAGGAGATCATCTTGCCGCGCGAGCCCCCGGTGTTCTCCGGCGAGCTCGAGTTCGCGTTCCGTCACGTCCTGATCCGGGACGTGGCCTACGAGTCGCTCCCGAAGTCCCTCCGGGCCACGAAACATGCGGAGGCCGCCCGATGGGCAGAGGATCGGGCGGGGGAGCGGCGTGAAGAGATCGCCGAGCTGATCGCGACTCACTATGCCGAGGCGCTCAATTACCTTCAGGAGTTGGGCGAGACGGGGAGCTTGCGTGAGGAGCTCGAGGGCAAGGCGTGCCAATGGGCCCGGGCGGCCGGCCATCGGGCGTGGCGCCTCTGGCAGCAGGCCGAGGCGGTCCGCTGGTATCGGAAGGCACTCGACCTCTCTGAACCGGTAGGCATGGCGCCTGAGGAGTTGGCCACCCTGTGGGAGGTCTACGCACGGGCCTGCTCTGGCGCCGAATCCCTCGACGAGGTGGCCCGAGCCTACGAGACGGCCCTCAGGCTGTTCGAGGAGCTCGGCCGGGATGCTGATGCCGGGCGAGTTGAGACGGAGCTCGCCGGTGTTGACTTCGGAGCCGGACACGATGAAGCCGTAATCCCTCGGTTTCAGCGGGCCCTGAGCCGACTGGAACCTCTCGGCGACAGCCGCGATCTTGCCACGGCTCTGGGGTCTCTCGGCTGGTACCACTGGCGGCGGGGCCACCTCGAGGCCGCCGAAGCTCCACTGCGTCGGAGCATCGAGATCGCCGACCGCGTCGGAGACCTTGTCGGCAAGGGGCAGGCCATGCAGACCCTGGGCCTGCTGCTCACTCAGCACGCCGAGAGGTGGGAGGAGGGACTCCCTCTTGTAGAGGAGAGCTACCAGATCGCCAGAGAAGCGGGAGACCTCACGCTTCTCCTTCGCACGTGCAACAACCTTCCTGCCATCCTCATGGACTACGCGCCCGACCCTGAGCGGGGAGAGGCCATCCTCCACGAGGGGCTGGAGCTTGCTCGGAAAGCAGGGCAGCGGGAGATGCAAGGATGGATCCTCGGGACCCTGGCCGACTACATGGGCAGCCTGGGGAGGCTCAAGGAGGAGTGGGACTACGGAAACGCCGCCGTCGAGGCCGCCAGAGCCGTCTCGAACGCTCCCCTGATCGGACAGCGGCTTGCGGCTCTCGCGGGCGGGAAGCTGATCCAGGGAGAGCTGGACGGGGCCGAGCGCATCTACCGGGAAGCCGAGCAGATCCTCCAGGAGAACCCGGAGCCGCAGGCCTCCGTTTGGGAACCGGTCTTCGAGGGACGCCTGGCCAGCGCGAGGGGAGATGCCGCACGGGCCGTCGAGTGTTTCGTCGAGGGCGTAGAGCGATTGCAGGCCAACATCAGCGTGGGAGGAGGCGAGGTGCTGCTCGCGGAGACGGTCCGGGCGCTGGTCCGAGGCGGCCGCGCTCCCGAGGCGGGCGCATACCTGGACCGGCTTCGAAGGGTCGCGTCCGGGCGGCCTCACGCCGAGGCCTTCGCGCTATGGGCGGAGGGCCTGACGGCCGAGGACCCCTCGGATCGGGAACGGGCGCTCGCCGACGCGGCCGGACGATTCGAGGCGATCGGCTGGCGGATCGAGCAGGCGCGCTGCCTGATCGACCTCGGGGATGCCGAACGCCGGCTGGGGAAGGATCCGCGGCCGAACCTGGAGCGAGCGCGGGATATCCTCGCGGATTGCGGGGCGGCTCTGTATCTCCGCGAGGCGGAGGCCGCCTTCGCGGAGTTGCCGACGTGACGCCGGTCGACAGGGCAGAGGCGATCCGGACCCTCGAGGAGGGCCATCGGGCGACGGCGGAGCTCGCCGTGGGGCTCTCGGATGAGGAGTTGGCGCGCACGGCCACCATCGGCGGGGGCGACTGGTCGGCGAAGGACCTCATCGCGCATCTCGCCGACTGGGAGCGCTATGCGGTTGAGGCGCTCGCGGAATGGCGTGAGGGCAAGCGCCCGTGGGTCGAGGACGTCTTGACCCCCGAGGACACGGACCGGGTGAACGACGAAGCCGTAGAGCGCTCACGCGGCATCTCGCCCGATGAGGCTCGAGCCCGCTTCGAGCGGGCCTACGGCGACCTCGTCGCCGCAATCGACTCGCTCTCCGACGAGGAGTGGAACGCGAAGGCCCCGTACGAAACCGAGCGGCGCACCCGCCTGGGCAACCTCCTGGGCTCGATCACCGCCGCGCCGAAGCGGCCGTTCGGCCACGCGTTCGCGCACCTCGATGACCTGCGCGCTTACGTCGACTCGCTTCGAACGAACGCCTGAAGGTTCGCGAGCGCTCCGCGTATCAGACGGCGCATGAACGGCCTGTAGACGAACAGCGCGAGCTCTCCCAAAAGCGGCACCGGCAGCGAGACGTCCTCGAGCCATGTGAACCTCGTACCGGACGGATCGGGGTCGAGCGTCCACCGGCCGACGCCCCGGACGAAGCCCTGGTGCGCGACGACCAGACGGCGAGGCGGCTCCCACAGGGTGACCTCGAGCCAGTCTGTGAACAGCGGCACGCCGAACACCCGTGTCCTGGCTGCGAGGCGCACGCCCAACCCCTCCCGATGGTCGGACGGTACTCGTACGGCGTACACGTCCTTCATCCACCGGGCCTGGTCCTCCCAGGCCGTGATGATGCGCCACGCGTCCTCGGGCGGAACGGGCAGGATGATCCGCGCCGCAACCCTCATAGGCCGGGGGCGTCCCCCGTCCTCGGTAGCACCGGCATCGTCTCGCGGATCGAGAGCACGAGTGCCAGCGCGATCGCGCACGGGATCGCGTTGACCGCGAACGCCGGCCCGAAGTCGAAGTGGTCGGCGGCGAACCCAGACACCAACGGTCCCAGGACGAAGCCGAGGTCGCCGGCGAACCGGAACACGCCGACGGCGGTCCCCGAGAGCTCCTCGGGCGCCAGGTCGGAGAGCATCGGCGCGGCCGGAACGCCCGCGTACCCGCTGATCACGCCGAGGATGGCAAGGGCGACCATGAACAGCAGGCTCGACGTCGCGAGCCCGAAGACCGTGAGCAACACGACCAGCGCGATGAACGAGGGCACCAGCACCGCCTTCCTCCCCGCTCGGTCGGTAGCCTTCCCGGCCGAGAACAGCACGGCGAACTCCGTGGCCGTCGCGATCGATAGGCCGAACCCGACGCCGCTGATCGAGAGCCCGACGCGCTCGTTCCCGAAGAGCGGGATGAGGGTCGAGAACACGCCTCCGATGAACCACAGGTAGGCCGCGTTCACCACCAGCACCGTCACGAACGGCCGATCCCACGGGAGCCGCCGGAGGCCGCGGTGGCGACTCTCGTGCTCGGAGCGCTCCGGGTTGCGGATTGTACGGAACAGCAGCCATGCCGACACGCCGCAAGAGATCCCGTAGATCCAGAGCGGGCTCGCGAGCCCGAGATGGGCGGCGAAGAGCCCGCCGAGCGGCTGGCCGGCGATGATACCGATGTTGAACGACGCGTAGTACACGCTCATCACGCGACCGGTGCGCTCTCTCGGAACCGTTCGGATCAGGTAGGAGAGCAGAGCCGCGAAGAAGACCGCCGACCCCACGCCCCCGGCGCCTCGAAGCACGACAAGAAGCTCGAAGGTCGGCGCCAGCGCGGCCAGCGCCGATGTCGCGCCGACGATGAGCGCCCCGATCGCGGCCATCGCTCGCTCGCCGTAGCGATCGATCAGCCTGCCCGCGAAAGGGTCGAAGGCCAGCCTGGTGAGGGAGAACGACGCGACGAGGATGCCGACCCCGTCGTAGCCGACGCCGAACGAGCGAGCGTACTTGGGCAGGACGGGGAAGAGGATCCCGAAGCCCAGCATGATCACGAACGTGCCGAGCATCGCGGCCCGGATCTCGGGGATCCGGAGGATCTCGCGGATCCCGAGCTTCCCGGCGTCACTCACGCGACGAGTGTACGGATCGGCTCCGCGGCTTGAACTTCCCCTGCCACTCGTCTTCGATAGCGCGGATGGCCGGATCGGGGGAAGGCACGGGGGCGCTGGTCGCTTCGGTGCTGGCCTCGGCAGGTGGGGCGGACGCGCCCCGCCGGGGCCGGGCGCTTGCCGAGCCCCTGGTCATCCGAGACGGCGCGCTCGCCTGGGAGGACGGCGTGATCACCTACGTCGGGCCGGCCGACGGACTCACGGAGGCGGACCCCATGCTCCTCGACGGCGTGACGGTGACGCCCGGCTTCGTCGATTGCCACACGCACCTCCCGTTCGTCGGGTGGCGCGCCGACGAGTTCGAGGCTCGCCTCGCCGGGCGGACCTACAAGGACCAGCAGGGCGAGGGCGGAATCTACCGAAGCTCCCGGATGCTGGCGGAGGCGTCGAACGACGAGGTCATCGAGTTCTGCATGCCACTCGTGGCAGAGATGGTCGATCACGGGACCACCGCCCTCGAGCTCAAGACCGGGTACGGGCTCTCGGCGGAGGCGGAGCTCCGCCAGGCCCGGCTGGCGCGGCGCCTGGCCGGGAAGGCCCCGCAGACCTGCACGGTCACGCTCCTCGCTTGCCACGCGGTGCCGAAGGGGATGACGCGGCGGGACTGGGCGCGCATCGCCTGCGACGAGTTGATCCCGGCCGCCGCCGCGGAGGGCCTCGCCGACGCGGTCGACATCTACGTCGAGGACATCGCCTTCGGACTCGACGACCTCGGCGACGTCGCCGAGGCGGCGGCCGCGGCCGGCCTGCCGCTCCGCTGCCACGCGGACCAGCTCGGGGCTTCCGGGGCGGCGGAGGCGGCGGTCAAGTTGGGCGCGCGAAGCGCCGACCATCTGAACAACGTGAGCCGTGAGGGGATCGAAGCGCTAGGGTCGGGGGCGACGGTGGGGGTGCTGCTCCCGACGTCGACCTTCTTCCTGCGTGCCGACCCACCGTCGGCCCGGGAGCTGATCGACGCAGGAGCCGCCGTCGCGATCGCGACCGACTGCAACCCCGGGACATCCCCGGTCCTGTCGATGCCCCAGGCCGTCGCCGTCGGGTGCTCCCTCTATGGGCTACAGCCCCTGGAGGCGCTGTCGGCCGCGACGGTCAACCCGGCGTGGGTGCTCGGCCTCTCCGACCGGCTGGGGATGCTCGAGATGGGCAAGCGCGCCGACTTCCTCGTGCTGGAGGGCGACGGCTTCCGGCAGGTGCCGTACCGGCCGGGCCACAACCCGGTGCTTCACACGTACATCGCCGGCACCAGGGTGGGAGGCCGCTCGTGAGCCGGCGGGGATGGTCGGCGGCCACAGCTCTCTTGGCGGTGCTCGCCACGTTCCCCGTGTCGCAGGCCGCGCTCGCCGGCGATCCTCCGTCCGTGACGCTCTCCGCCTCCGAGACCGTCGTGGACTACGGAGGCTCGGTAACGCTCTCCGGCACGGTCGCGCCGCCGGCGGCCGGAGAGACCGTCGAGATCCGAAGCGACGCCGGCGACCTGCTGGCCCAGGCCACGACCGACGACGCCGGCGCGTACTCGACGGACCTCGTCCCCGAGGCGAACGGCAGCATCCACGCCGCCTGGAACGAGGCCCTGAGCTCACCAGTCGATATCGGCGTTCGAGCGGTCGTCACGACCCGGCTTGCCGGGGTCCGGCTCTTCGACTCTGCCGTAGTCCGTGGCTCGATCTCACCCCCGTACGCGGGGGCGACCGTGACGATCAGGCTCGTGCGAGCCGGGAAGATCGTTGTGAGGGAGGAGGCCACGACAGACGACACCGGTGCCTTCCTCGCGCGCATCCCGATCGAGGAGCCCGGCGGGTACCGGGCTCGGGCGACGTTCGGAGACGACGACCATCTGCCCGGGACCGGTGTCGACGGACCCAAGCCGACGCCGCTCCCCTCCCTGAGAGCCGGCTCGAACAGCGCGTTCGTGCGGCTGTTGGAGGCGCGGCTCGTCGACCTGCGGTACCGGCTGGTCGCCGTCAACAACGCGTTCGACTACCGGACGGCCGACGCGGTCGTCGCGTTCGCGAAGGTACAGGGGATGACCCGCTCCCCGAACGTGGACCCCTCGGTCTGGCGCGCGCTCGCGGACCCGAAGACCCCGAGCCCGAAGTCGAAGACCAAGGGGTTCCACATCGAGATCGACCAGTCCCGGCAGGTCCTGTACACGGTCGAGAACGGGGACATCACGAACATCCTGCACGTGTCAACCGGCAAGCCCAGCACGCCCACACACGACGGCACGTTCCACGTGGTGCGGAAGCTCGCCGGCTACAGCGCGGGCTACCTGTACTACCCGAGCTACTTCGACGGCGGCCGTGCGATCCACGGGTGGACGGAGGTCCCCACGTACGCGGCGAGCCACGGATGCGTCCGCGTTCCGTACTGGAACGCGAAGTGGATCTTCGGGCTCGCGACGTACGGAACCAGGATCCTCATCTACCACTAGCCCTACGCGAGCCCGCCGATCTCCGCCTCCACAGCCGCGACTAGGCGGCCGCTTCGCACGAGCTTCGCGACGGCCTCGATGTCCGGCCCGAGCTCTCGGTCGAGCTCGAGGAAGAGGACGACCTCGCGCACCGCGTCGCGAGCCGCGCGGGTCCCCGGCGCGGGCAGGAGCGGCGATCGGAGGTCGAGCCCCTGTGCCGCCGCCATCACCTCGAGGGCGACCACGATCTCGGCGTTCGCGACGCAGTCGCGCGCATGGCGGGCCGCCGTCATGCCCATGCTCACGTGGTCTTCCTGGCCGGCAGAGGACGGGATCGAGTCGACGGACGCCGGATGGGCCAGCGACTTCGACTCCGAGACGAGCGACGCGGCCGTGTACTGGACCAGCATGAACCCCGAGTTGAGCCCCCTCTCCTCTACTAGGAACGCCGGCAAGCCGTTGCTCGTGACGGAGTCGAGGAGGCGGTACAAGCGCCGCTCCGAGATGCTCGCGAGGGACACCGTGGCCGCCGCCAGCGTGTCGAGCGAGACGGCAACCGGCTGCCCGTGGAAGTTCCCACCCGACACGACCTCCCCGGTCTCGGCAAGTACGACCGGGTTATCGGAGACCGACTCAACCTCGACCGAGAGGATCTCTTCGGCGAACCGCAGCGCCTCCCGGGTGGCCCCGTGGACCTGGGGCGCGCAGCGGAGCGAGTACGCGTCCTGAACGAGGTGGGCGCTCTTACGGTGCGAGGCCACGATCTCGCTCTTCGCCAGCAGCCGGCGGAGGTTCGCCGCCGATGCCGCCTGCCCCCGATGGGGCCGGAGGGCCTGGAGCCGCTCGTCGAATGGCCGATCGGACCCAAGGGCCGCCTCGATGGTCATGGCGGCGGCGATGTCTACTGTCTTGACGAGCCTCCCCACGCGGGAGGCGGCGAGGACGCCGACCGCCACCATGCCCTGCGTGCCGTTGACGAGGGCGAGCCCCTCCTTGGCCTGAAGGACGAGCGGCGCGAGCCCGGCCCCGGCGAGCGCCTCGGCTGCAGGGACCCGGCCACCCTCGGCAAGCACCTCCCCGAGCCCGAGCAGCGGGAGCGCGAGGTTCGCGAGCGGCGCGAGGTCGCCGGAGGCGCCGAGCGAGCCCTGCTCGGGGACGACGGGGACGAGGTCGCGGTTCAGCATTTCGATCATGCGCTCGACGAGTTCGACCCGGACGCCCGAGTAGCCCAGAGCAAGGACGTGAGCGCGCAGAAGCAGCATCGCGCGCACCTCCTCGCGAGAGAGCGGGCGGCCAACCGCCGTCGCGTGCGACCGGACGATCCGGTGCTGAAGCGCCGCGGCCTGCTCGGGAGGGATCCGCACATCCGCGAGGCTTCCGAACCCCGTGGTGACGCCGTACACGGTCTCGTTCGCAGAGACCTTGGCCTCGACGACCGCCCGTGAGGCGCGCATGCGACGGACGGCGCCGGCCGACAGCTCGACGGGGTCGCCGGCGGCGACCGCCACGACGTCCTCGAGCGACAGGGCCTCCCCCACCTGGACCGCCACGGCGGTCAGGCTACGGTCGCCCGGGCGGGCGGGCAACTCCGGTCCGTGGTACAAGGCACCCCGTGACCGTCGTCAACGCGGAGCTCGTCTTCTCCGGTGACCACTTCCGCCGCCGCCACGCGTTCGTGATGCAGGGTGGGATGATCGTGGCAACCGGCACCCCGGAGGAGCTCGCGGAGCGGTTCCCCGACCACGACCGGGAGGACTGGGGCGACGTCGCCGTCCTTCCGGGAACCGTGAACGGCCACGCGCACTCCTTCCAGGCACTGCTGAGGGGCTACGGGGACGACCTCTCGTTCGCGGGCTGGCGCGACCGCGTCCTCTACCCCTTCTCGGAGGCGCTCGACCGGGAGGGTATCCGCACCGGTGCGCTCTTCGACTTCGCCGAGATGTTGAAGGCCGGCGTCACGACGGTCGTCGACTTCTTCTACATCCACGACGGGGGGAACGAGAACGATCTCGCCGTGGTGGAAGCGGCGAAGGAGATCGGCATCCGGGTGGTCCTGGCTCGCGCGATGTACGACTGGTCCGGCGCGCCCAAACGCTACCTGGAGTCGCCGGAGGTCTCCGTCCGGAATTTCCGGGAGCTCCACGCGGCGCTGCGCGGTGACGCCGGAGCGTTCACTCAGCCGGCGCCGCATTCGATCCACGCGGCCAGCCCCGAGATGATCCGCGCCGGCGCCGCCCTCGCCGAGGAGCTCGACCTGCCGTTCCACATCCACGTTGCCGAGGGAACGTACGAGCGTGAGATGTCGATCGACCGGCACGGTCTCTCGCCGGTCGGGTTCCTCGACTCGCTCGGCGTGCTCTCCGATCGAACGGTCATGGTCCACTGCGTCTGGGTAGACGAGGAAGACCTCGCGATCATGGCCGAGCGAGGCGTGAAAGTGGTCCACAACCCCGGTGCAAACGCCTTCCTGGGCGACGGCATCGCCCCCTTCCGCGAAATGCTCGCCCGGCGCATCCCCGTCTGCCTTGGGACCGACGGCGGCTGCACGAACAGCCGCCAGAGCGTCTTCGAGGAGATGCGGATGGCAGCCCTGCTGTCGAAGGCAGTGCAGGCCGACGCAGAAGCGATGGGATCCGAGGAGGTGCTCATCGCGGGCACCGCGCGGGCCGGCGAGATCCTGCGCCTCCCGGTGGGTCGCATCGCGGCCGACCACGCCGCCGACCTGGTCGTGCTCGATCTCGAGTCGTTGTCGCTCCAGCCGGCGGCGACGGCCGAGCGGCAGATCGTCTACGCGATGCAGCCCGACGCGATCCAGCGAGTGATCGTCGGGGGCGTGACCGTCGTCGAGCGGGGTCGCATCGTGAACGTCGACGAGTCCGACATCCGCGCGATGGTGAACCAGGTCACGACCGGATGGCGCCGCCCCGAGTGAATCGAACGGCCGGCCGCGATCCTGAGGGAACGCTCACTCTAGCCAGGGGAGGCGCACGCCCCGCTCCCCCGCCACCTCCAGCGCCCGGTCGTATCCGGCATCGGCGTGGCGCACGACCCCCATGCCGGGATCGGTCGTGAGGACGCGCTCCAGGCGCTGCGCGGCGTCGTCGCTGCCGTCGGCGACGACGACCATCCCGGCGTGGAGCGAGTAGCCGATCCCCACCCCGCCGCCGTGGTGGACGCTCACCCAGTGCGCGCCGGCCGCCGTGTTGACCAGCGCGTTCAGGATCGGCCAGTCGGCGATGGCGTCGGAACCGTCCCTCATGCCCTCGGTCTCGCGATAGGGGCTCGCGACGCTGCCGGCGTCGAGATGGTCGCGCCCGATCACGATCGGCGCGGCGAGCTCACCGGAGCGAACCATCTCGTTGAAGCGGAGACCCGCGGTCGCACGCTCGCCGTAACCCAGCCAGCAGATGCGGGCCGGCAGACCTTGGAACGCCACGCGGTCCTCGGCCATGCGGAGCCACCGCGCCAGGCGCTCGTCCTGGGGGAAAAGCTCGGCCACCGCCCGGTCGGTCTTCAGGATGTCCTCGGGATCGCCGGAGAGCGCCGCCCATCGGAAGGGGCCTTTCCCCTCGCAGAACAGCGGCCGTACGAATTCGGGCACGAACCCCGGATAGTCGTACGCGCGCCCGAACCCTCCGATCTCGGCGCCCGCCCGGAGGTTGTTCCCGTAGTCGAACACGACGGCCCCGGCGTCGAGGAAGCCCACCATCGCCCGAACCTGCTCGGCCATCGAGGCGTAGGCCCGTCGCTGATACTCCTCCGGAGCGCGCTCGCGAAGCGCCGCGGCCTCCTCGAGCGAGAGGCCGGCCGGGACGTAACCGCCAAGCGGATCGTGGGCTGAAGTCTGATCCGTGACTACGTCCGCGCGGAACCTCCGCCGCAAGAGCTCAGTGTGGGTCTCGGCCGCGTTGCCGAGGAGCCCTATGGACACCGCCTCACCGGCCGCCCGGGCTTCCTCGACCCATACCAGCGCCCGATCCAGTTCGTCGGTCTCCCGGTCGAGGTATCGGGTTTTCATGCGTCGCTCGATCCGAGCTGGGTCGACCTCGATGCAGAGCGCCACCCCCTCGTTCATCGTGACGGCGAGAGGCTGAGCACCCCCCATACCCCCGAGGCCGGCGGTGAGGGTGACCGTGCCTCTCAGCGAGCCCCCGAACCGTTGCGACGCAAGCTCCGCGAGCGTCTCGTACGTTCCCTGGAGGATCCCCTGCGTGCCGATATAGATCCAGGAGCCCGCCGTCATCTGCCCGTACATCGTTAGCCCGGCTCTCTCCAGCTCCCGGAATGTGTCCCAATCGGCCCACTTGGGCACGAGCATCGCGTTCGAGATCAGCACCCTCGGCGCCGACGCGTGCGTTCGGAACACCGCGACCGGCTTGCCGGACTGGACCAGGAGCGTCTCGTTGTCGGCGAGGCTCCGGAGCGCCTTCACGATGGCGTCGAACGCCTCCCAGGACCGGGCGGCCCGCCCCGTGCCGCCGTACACGATCAGGTTGTCCGGGTCCTCCGCCACGTCGGGATCGAGGTTGTTCATGAGCATGCGGAGCGCCGCCTCCTGTGGCCATCCCCTGCACGACAGCTCGCGCCCCCGGGCAGCCCTGACCTCGCGAGCGCTCACGAACTGATCCCTCCCGACGGATGCTCCGTCGATGATAGCCCGGGCACGAACCCGGGCCCGGCCGCGCACGACGGCGCGCCTCAAGGAGCCCTGGAGCCGCACCGATGGTTAAGGGTCCGGTGGTTGCTTCTCGTGGGAAAGGAGGGGGCCGATGCCGCGGGCTCCGGTTCCTTGTAGCGGGCCGGTGGCGGGTCTACGTTCGGCTCGATGGACCGCATCCGAGTATTGATCGCCGAGGACGAGGCCGCCGTGCGTGAGGCGCTGGCCGACCTCGTGTCGTCCGACGGGGCCATGGATCTCATCGGGTCGGCGGCCGACGCCGACGAGGCGATCGAGGTGGCCCGCCGGGAGCACCCCGACGTCGCGCTCCTGGACGTGAAGATGCCGGCCGGGGGCGGTCCCCGGGCGGCGCGCGAGATCCTGAAGGAATGGCCTCAGACGCACATCGTCGCGCTCTCCGCGTACGAGGACCGCCGGACCGTCCTCGAGATGCTGCGGACGGGCGCAGTCGGCTACATCGTGAAGGGCACCTCCGCGGACGAGATCCTGTACACGATCCGACGGTCGATGCGGGGGCAGGGCAGCCTCTCGGTGGAAGTGACCGCCGACGTGATCCACGAGCTGGCATCCCTGCTCGAGCGCTCGGAGGCCCTCACGGGCGAGCTGCAGGAGCTCAACCGGACCAAGAGCGAGCTGATACAGATCCTTTCCCACGAGCTGTTCACTCCGATCACGACGATCCAGGGGTTCGCCTTCACGGTCGCCGAGCACGGCGACGGCCTGAAGCCCGAGGAGGTGCGAGACCTGGCGATGGGGGTGTCTCGGGCGAGCCACCGGATCAAGCGCCTGATCGGCAACCTCGCCGCGGCGTCCCGCCTCGACCGCGAGGGGGTGGAGGTCTCCACGCGCCCGACGAGCGCGGGCGACATCCTCGAGAGCGCGGCATCCGAGTTCCCTGACGAGGAAAGCTTGGTGTTGCCCTCCGACCCGAGCCAGACCGAACCCCGCCTGTGGGCCGACCTCCAGCTCGGCGCCCGTGCTCTTGTCGTCGTGCTGGAGAACGCCCTGTCGCTGTCGGACGAGGGGCACCCGGTCGAGGTCGAGGTCCGTCCGCGCCGTGGGTTCGTGGAGCTCCGGGTGTCCGATCGCGGGCCGGGCGTGCCGGCCGAGCTCAAGGAGCAGATCTTCGAGGCGTTCACACAGGCCGACGCCGGCACGACGCGCAAGCACCAGGGACTCGGCATCGGCCTCTACCTAGCCCGCAGGATCATGTTGGCCCACGGAGGCGCGATCTCCGTCTCGGACAGGCCGGGGGGCGGCAGCATCTTCGCGCTCTCGTTCCCGGCGCTCGACGAGGTCGAGGCCCGGGGATGAGCGTCCGGGTCGGCAGGCCGGCCACCCGGCAAGGTGACGTCCCGGAGACCGTGGAGCGCGCCCAGGCCATCCTCGACAAGCTGCCGCTCGCCTTCTTCTCCGTCGACCGGCAGTTCAGGCTCACCTTCGCCAACGCCATGGCTGAGCGACTGATGCAGAAGCCCCGAAGCGAGGTCATCGGGAGGAACCTCTGGGAGGAGTTCCCGGAGGCGACCGACGCGCTGTTTCACGAAGCCGGCCTGAAGGCAGTGGATGAGCCGGCGGTGGTCGACCTGGAGGTCTACTACCCGCCCCGCGACATGTGGCTCGAGGTCCACGCCGATCTCGTCGAGGACGGTTTCGACGTCTTCGTGCGCGACGTCACGGAACGCAGGAAGACGGAGGAGGCTCTCAGGCGCAGGGACGCGATCCTCGAGGCCGTGCGCTACGCCGCCGAACGGTTCCTCAGGGATCCTTCGTGGACCGACGGCATCGACGCGGTCCTGGCGCGGCTGGGCGAGGCGACGGGTGTGAGCCGCGTCTACATATTCGAGAACCACCGCGCGGAAGACGGTAGCGTCCGCCACAGCCAGCGACACGAGTGGGTCTCGGCGGGGATCGCGGCCCTGATCGACGACCCGCTTTTGCATGACTTCTCGTTCCACGAGCACGGCACGGGCCGGTGGGAGGAGGTGCTCGGGCGGGGGGGCGTTATCAGCGGACACGCGCACGAGCTCCCGAAGCGCGAGCGTCCGGTCCTCGAGGCGCAGAACATCCTGTCGATTGCCGTGGTCCCGATCTTCGTGGGCGAGGAGTGGTGGGGGTTCATCGGGTTCGACGGATGCGTCGCCGAGCGCGAGTGGTCGGCCGCCGAGATCGACGCCCTCAAGGCGGCCGCGGACGCCCTCGGCGCGGCGATCGAGCGCAGGCAGGGCGAGGAGCGGACCCGGGAGGCAGAGGCGAAGTTCCGCACCCTCGTGGAGCAGATCCCCGCCATCACGTACGTGGCAATGCCCGACGGGAAGAGCACGAAGCTCCACGTCAGCCCCCAGATCGAGACGGTCCTTGGATATCGAGCGGAGGACTGGGTGTCGGACCCGGAGGCCTGGATCCGGTCGGTTCACCCGGACGACCTCGACCGCGTGCTGAGCGAGATGAGTCGCAGCCATGAGACCGGAGAGCCCTTCTCCCAGGAGCTGCGGATGATCGCGGCGGACGGACGGGTGGTGTGGGTCCAGGACGAGTCCGTGGTGATCGCCGACACGGAGGGGCGGCCCAAGTTCGTCCAGGGCGTGTTCTTCGACGTCACGGAGCGACGGACACTGGAAGAGGCCCCCCGGCGGAGCGCCGAGCTGCTCGAGGCCTCGCTCGAGTCGACCGCGGACGGCATCCTCGTAGTGGGCGAGAAGCGTGAAACGATCTTTGCCAACAAGGAGTTCGCCGCGATGTGGCGGATTCCCGATGAGCTCCTTCGGACGCGAAGCGACGAGCGCCTCATCGGCTTCGTCCTCGATCAGCTCGAGGCACCCGAGGCGTTCATCGCGAAGATCAACCAGCTGCACCAGACGTCCGAAGAGAGCTTCGACACGCTCCTGTTCAAGGACGGCCGAGTCTTCGAGCGGTTCTCCCGCCCGCTGACGCACGACGGCGAGGTCGCCGGGCGCGTTTGGAGCTTCCGCGACGTCACCGAGCGGCGCCGGACGGAGCAGGCGCTGCGCGAGAGCGAAGATCGCCTCTCCCGCATCGTCGAGACCATCGCCGAGGGGATCGCGATCATCGACATGGACGAGCGCGTCGCGTTCGTCAACGAGGCGGCGGCCCGGATCGTGGGCGTGTCCCGCGAGGAGACGATCGGACGCAGGTACGACGATCCGCGATGGAGGTTCTTGACGCCGTCCGGGGCGCCGTTCGAGGCGGAGGACCGACCGTTCGCGCAGGTCAGGATGACGGGCCGGCCCGTGTTCGGCGTGGAGATCGCGAGGGAGCGCCCGGACGGGACCCGCGCCGTCTGGTCGACGAACGCCGTCCCCCTCCATGACGCCACTGGCGCGCTCGCCGGAGTCCTCCTGTCGCTCAGGGACGTGAGCGAGGCGAAAGGTGCAGAAGAGGAACTCCTCGCGGCCGAGGCGAAGTACCGCACGCTGGTCGAACAGCTCCCCGTCGTGGTCCACTCGTATGCGATCGACACGACGCCCTCTCGCCCCACCTACGTCAGCCCGCAGGTCGAGGCCCTGTTCGGCTACACGCCTGAGCAGTGGCTGGCCGACCCGCTGCTCTGGGTGAACGCCATCCACCAGGACGACCGAGAGCGCGTCATGGCGGAGGATGCCCGAACCAGCAAGCCGGAAGGGTCGTTCTCGATGGAGTACCGCGTCGTGGCCCGGGACGGCCGCGTCGTGTGGGTCCGGGACGAGGCCGTCGTGCGGCCGGCAAAGGGCGCCGACGAACCCTTCCGGCAGGGCGTACTGGTGGATATCACGAAGGTCAAGGAAGCGGAGGCGGAGCTCGAGAAGAGTCGTGTGATGATGACCGAGGCGCAGCAGCTCGCGCACATCGGCAGCTGGGAGTGGGACGTGCTCACGGACGAGGTGACCTGGTCGGACGAGCTCTACCGGATCTACGGCCTAGAGGCGGGCAGCCCGCTGAGCTACGATCGGTGCCTCGACTGCTTGCATCCCGACGACCGGGAGATGGTGCATCGGACGGTGGAGGCGACTTTCGCTTCCCACGAGTCGTTCGGCTTCGAGCACCGCATCGTGCGACCCGATGGAGCGGTCCGGACGCTGTACGGCACGGGCCGGGTGATCCTGAACGAAGCCGGTGACGTTGTCCGTATGTTCGGCACAGGCCTGGACATCTCCGAACGCAAGGGGGCGGAGGAGGAGCTCCAGGAGAGCTTCCAGCTGCTTCGGGCGGCCGACCAGGGGCGCCGCCAGCTTCTGTCCCGCCTGGTTAGCGCCCAAGAGGACGAGCGCAAGCGCATCGCGGCCGACATTCACGACGACTCGATCCAGAAGATGACCGCGGTGGGGCTGCGCCTCGAGGCGCTTCGCCGCGCGACCGACGAGGTCGCCCGCACGAAGACGCTGGATCAGCTCAACGAGACCGTCGAGCTCTCGATCCACCGTCTCAGGCGCCTCATGTTCGAGCTCCGGCCCCCGGGGCTCGATCGCGAGGGGCTTGCGGCGGCGCTACGAGAGCATCTGGACGACGTGGCCAAGGAGGCCGGGCTAGAGACCCACCTCGAGAACAGGCTCGTCACGGAGCCCCCGAGCGTGACCCGAGCCATCGCGTACCGGATCGCGCAGGAAGCCCTGGCCAACGTCCGGAAGCACGCAGAGGCCCGGCGGGTCGAAGTGCTGCTGGACTCGCGTGAGCAGGGACTCTTCGTCCGGATCAGGGACGACGGCGTGGGCCTCGCTAGGACGGAAATGCCGACTCCCGGCCATCTCGGGCTCTCCGCCATGCGGGAGCGCGCGGAGCTCGCCGGTGGATGGTGGCAGCTCGGGAGCGCGCCCGGCGGCGGCACGGCCGTGGAGTTCTGGCTTCCCCTCGCGGCCGAAGAGGGCGCGGCCGAGACTACCTAGCGCGACCGCCGGTCGATCGCCCAGGAAGACCCGGCGGTCCCCTTCGTAAACGATTTCATCTCCGTCGCGATTGCGACCGCCTCGGCGAAGTGGGAGAAGCGGCGCCGCTCGGTCGTGGCCACGCCGACGGAGATGGAGAGGATCGGGAATCGTTCGACGTCTCCCCCGCGGTTCTTCACCTCGATGTGACCGCGGGCCGCGTCCCGGGGGTCGTAGAGCCCCCACGCCTTCTCATCGAACCCCTCGACGATCCGCACGGCGATTCGCGGAGCGGTCTCGGTGCTGGAAACGACGACGAAGTCGTCCCCTCCGACGTGGCCCGTGAAGGCCTCCGGTCCACCCTCGTCGAGCGCCACCTCCTGGATCAGCCCCGCGGTGAGCCGGAGGACTTCGTCCCCGCGCGCGAACCCGTAGTGGTCGTTGAAGGCCTTGAATTGGTCGAGATCCGCGTACAGCACGGCGAATTCCCGCCCGGCTTCGACTCGGGCCTGGATCTCCTCCTGGATCTGGACGTTCCCCGGAAGCCCGGTGAGGGGGGACTGGGCGCGCATATCCTTGGACCGGCGAAGCGCTCCGCGTACGCGCGCGAGCAGCTCGGGGGTGTCGAACGGCTTGACGATGTAGTCGTCGGCGCCAGCGGACAGCCCCTCGAGCTTGTCGGCGGAGAGGCCCCTCGCGGTCAGCAGGATGACGCAGGCCGCCGCGGTGTTCGGATCCTCCCGGAGGTGGCGCGTCAATTCCAGGCCGTCCATGTTAGGCATCATCACGTCGGCCAGGACCAGGTCCGGACAGCGCTCCCGCGCGGCCTCCAGCGCCTCACCGCCGTCGGATGCCACCCGGACCAGGTAGCCGGCGGCGTGAAGCTCGATCTCGAGCAACCGGGCGATGAACGGGTCGTCATCGACGACCAGCACGAGCGCACCCGCAGGCACCCCCAGCGTCACGCGTTCGTCTCCGGCCCGCGAGGCTGCCGCTCCGGTTTCCATGCCTTCTGGGATCGGCACGAACGTCCGCCGGGTAAAGCGTGGACCGCCGGCCGGGACGCTCGGGCTCCGGTGGAGGACAATACGGGGGGCCCGCCGCCCGGGCCGCGGAGGCAGGAGGGGGCAACGACATGCAGGTCCTGGACTCGTTCCTGGATGCGGTGGGTCGAACGCCGCTGGTCCGGCTCCAGAAGATCGCCCGCGGCGTGGCGCCGACCGTCCTCGCTAAGCTCGAGATGCTGAACCCCGGCGGCAGCGTGAAGGACCGTATCGGCCTGCGGATGATCGAGGCGGCCGAGCGTGCGGGCCTCCTCAGAGCAGGCGGGACCATCGTCGAGCCGACCTCGGGCAACACGGGGCACGGCCTCGCCATCGCCGCCGCGATCAAGGGCTACAAGTGCATCTTCGTGATGCCCGACAAGATGAGCCAGGAGAAAGTGGCGCTCCTGCGGGCCTACGGGGCCGAGGTGGTCATCACGCCAACCGCCGTCCCACCCGAGTCCCCGGAGTCGTACTACCGCGTCGCGGATCGCCTCGCCGAGGAGATCCCCGGAGCCTTCCAGCCCAACCAGTACTTCAACCAGGAGAACCCGAAGGCCCACTACGAGACGACCGGGCCGGAGATCTGGGAGCAGACGGACGGGAGCATCGACGTTCTCGTCGCGGGGGTCGGCACCGGGGGCACCATCACCGGCACCGCCCGGTACCTGAAGGAGCGCAAGTCGGATCTGATGGTCGTCGGGGCCGATCCCGAGGGCTCGCTCTTCTCCGGCGACGACGCCCGCCCCTACCTCGTGGAGGGCATCGGCGAGGACTTCTGGCCGGAGACCTTCGACCCGTCGGTGGTCGACCGATACGTGCGGGTCTCCGACCGCGACTCGTTCCGCACTGCCCGAGCCCTAACCCGCCAGGAGGGGATCCTCTGCGGCGGGTCCTGCGGCACCGCTGTGTTCGCCGCGCTGGAGGTGGGTCGCGGGCTCGATGAGTCCAAGGTCATCGTGGTGATCCTTCCCGACACGGGACGCAACTACCTCTCGAAGCTGTACTCGGACACATGGCTCCTGCAGTACGGGCTCCTCGAGCGGCCCGAGGTCGTGCGGGTCGAGGAAGTTCTCTCCGCGAAGCACGGCACAACGCCGCCGCTGGTCACGGTGACCGCCCACGAGAAGGTCCGCCAAGCCGTCGACCGGCTACAGGAGCACGGCATCTCGCAGGCGCCGGTCGTACGCGAGGCCACTACCGACCTGACCCACTTCGTGGGATCCATCCGGGAACGCGCGCTGCTCGACCGCATCTTCCGCGATCCCGACGCGCTTCAGGCCGACGTGGCCGAAGTCATGGGCCCCCCGATCCCGATGGTCGAGTTCGACGCGCCGATAGAGATGGCCTTCGGCGAGCTCCAGCATGGACCGGCGGTGCTCGTGGCGAAGGCCGGGCAGGTGTTGGGCGTCCTCACGCGCAGCGACCTGCTCGAATACCTTGCTCACCGCCAACGGACCCAGTAACCGCGGGTGCGCTCCCTCGGTATCGACGTCGGCGTCCGAAAGGGCCTCGATCTCGTCGTCATGGACGAAGGGCGCTCCCTTCTGGAGACGCATCGACGCTTCGACGTCGAGGCGCTCGGCCCGATGATCGACGAGATCGGGCCCGACGTCATTGCGGTCGACGCCCCCCCGAGGTGGGCATCGCGTCCGGGAGGTTCGCGCCTCACGGAGCGCGAGATCCGGCGCCTCGGGATCCAGTGCTTCGGAACGCCGTCGGCGGAGCGGCACGGCGACAAGCCGTTCTACGAGTGGATGAAGGTCGGCTTCCGCGTCTTCGCCGCCGCAAAGGAGCGCGGGTTTCACCCGTATGGCGCGGGCCCGGTGCGCGGCAAGGCGATCGAGTCCTTCCCGCACGCGACCGCGGTCGTGCTGGCCGGCTGCCTTCCCCCGAGGTCCGCCGGCAAGCGCGAGTGGAGGATACGCGTGCTTCGCAAGCAGGGCGTGGCCGTGGACGGGCTGCGCTCCGCCGACCAGGTCGACGCGGCGCTCGCGGCCCTGACGGGAGTGCTGGCGCACCGGGGCCGGTTCTTCGCCCCCGGTGATCCGAAGGAGGGCGTGATCGTTCTGCCGGCGACGGCGATCCCGGCGCGTCCCTACCGAGTCTGCCGCGAGGCCCGGGCGCCGGCCGCCGAGGTACCGCTTCCGGGGTTCGCTCCGTGCGCCTGCAGGGACCCGGACTGCACCCGGACCACGTCGCGCGAGTTCGCCCCTGGACACGACGCGAAGCGGAAGTCCGCGCTTTGGAAGCTGGCTCGCGAGGGCCAGGAGGCGATCGACGAGCTTAAGGAGCGAGGATGGGAGCTTCCGCCGGAGATGCGCTGAGGTTCGAGACGAGGGCGATCCACGCCGGACAGGAGCCCGAGCCGGAGTTCGGCGCCGTGAACGTGCCGATCTATCAGACGTCCACCTACGCGCAACCGGGCGTGGGGGCACCCAGACGATACGACTACGCCAGGGGGGGCAACCCGACGCGCGAGGCGCTCCAGACCGCGCTCGCCTCCTTGGAAGGAGCGACGCACGCCCTGTCGTTCGCCTCCGGCCTTGCCGCGGAAGCGACGCTACTGCTCTGCCTGAAGCCCGGCGACCACGTGCTGCTCTCCGACGACGTTTACGGCGGGACGTACCGGCTTCTGGCCCGCGTGCTGGGCCGCTGGGGCGTCGGATTCGACACCGTCGACATGACCGACCCCGACGCGCTCCAGGCCGCCGTTCGCGAGGAAACGCGGATCGTATGGGCGGAGAGCCCCACTAACCCGGTGCTGAAGATCGTCGACATCGCGGCGACGGCCGATATCGCGCACGCGGCCCGCGCGCGCTGCGTGGTCGACAACACGTTCGCGACGCCGTATCTCCAGCGGCCGCTGGAGCTCGGCGCCGACGTCGTCGTGCACTCCGTCACCAAGTACCTCGGCGGCCACTCGGACCTCGTGGGAGGCGCGG
>JBQTIP010000166.1:0-3016 GCA_052388025.1 Actinomycetota bacterium
TCGGCCATGCCCTGCTCGGCCAGCACCTTGGTGATCGCCGCCGTGAGCGTCGTCTTGCCGTGGTCGATATGCCCGATCGTGCCGATGTTCACGTGGGGCTTCGTGCGCTCGAACTTCTTCTTGGCCACCTTGAGATCTCCTCCCCGATGCCTTCCCTCGTAGCGGGGGGCGGATTCGAACCGCCGACACAGCGATTATGAGCCGCTTGCTCTGCCACTGAGCTACCCCGCCCCGAGCAGAAAAGTCTACCCGGCGGGGTGGGGGCCGTCCGGAGCTGGAGCGGGGAATCGAACCCCGGACCCCCTCCTTACCATGGAGGTGCTCTGCCGTCTGAGCTACTCCAGCGCGCCCAAGATGATACAGCTGCCTGCAGGGCTCGACGTGCGACCATAGACGCATGCGCCGGGGTATCGCGCTCGTGCTCACCTGTACACTCGCCGCCTGTGGGGGCCGCCAGTACCCCGACCCCGACGAGCCCGCCTCGCTCACCATCACGACCGACCGCGACGAGGTCCTCCTGGAGGTCGAGGTGGCCGACACCGACGAGGAGCGGCGGCGGGGGCTGATGGGGCGCGATCACCTCGCCCCGAACGACGGGATGGCGTTCGTGTTCGACGAACCCGTGAGCTCCGGCTTCTGGATGAAGGACACGCTCATCCCGCTCTCGATCGCGTTCTGGAACGAGCGGGGGCGCATCGTCGCGATCCTCGACATGGACCCTTGCGAGGCCGATCCCTGTCCCGTGTACGAACCGGGAATCGCCTTCGTCGGAGCGGTCGAGGTGCGCCAAGGCCTGTTCGAGCTCCGAGGTGTCAAGGTCGGCGACCGGGTGGAGCTCCTCATCGCAAATGCCTGACGACTGCCTGCTCTGCTCGGCCGAGCGGATCACGGCCTGGCATTTCGAAGACGAGGAGTGCTGGGTAGCCGATTGCCTGGTCTGCGCGACGCCGATGATCGTGTGGCGAGCGCACGGCCTGCCGGAGCCGCAGACCGAGGAACGCCTCCTGACGCGCCTCGAAGAGGTGGCTTCGGCCAGGTACGGCGCGGAGGGCTATTGGGTCGACGCAGCGCGACGGCGCATCCCGGACCACTGGCACGCCCACGCGAGGCCCGCGGGCGGCTTCTTCGACCCCGCCAGTCGGCTCTACGGCAAGTACCGCTGACCCGACCAACGCCGACCGTCATCGAGCATCGTCAGCCGACGAGCGCTGCGACCCGCGCCACGATCTCGCGGCATAGCGGTCCGACCTGGCTCGCGTCGTCGGTGAACTGCGAAGGCTTGATGCAGATCGATGTGACCCCGGCCGCGACCTGGGTGGGGACGGACTCGAGCGCTTGCCCGATTTCGGCCACGCTTGCGGCATCCGGGAACGTTCCGCGTGTGCCGCCCACCATCTCGAGCTCGCCCATGTCGCGCCCCGCCTCGGCCATCGCCGCTCTGAGTCGCTCGAGATCCTCCTGCTTCGGCGACCCCAAGGGATTGAACCCCTGGCCGTAGGCGACGATGCGGCGCAGAAGCCGATCGTGGAGCGAGCTCCCACCGAACCACAACGTGGGTCCGCTCGCACGGTGCGGCTTGGGCTCGAGGTACACGTTGGAGAAGCGGTAGTGGCGTCCCTCGAACGATGCCGGGGTCTCCCGCCAGAGCACGTTCCAGGCGGCGAGGTGCTCGTCGAGCAGATCACCTCGTGCGTTGAACGGCACGCCCAGCGCCTCGTACTCGGCCCGGTGCCAACTCACCGTCGGCTGGACTACCAGACGGCCCTCGGCGATGAGATCGAGCGTGGCCAACTCCTTAGCGAGCAGCAGCGGGTGCCGAAACGGCGGGATGATCGAACCCGCGATCAGTCGCAGTCGAGTGGTTAGGGCAGCGATCGCGCTCAACAACATCAGCGAGCCCGGCCAGGGTGTGGTCGGATCCTGATTGGCGGGCAGTGCGTACTCGCGCGGATTCGACGGAAGGCCTCCGGCGTCGGAGCCGGGGCCGAGCACGATGTGCTCGCTCACCATCACCCCATCGAAGCCGGCGTCCTCGGCCTCGACGGCGAAGCGCGCCAGCGCCGGCAGGTCACGCGGTGATGTGAGCGTCCAGTTCTCGCTGAGGATGAGAATGAGCTTTGGGGGCGCCATCTTCGGAAGCTTCGCCATCCTCGGTTCTCCTCGAGACGCGGGATGCGTCAGACTATCCCGCACTCGGAGGAGGTCGTGCGGCTCGAGAAGAAGGTCGCCATCGTCACCGGAGGCGGGACCGGGATCGGTGCCGCGATAGTTCGCCGATTCGCGGCGGAGGGGGCTTCCGTGGTCGTGACCGGCCGCCGCCCGGGGCCGATCCATGAAGTGGCCCGCGAGACGGGCGCGGTCGCCATCGCGGGCGACGCCGCCGATGCGGCGCACGTCGCCGACGCCGTTGGGGCCGCACTGGACCGGTTCGGCGGGCTCGACGTCGTGGTGGCAAACGCCGGCGTGGGGTTCGGCGGCCGTGCCGGCGACGTCACCGACGAGAGTTGGCGCCGGACCATCGAGGTTAACCTCAACGCTCCCATGCAGCTCGTGCGAGCCTCTCTGCCGGCCCTTATCGACCGTGGTGCGGGCTCTATCGTGCTGGTCTCGTCGATCTCGGCCTTCGTCAGCGGGACCGACAGCGCTGCATACAACGCGTCCAAGGCCGCCCTCGGGGGGCTCGCTCGCTCCATCGCGGTGGATTACGGGAAGTTCGGGATCCGGGCGAACGCTCTATGCCCCGGGTGGGTCCGGACCCCCATGGCCGATGGCCAGATGGACAAGCTCGGGATGGCGGGGGAGATCTCGCGCGAGGAGGCCTACCGGGCGGCGACGGCGAACGTACCTCTGCGTCGCGCTGCCGACCCCGATGAGATCGCCACGTGCTGCCTGTTCCTCGCTTCAGACGAGGCCTCGTTCGTTACCGGCGCCGCGCTGATCGCCGACGGCGGGTCGATGGCGGTCGATGCCGGAGGCCTCGCATTCGACCTGCCGGAGGAGCGCGGATGAGCTTCAC
>JBQTIP010000167.1:0-5323 GCA_052388025.1 Actinomycetota bacterium
GCCTAGCGCAGCAGCCCCCACTCCCGTCGCGACCTCCTCCCCGTTCCGTTCGAGAACCACTCCCACTTCGGGGAGGTCCAGGCCGTCGAGGGGAACCGGTTGCCCGAGCACTACGCGAGCAGAGGAGGCGAGGTCGGCGATCGTATCGGGGAGTCGGATCCTCCACCCCTCGATTCTCGAGTCGATGATCTCGATCGCCGGGACTACGCCCACGGAAGCCCGCAGCACGTCGGAAGGGCCGATACGAGGTTCGGAGAGCGGCCTCGCCAAGACGAAAGCGATCTCTGCCTCAACGCGGGGCTGGATCAGGCGAGAGGCGGGAACAGCTCCGCCGTCGGGCACCATCATGGAGGACAGAATCGGCCCGTAGTCGGGCTGGTCGACTCCGAGGAGCTCCTGCATGGCTAGGCTGGTAAGGCCGACCTTGTATCCCACGATGGAGTCGCCCTCGGCGATCCGCATGCGGACGAGATGTTGCTGAACCTCGTACGCGTCATCCGCCGTTAGGTTCGGATATTCCTCGGTGAGCGGCGGGATGGGTGCACAGCTCCGCTCCGCGTCGTACAGGGCGCGGGCCAGTCCGCGTGTGGGCACGGTCCGCGGTCGGCCGTCCTTCGCCCTCCCACTCGGCTCGTGCCGAGCGGACCGCAACAAATGCCGCTGGCTCTTCGGCTCTGGCCTTGTCATGCTCGTCCGATTCCGAGACTATCCTATACTGTGTACAGTTGTATACTGTACTGTCTGTGGGGTGTGGGGGAAGCCTTCGGTGACAGTCGTGTGGCGGTGAGAGGGAGGGCGATCCTGTGAAGCCAGCACGCTTCCTCTACGCCGACCCTGATTCCGTAGACGAAGCGGTGAGTCTTCTCGCCGAGCATGGCGAGGATGCTCGCATCCTGGCCGGCGGCCAGAGCCTCATTCCCCTCATGAACATGCGGCTGGCGGAGCCCCGCTATCTGATCGACATCAACCGGATCTCTCAGCTAGCAGGGATCCGGCCGGAGGATGGCGAACTTGTCATCGGTGCCCTGGCCCGGCATGCTGCCCTGGCGTCCTCGGCGGAGGTCGGCGGCACTGTGCCGCTTGTCGCGGAGGCGGCAGGACTCATCGGACATCCTCAGATCCGTCATCGGGGGACGGCAGGGGGCAGCATCGCCGAAGCCGACCCGGCGGGTCAGCTTCCAGCCACGCTCCTGGCCGTGACACTCCCGCTCAAGGCCAGGAGTGCAAGAGGCTCGAGGCGAATACCTGCCAGCGACTTGTTCGTGTCGTTCTTGACCACGAGTCTCGCTCCCGACGAGATGATCACGGAGCTTCGGATCCCGAAGCTATCGAATCGGACGGGGAGCGCTTTTCTCGAAGTGGCACGCCGACGAGGGGACTTCGCCATGGTCGGTGTGGCTGCCGTGGTGACGCTGGGGGACGCAGGGGCGATCGACGAAGCTCGGATCGCACTGGCAGCGATGGACGTCACTCCCGTGCGCGCCCACGAGGCCGAGGGAGTTCTCCAGAGCGCGCAGCCGACCGGCGAGGCATTCCGGGAGGCAGCGGAGCGGGCGTCACGGGCTGGGCACGCCGTAACCGACATCCACGCGACGTCTGAGTACCGGGTGAGTGCCGCCAAGGTGCTGGTGGAGCGAGCGCTTCAGCTCGCTGTGTCACGGGCGCGGGAGGGGTGATGAAGCCGTTCGTTGGTGAGCGAGAGATCAGCGTTCGAGTTAACGGGGTGGAGCATCACGCGACCGTGGACGTTCGGATCCTTCTCGCGGACTTTCTCCGACAGGACCTCGGCCTCACCGGAACCCACCTGGGGTGCGAGCAAGGCCCTTGCGGCGCTTGCACGGTGCTCCTGAATGGTGAGGCAGTCCGCTCGTGCTTGATGTTCGCCGTCCAGGCGAACGGTGCAGAGATCACGACGATCGAGGGGCTGTCCAGGAACGGTGCGCTACACCCCCTCCAGGAGAGCTTCAGCAGGAACCACGCGTTGCAGTGCGGGTTCTGCACGCCTGGCATGGTTCTCGCGGCCTTGGACCTGCTTCGGCGGCACCCACAGCCCAACGAGGAGCTGGTTCGCGCGGAGCTGTCCGGGAACCTTTGCCGCTGCACCGGATACGAGGGGATCGTCGATGCTGTCCTGGAGGTTGCCGGGAGGATGCAGTCATGAGCGGTACGGGGACTGTTGGGACCCCGATCCTGAGAAAGGAAGACCGCCGTTTCCTCACCGGTCGAGGGTCCTACATCGACGATCTTCAGGTACGAGGTGCCCTGTCCGTTGCGATCGTCCGAAGCGTTCAGCCGCATGCGCTGATCGAGGGGATCGAACTCGGGGCCGCCAGGTGCTCTGGCGGGGTGGAGGCGGCCTTTGCGGGGACAGATCTCGCCCCGTTGGCGCAGCCTCTTTCGATGGCGGCGGTCCCGTTTGTGAAGCACGCCGCCTGGCATGCCTTGGCCGTAGACCGCGCTCGGTTCGTCGGTGAGCCTATCGCGGCGATCGTCGCAACCGACCGCTATCGGGCCGAGGACGCTCGGGCGCTCGTCGAGGTGAACTACCAGCCTCTCGAGGCCGTGGTTGACGTCGAAGCGGCTGTTCGGCCCGGAGCACCGCTTCTCTATGACGAGTGGAAAGACAACCTCCTGCTTCGCCTTCCTCATGAGGCGGGAGACGTCGCCGGAGCCTTCGACGACGCCGACGTGGTCCTCAAAGAGCGGTTTCAAAGCCAGCGTTACACCGGGGTCCCGCTCGAGACACGAGGCTGCATCGCCAGCTACGAGCACGGCAAGCTGACGCTGTGGTCCAGCACGCAATGGCCTTTCATGGTCAGGATGGTTTTGGCCGAGGCGCTGGGCATACCCGAGAACCGGCTCCGGGTGGTAGCGCCGGATGTCGGCGGAGGTTTCGGCAACAAGCAGCACGTCTTCCGGGAGGAGCTCCTTGTCAGCCTGCTCGCCGTGCAGCTGGAGCGCCCCGTCAAGTGGATCGAGGACAGGTCCGAGAACTTGCTTGCCGGCGTGCACTCTCGGGAGCAGATCCACGAGGTCGAGATAGCGGCGAAGTCCGACGGAAGGATCCTGGGCCTTCGCGATCGGATCCTGGCTGACATAGGGTCGGGCGCCCTGTACTTCCAAGGGTTCGCTCCTGCAGTGGTTACGGCGGTGTCCGTGCCAAATCCGTACGATCTGCCGAATTACGCGTTCGATCTCGCGTGCGTGGTCACGAACAAGGCTCCTTGCGGAGCCTATCGAGGGTTCGGGATGCCGGAGGCGACCTTCGCCATGGAGCGATCGATCGATCTCGTTGCCCGGCACTTGGGCCTCGCCCCAGTCGACGTGCGGATTCGGAATCTCATCCGCCCCGATCAGATGCCGTATCGGACCTCGACCGGCACCCTCCTGGATTCAGGCGACTACCCGGCCACGCTCGAGCAGGCCGTCAGGTCGTTCGACCTGCCTGCGTTCCGCAAGGAGCAGGAGCGAGCACGGGCCGGGGGCCGGTATCTCGGCGTAGGCGTTGTGAACTTCGTCGAGGCCAGCGGTCCGACCATGTTTCCGAACGCGAATCGGGGAGGAGCCTACGACCGAGCGATGGTCCGCGTGGAACCGGACGCCTCGGTCACGGTCTTCACGGGCCTCACGAGTCAAGGGCAGAGTCATGAGACGTCGTTCGCGCAAGTGGCGGCGGACGCCCTGGGTGTCTCTGTGGAGGCCGTGCGGGTGGTTGCTGGCGATACAGAGGGAACGGTATTCGGCCTGGGAACCTGGGGAGGCCGGGGGTCGACGGTGGGCGCGGGGGCGATCCGGGCCGCCGCCGAGAAGCTACTGGAGAAGATCCTGTCGATCGCGGCTTCCATCCTTCAGGTTCCCCCGGACCTTGAGACGGCGGACGGTCGGATCCACGTCCGGGACGACCCAGGGAGTGGAGTGCCCCTCGTCGACGTCGCCAGAGTCGCCTACCACGAGACCTTCCGGCTTCCGAAGGGCCAAGAGCCCGGGCTCGAGGCGATCGGGGTGTTCGACCCGCCCAACGTCGATCCCTTCCCCGACCAGTCCGGCCTCATGAACGCCTGCGTGACGTATTCGAACGCTGCGCACATCGCGGTCGTGGAGGTCGATCCCGGGCTCGGCACCGTAAAGGTCCTGCGGTACCACGTCGTTGAGGACTGCGGGGCGATGATCAACCCGATGGTCGTTGAGGGGCAGATCCGCGGCGGAATAGCCCAGGGCATTGGAGGCGCCCTCTACGAGGAGCTCGTGTACGACGAGAACGGGCAGCTGCAGTCGGCGGGGCTCATGGACTATCTGATGCCGACCGCATCGGAAGTTCCTCGGGTCCACATCGAGCACCGGGAGAGTCCCGCTGTCTACGTGCCTGGTGGATTCAAGGGCACAGGAGAGGGCGGGACGATCGGCCCTGGTGCCGCCATCGCAGCCGCAGTAGAGGATGCGTTGGCGTCGTTCGGCGTCCAGGTGACCAGGACTCCGGTTTCCCCGTCTCTCGTGCTCGATCTGATTGAGAAAGGCCAAGGTCGATGGGGTCGGATCTTCAGAGGAGGTGAGGTATGCAGCGGTTGACTGTCGACGACGAGTGGGTCTGGCACCCGAGCCGGTTTGAGGAGACCTTCGGCAAGAGGCTCCCGGGGCGGTTCCTGGCGAACTGGCCAACCGGGAAGCGTATCGTGGTGATCCTCACGTTCGACACGCAGGGGGATGTCGATGCTGCGATCCCGGGCCTCGGAACCCGAACCTGGCCCGACGGCTCCATTAACTACTGCGACCTCACGATGCGGCAATACGACATCACTGAAGGCTTGCCTCGGATCCTCAGGATCCTTGACAAGCATGCTGTGAAGGCGACGTTCGCCGTGCCGGGGATGACAGCCGACTGGTACCCGAACGAGATCAGGGAGATTGTCGGCCGAGGCCACGAGGTGGCCGTGCACGGGCATCGCCATCTCCCCATGTTCCAGCTCACCAGAGACGAGCAACGAGTGGAGATCGAGCGGGCCACCGAGGCTGTGGGAAGAACCATCGCCGCGCAACCGGTCGGATGGCGAAGCCCCCTCTACACTGTGACCGAGCACACTCTCGATCAGCTGCGAGATCTGGGGTTCCTCTGGAACAGCGATTTCCACGACGCGGATTTCCCTTATGTCCTTGAGAAGGAAGGAAGGTCGATCGTAGAGATCCCGGCAAGCCACGACGACTTCTCCCAATGGCTCCAGATGGCGGGCAAGGACGCGGTCTTTCCACAAATGGGGGGGACCCCATACGGGACCCCGCAGGGCGTGCTCGAGACAATGAAGACGGAGTTCGACATCCTGTACGAGGA
>JBQTIP010000168.1:0-12334 GCA_052388025.1 Actinomycetota bacterium
GCGCCGCTCTTCTCTCGGATCCTCGAGACGGCCGGGAGGGTTCTCCGCCACGAGCCTGCGCGCCCGCCCTCCGCAGCCGAGGTGGCGGAGGGGAATCTGCCGGCGAGCGTCGGCGGTCTGCTGCACCCGATGCCCGGGGGCGCGGTGCTGGCCGGCAGCTCGACTGAGGACGCCTTCGAGCCGGGCGCGGCCGACCCGTCGGTCCCGGGCGCGATCGTTCGTGCGGCCGTCAGGCTCGTTCCCCGGCTTGTGGACGCTGCAGTGGAATCGGCGTGGTGGGGCGTGCGGCCGGTCACCCCGGACTGGCGCCCCATCGTCGGCGAGCTGGCGCCGGGGATCGTCGTGGCAACCGGCCACGCATCCTGGGGAGTGATCCTCGGGGTCGGGACCGGCCAGCTCGTCGCCTCGATCGTTCTAGGCGAAGCGCCACCCTTCGACCCCTCGCCGTTCGATCCGCGCCGCTTCGAGCCGTCCTAGCTGGTGAGCCGGCGGTGTCGCCTGAGGATCTCGAGCGTGCGATCGATCGGCAGCGCGTGGAGCACGTGGCCGTCTCGACCCACGGTCGTGGTAGCCGTGAACAGGGCGTTCACCACCGATTCCTCCACCGCCTCTACGGTCGCCTGGAAGAGCGGCCCGAAGAGGTAGGGGTCGTCCCACGAACCGTCCAGCAGCGCCCGGACCTGGAGCGTCGAATCCGGCGTTCCCGTCGGGATCCGGTTCGCCGTCGAGAACGCGATCATGAGCTCCCCCGACCCGTTCTCGCCGATCGAGCCGCAACGGCCGAGCCCGAGCCCCGCCCGAACGGCGAGCCGCCGGACCTGGTGCGGCAGCATCGGCGCGTCGGTCGCCACGACCGCGATGCACGAGCCCTCGGAGTGCTCCTCCGGCATCAGATCCTCGATCTCCTCGCCGACCGGCGCGCCCTTGATGAGCAGGTCGGGGCGGGATCCGAAGTTCGTCAGCACCAGCGCGCCGACCGTGTAGCCGCCGGTCTCCGCGGGAAGCACCCGGGACGCCGTGCCGATGCCGCCCTTGAAGTCGAAGCACTGCATGCCGGTCCCGGCGCCTACACACCCCTCCTCGACGTCGCCGCCGGCCGCCGCGTCCAGCGCATCGAACACGTCCCGATCGGCGAGCGGGAAGGACATCACGTCGTTCAGGAACGAGTCGTCGGATTCGGTCACCACCGGCATATCGCCGCCCTCGCCGTAAGCGCCCGCGGGGTAGCGCTCCGCCCTCCATCGGACGGTCGCGTCGTACGCGCGGCCGATCGCCAGGCTCGACGTGAGAACGATCGGCGAGTACAGCAGTCCCCATTCGTTCATCTGGTTGATGCCGATCATCTCGCCGTACCCGTTCAGGATGTGCGTGCCGACGTAGACGCGCTCGCGCCAGGGGAGGCCCTCGTGCGGGAACACCGTGGTGACGCCGGTGCGCGCGACGCCACTGGCGCCGGGCTCGGCGTCACGCCATACCGTCTTGTGTCCCACCCGCACGCCGACGACGTCGGTGATCGCGTTGCGCGCCCCCGTCGGCAGCCGCCCGACGACCACTCCGTACTCTCTCGCTCGCTTGCGCGCCAATGGTTTCTCCTGCCGGCCGCCCTGAAGGGCGCTCGATCGTAGCGCGGTCCGGGGACCGTTTCCCCCGAACGGATAGAATGGCGCTCTGCCCATGGCCATCCTCGCCCTCGGGGTCTCCCACCGAAGCGCCGGAGTCGAGCTGCTGGAGCGGCTCGCGTTCACCGACGAGGACTACGCGAAGGCCTACCGGCAGGCCGTCGATCAGGACGCCGTGGACGAGGCGATCATCCTTTCGACCTGCAACCGCGTGGAGGTCTACGCCAGCGTTCCCGCGTACCACGCGGGCTTCCAGGCGCTGAAGCAGCTCCTCTGCGAGTCGCGCCAGGTGGACGCGGAGGAGCTCGTCGAGCCCCTGCACTCGCACTACGAGGACGAGGCCGCCGAGCACCTGTTCACCGTCGCCGCGGGGCTCGACTCGATGGTGCTCGGGGAGCCTCAGATCCTCTCCCAGGTCCGCGCGGCCAACCGCCGAGCCGAGGCCGAGGGAGCGGCCGGCCCCGTCCTGAAGGGACTGTTCCACGCCGCGGCCAGGGCCGGACGGCGGGTTCGCTCCCAGACCACCGTCGGCGCGGCGCCCGACGCCTTCGTGGCGGCGGGGGCCGACCTCGCCGCCGAAACGCTCGGCGGGCTGGATGGACGGACGGCCGTCGTCGTGGGCGCCGGCCTGATGTCGGCCCTCGCCACGAAGCACCTGCGCCGGCGCGGCGTCGGGGCCGTACGGATCCTCAACCGAAGCCCGGAGCGCGCTCGGGCGCTGGCCGAGCGCACGGGAGCGAAGCACGGCCACCTCGACACCCTTCCCGACGCGCTCGCCGGGGCCGATCTCGTCGTGTCGGCGACCGGCGCCGCCGGTGTCCTCCTCTCGGAGCAGACGGTTCGGAACGCGGTGCGCGATCGCGAGCCGGGACGCCCGCTCTTCCTCCTCGACCTCGCGGTTCCGAGGGATGTCGAGCCATCCGTCGCGGACATCCCCGGGATCACGCTGGTGGACATCGAGGGCCTGCGAGCCGCACTCGCCGAACGAGAGGCCGGCGCGGCGGAAGACATCGAGCGCGCCCACGAGATCGTGACGGAGGAAGTGCGTCGGTTCGCCGTCCGGAGGCGTTCCGACCGCCTGGCGCCGCTGATCCGGACCCTCCGCGAACGGGGCGAGGCCGTCAAGGCCGCGGAGCTCGCGCGGTTCCGGTCACGGCTCGCCGACCTGACGCCGGATGAGCTGGAGGCAGTGGAGTCGCTCGCACGCGGCATCGTGTCCAAGCTGCTGCACGACCCCATCGTTCGACTGAAGGAGCTCTCCGCGCCCGGGACCGGGGACGCTCATGCGAAGATGCTCGCGGAGCTGTTCGGCATCGATCCTCCCTCTGCGTGAAGCTCCGCATAGGGACCAGGGGATCGAGCCTGGCCCTCGCGCAGGCCGGCGAGATCGCGAGCCGGCTGGCGGCGGTCGCGATCGAGTCCGAGCTGGTGCCGATGGTGACGTCGGGCGACCGCGGGGCGCCGGCGTCGGCGTCGCCGGCCGGGGTCAAGGGGCTGTTCGTCGCCGAGATCGTTCGCGCGCTTCAGGACGGCGAGGTCGATCTCGCGGTGCACTCGGCGAAGGACCTTCCCGCCCGAGATGACGACGGAGTGATCGTGGCCGCCGTCCCGGAGCGAGCCGATCCCTTCGACGTACTGGTGACCCGCGACGGGGAGCTGCCCGACGGCGCCGCGGTGGGAACGTCGAGCCTCCGCCGCCGGGCGCAGCTCCTCAGATGGCGATCCGGCGTCCACCCGGTCGCCATCCGGGGAAACGTCGACACGCGGTTGCGCAAGCTCGAGGAGGGCGAGGTCGACGCGCTGGTGCTCGCCGCCGCGGGGCTCGCGCGACTTGGGACGACGCCGGAGCACGCCGAGCAGCTTCCGTTCGTTCCGGCCCCCGGGCAAGGCGCCCTCGCAGTCCAGGTTCGGATCCACGATGACGCCACGATCGCGGTGCTTTTGACTCTTGACGACGTCGACAGCCGGTCCGCCGTCGAGGCCGAGCGGTCCCTCATGGCACGGCTGGGCGGCGGGTGCGCCCTCCCACTCGGCGCGTACGCGCGAACCGTCGGCGAAGAGCTTTCGATGGTCGCGGTCGTCGTGAGCCCCGACGGGCGGCGGCTCGTCCGAGCAGAGGTGACCGCCGGCACGCCGGAGGAGACCGCGTCGGAAGCGGAACGCGTGTTGCGTGAGCAGGGCGCCCAGGAGATCCTCGATCTGGTTCGTGAGGACGGACCGCGGTGAGACCGCTCGAAGGCAGAGTGGTCCTCGTCACGCGCCCGGCCGATCAGGCCGGAGAGCTGGTCGAGCTTCTCGAGGAACGCGGAGCGACGGCGATCGAGGCCCCCGCGATCGAGATCGTGCCGGTCGCGTCGAAGGCCCTCGAGCAGGCGCTGCGCGAGCTCGTCGCCGGCGAGTTCGAGTGGCTCGTCCTCACCAGCCGTGCGGGGGTCGACGCGCTCTCCGCAAGCATAAGCAGCGGCGAGGGGCGCGCCCGGATCGCAGCCGTCGGCGACGGGACCGCGGACGCCCTCCGAGCCTGGGGTCGCGACCCGGACCTCGTGCCGCGGACGTTCACGACCGAGGCGCTCGGGCGCGCGATGCCTCGTGGGAGCGGCCGCGTATTGCTCGCTCGCGCCGACATCGCGCCGGCGGGCCTCGAGGACGCCCTGAGGGCGAAGGGGTGGACGCCGGTTCGCGTCGATGCCTACCGGACCCGCATGCCCCGATCGCTGCCGCCGGAGGCACGGGTCGCCCTCCGCGAGGGACTGGTGGACGCCGTCTCGTTCACCAGCGCATCGACCGTGCGGGGGTTCGTCCGCGGGCTCGGCATCGTCCGCGGGAACCCGAAGGTCGTGTGCATCGGGCCGGTCACCTCTCGGGCTGCGCGCGAAGCGGGATTCCGGGTGGCCGCCGTGGCGCGGCCGCATACAATCGAGGGACTGGTCGCGGCGATGGAGCGCGTCTTCACGCCGCGAGCCCGACGGAAGGCGAGGACATGAGCTTCCCGCAGAGCCGGCCGCGGAGGATGCGGCGGACGCCGGCGCTTCGCGCGCTCATGCGCGAGACCGACCTCACGCCCCGACACCTCCTCGCTCCGCTCTTCGTGAAGGAGGGCATATCGGAGCCGCTGCCGATCGAGTCGATGCCCGGCCAGTTCCAGCACACGCTGGAGTCGCTCCGGAAGGAAGCGCACGAGATCGCCGCCAAGGGCGTGATCGGCTTCATGCTGTTCGGCGTACCGGAGCGCAAGGATCCCGAGGGCAGCGAGGCCTGGAACCCCGAGGGCATCGGCCAGCGCGGCCTCCGGGTGCTCCGCGAGGAGCTCGGCGACGAGCACGTGGTGATCGCCGACCTCTGCCTGGACGAGTACACCGACCACGGCCACTGCGGGGTGCTGGCCGACGACGGTTCCGTGGACAACGACCGGACCGTGGATCTCTATCGCCGCATCGCCGTCGCCCAGGCGGAGGCCGGCGCCCAGATGGTGGGGCCCTCCGGGATGATGGACGGCCAGGTCGCGGCGATCCGCGAGGTGCTCGACGAGGCCGGCCACGAGCAGGTGGGGATCCTCGCCTACGCGGCCAAGTTCGCTTCCGCCTTCTACGGCCCGTTCCGTGAAGCCGCCGAGTGCGCGCCTAGATTCGGTGACCGGACCGGCTACCAGATGGACCCGCCGAACGCCGACGAGGCGCTCCGCGAGATCCGCGCCGACATCGAGGAGGGCGCGGACGTGGTGATGGTGAAGCCGGCGCTCCCCTACCTCGACATCGTGCGACGTGCCAAGCAGGAAACCGGATTCCCGCTCGCCGCCTACAACGTGAGCGGCGAGTACGCGATGGTGAAGGCCGCGGCGCTGAACGGCTGGCTCGACGAACGGCGCGTCACGCTCGAGGTGCTCATGGCCATCCGCCGCGCCGGCGCCGACCTGATCCTGACCTACCACGCGAAATACGCCGCCGACTGGCTCGCCGGATAGGCGAGAAACCGACTGCTGCCCGGCTCGAATCGCTGTGTGCTAACGTGTGGCCATGCGAATGCACATAAGCCTGGACGACGAACTCGTCCGCGAGCTCGACAGGCGAGCCGGCGCGCGGGGTCGAAGCTCCTACATCGCGGATTCGGTGCGGGAACGCCTCGATCGCGATCGTCGATGGGAGCTGATCTGGTCCGCCGTCGGTTCGATCCCAGATCACGGGCACGAGTGGGACGACGACCCGGCCGAGTGGGTCCGTCGGCAGCGGTTCGCCGACCCCCGACGCGTGGGGTGATGGGCACGGTCCTCTTCGACTCGACCGTACTCATCGACCTACTCCGCAAGAAGCCCGGAGCCGTGGCACGTCTCGTCCGCTTGCAGGACGCCGGCGACACTCCTTGCGTGTGCGCGGTGTCGGTGGAGGAGATCACACGCGGCCTGAGGCCGTCGGAGGACGACGACGCAATCGCGCTCTTCGAGGGTCTCGAGGTCGCGCCCCTCGGGATCCCCGAAGGCCGCCTCGCGGGATTCTGGCGACGTTCCTTCGCGCGGCGCGGGAGGACATTGTCTCAAGCTGACTGCCTGATCGCGGCCGCTGCCGTCGGCATCGGGGCTCGGCTGGCCACCGGCAACCCGCGCCATTTCCCGATGCGTAGCATCGAGATCGAGCACTGGCCGGTCGGCCACTGACGCGCCACCCCTAGAATCGTGCTCGTGAGCCGGTCCGAGGAGCTGTTCGAGCGAGCGCGCGCGGTCATCCCCGGGGGCGTCAACTCGCCCGTTCGCGCGTTCGGCGCGATCGGTGGGTCACCTCGGTTCGTCGAGCGGGGTGAGGGCGCGTACCTGCTCGATGCCGACGGCAACCGGTACGTCGACTACGTGCAGTCGTGGGGCGCGCTCCTGTTCGGCCACGCGCGGAAGGAGATCGTGGCCGCGGCGATCGAGGCCGCTGGGCGTGGCACCTCCTTCGGCGCGCCGACGGAGCTCGAGGTGGAGCTGGCCGAGCGCATCGTTCGCGCGGTGCCTTCCGTGGAGATGGTCCGACTCGTCTCATCGGGGACCGAGGCCGCGATGACCGCGATCCGCCTGGCCCGCGGCTTCACTGGCCGGGACGCCATGTTGAAATTCGAGGGCTGCTACCACGGCCACTCGGACTCACTGCTTGCGAAGGGCGCGGGCTCCGGCGTCGCGACGTTCGGGATTCCCGGCTCACCCGGCGTGACCGAGGGCGCTGCCCGGGACACGCTCACGGCTCCGTACAACGACCTCGAGGCCGTGCGAGAGCTGTTCCGCTCGCAGGGCGAGCGCATCGCCTGCGTGATCGTCGAGCCGGTGGCCGCGAACATGGGCGTCGTTCCTCCCGATCGCGGCTTCCTCGAGGGACTGGAGGATCTCTGCGCCGAGCATGGCGCGCTTCTTGTACTCGACGAGGTCATCACGGGATTTCGTGTCGCCTACGGCGGTGCGCAGAGCCTTTTCGGCATCACGCCCGACCTGACGGTGATTGGGAAGGTCATGGGCGGCGGCTTCCCCTGTGCGGCATTCGGCGGCCGTCGCGAGATCATGGAGCGCCTCTCGCCGGTCGGGCCCGTCTACCAGGCGGGCACGCTCTCGGGGAACCCCGTGGCGGTCGCGGCCGGCATCGCGGCTCTCGACCTCGCCCTGGAACGGAACCCCTACTCGGAGCTGGCCGAGAGGGCGGAGATCCTCTGTGTTGGCCTGGGCGACGTGCTGGACAAGGCGGGGGTCCCTCACACGATCAACCGAGCCGAATCGCTGTTCAGCGTGTTCTTCTCCGACGGGCCGGTGCGCAACTTCGCCGACGCCGCCGCGTCGGACCACGAGCGGTACGCGAAGTTCTTCCACGCGATGTTGGAGGCCGGCGCGTACCTCCCGCCCTCCGGCTACGAGGCCTGGTTCCTCTCGACCGAGCACGGCGACGCGGAGATCGAGCGCACGGTGAACGCCGCCGCGTCGGCGGCCGCCGGCCTCAGGTGAGGTCGGCCAGGGCGGCGCGGACGTCCTTTCGGATGCCCGTGACGAAGGGAACCTCCACCTTCGTGTAGAGGCGGGCCTTCGCTTCGCGCAGGCGGCGGATGCAGTCGACGATGCGGTCGAGCTGGTCGGCCTCGAAGGCGAGGATCCACTCCCAGTCGTTGATGCCGAACGCGTTAGTCGTGTTCGCGAGCACGTCGGGGTACTCGCGGCCCATCGCGCCGTGCTCGCGTAGCAGCTCCGCGCGCTCCTCGGGCGGGAGCAGGTACCACTCCGGCGTGCGCACGAACGGGTACACGCACAGATAGCGCCTCGGCGGCTCGCCCCGGACGAAGGCCGGCGAGTGGTCCTTCGTGAACTCCGCCGGCTTCACGACGCCCTCGAACGCCCAGGTGAGCTCCAGACCCGCACCGGCGGCGGTCCGACGGAACGCGACCAGCAGGTCCTGGAGCACGTCGGGCGTCGGGCCGACCCACCAGAGCATGAGGTCGGCGTCGGGCCTGAACCCGACCGTCGAGTACACGCCTCGCACCGTCACGCGATCGGAGAACTCCTTGAACAGGTTCTCGATCTCCTGCGCCGCATCGTCCGCCTCGAGGCCTCCGAGTCGTTCGGTCGCCCGGAAGACCGGGTAGTACGCGTAGATCGACTCGCTCATCGGACGCTCTCCTGTTCCACGCTCGGGACGGGCTCGCCGGCGAGGTGGGCCCGAACCCGGGTCGCGATTTCGCCGGCCCCCCAGACGCAGTCGGCGATGCCGACCCCTCGGTAGGCCGCTCCCACCACGAAGATACCCTCCGGCAGCGCGTCCTCGATCGCGGCGACGCGGTCCAGGTGCCCCACCTCGTACTGCGGCATGGCTCGCTCCCACCGCACAACGCGGGCGGACTCCGCCGCCGGCGGGAGTTCGAGGACCGCGGCGAGGTGCCGGCAGACTCCCTCGACGATCTCCTCGTCGGGGGCGTCGAGCACGTCCTCCGCGCCCACACCGCCCACGAAGCATCGCAGGACGGCTCTCGCACCGAGCTCGTCGCTCGGCCACTTCCGGGACACCCACGTGCACGCCGTCATGCTCGCCTTCCCCCGGGGAACAACGAACCCTGTCGCGTCCGGAAGCGCCGCGCCGGTCCCGTCCGGGTACACGAGCAGGACCACGGCGGTGGAGGTGTACTGGATCGCGCCGAGCGCTCCGGCGGCGGCGGGCGCGAGCCGCGCCAGCAGCTCGGCGGACGCGAACGCCGGCGTCGCGAGCACGACGCAGCCGCCGGAGTGCTCCGTGTCGCCGGCCTCGACCACGAACCCGGGGCCATCGCGGCGTACTCCGGTCGCCCGCGAATCGCTGAGAATCCGCGCCGGTCCGATGGCCTCGACCAGGGCGTCCGTGAGCCGTTCCATGCCGCTCCGGGGCCGGAGGAACATGGGCCCCGGCCCTCCGGAGGGACCCGCGCGGAGGGCCGCACGCGCCCCGCGGATGAGGCTGCCTTGCTTCTGTTCCCACACCTGCAGCTCTGGGAACGCCGCACGGACGGAGAGCCGATCAGGATCGCCGGCGAAGAGGCCACCCAGGATCGGTCCGACCAGCTTCTCGGCAACCTCGTCGCCGAGCCGACGTCGGACGAGCCCACCGATCGATTCGTCGGCGTCGTCCCTTCGCGGCTTGCGCACCAGGTCGGCGAGGGCGCGCCTCCGACCCCGGAGCGAGAGACCCGGCCAGCGTGCCAGCTCGCCGACGGAGGCCGGAACCCCGAGCGCGGTGGCGGGAAGCGGCGCCAGCCCGCGATCGGTCCACACGTAGGCGCGGCTCGCGCCCGGCGCTTCGAGCTCGCCGGCGATGCCGAGCTCCCGGAAGAGCTCCGTCGCCCAGGGTTTCCTCGCTACGAACGAGTCGGGCCCGGACTCGAGCGTGAGCCCGCCGACCTGGACGGAGCCCACCTTCCCGCCGGGGCGGCGATCGGCCTCGAGCACGGTCACCTGGGGGGTGGGCCCGGGAGCGCCGACGAGTCGGTACGCGGTCGCGAGGCCGGCGACGCCGCCCCCGACGACCACGACTCGGTCGGTCATGGCGCCCGCACCAAGGCCACGTGATCGGTCACGATCCCGGCGAGCGCCTTCACGAACCGGGGGTCGGCGTTCGGCATCTCGGTCCGCTCGAATCGGATCCCTTCCCGATCCGCGACCTCGCGCGCCCCGATGTCCAGGTCGTACAGGGTCTCCAGGTGGTCGGCCACGAAGCCTGCGGCACAGACCACGACGGCGGGATGCCCTCGCGCGGCAAGGTCGCGGACGACGTCCTCGAGTGGCGGGCCCCACCAGGTATCCGCGGTTCTTCCGGCACTCTGCCACCCGATCGCGACGGTGACGAGCCCGAGCTTCCCGGCGATCAGGTCCGCGGTGCGCCGAAGCTGGTCGCGGTAGCGGCAGGAGTCGGCGCAGTCGCAGCGGAGGCAGCGCTGCGAGCCGTCGTCCAGCGTGCGCACCGGCAGGCTGTGCGCCGAGAAGATCACCGCCGCGTTCCCGCGCGCCGGGGCAGGCAGCTTCTCGAGCGTGTCGGATACCCGCGAGGCTAGGAGCTCGACGAACAGAGGATGGTCGTACCAGTGGCGGACGAACGTGAAGGACGGCGTGCCCTCCGCCGCGAGCTCGACCCGCTCCACGTACGTCTCGACCGACATCCCGGACCAGTGCGGCGCCATGACGATGCCGACCGCTTGCTCGATGCCGTCCCGGCGCATATCCGACACGCCGTCGGCGATGGAGGGCGGCGAGTGCTTCATCCCGAGGTAGGAGCGGAACGCGCCCTCGCCGTGGACGGCGCTCAGCTCGCGCTCCAGCCCGGCCGCCTGGTCCCGCGCGATCTGCAGCAGCGGGAACCGGTTGCCGATGGCGGCGTAGCGCGCCCTCAGCTCCGCGAGATGCTCCGGGGAGGGGGGCCGCCCGCCACGGATGTCCGTGTAGTAGCGCTCGACATCCTTGGGACCGTCGGCCGTCCCGTAGGCCATGACCAGCACTCCCACCGGCGCGGTCATGCCGAGGTGCGCTCGTGCACCAGGTCCACCAGCCGGCGCAGCGTGTCGGGCGGCGTCGACGGCAGCACCCCGTGGCCCAGGTTGAAGATGTGGCCGGCGCGGCCTCCCGCGCGCGTGAGCACGCCGATCGCCTTGCGCTGCACCACGTCCCAGGGAGCGAGGCACGCGGCCGGATCGAGATTGCCCTGGATGCCCACGTCGCGCCCGACGCGTTCCCACGCGACGTCGAGCGGGACCCTCCAGTCGACGCCGATCACGTCGCCCCCCGCCCGGCGCACAAGCGGCAACAGCTCGCCGGTCCCAACGCCGAAGTGGATGGCGGGGACCGCCGGGGCATGGAGCCCCTCGAAGATGGTCCGCATGGTCGGCAGGACGAACCGTTCGTAGTCCTCTCGATCGAGCGCGCCGACCCAGCTGTCGAACACCTGCACGGCCTGGACGCCGGCCTCGACCTGCGCGCGCAAGTGCGCGAGGGTCGTCGCGCCGAGGACGCGCAGCAGCCGCTCCCACGTCTCAGGCTCCCCGTGCATCAGGGCCTTGGTGCGCGCGTGGTCCCGCGACGGCCCGCCCTCGACCAGGTAGCTCGCCATCGTGAAGGGTGCCCCGGCGAACCCGATCAGCGGCACCGACAGCTCCTTGCGCAGCAGCCGGATCGCCTCGAGCACGAAGGGCACATCCGCCTCGGGCTCCAGCACCCGGAGCGCATCGACGGCGGCGGCGGAGCGGATCGGGCTGGCGACGACCGGTCCCGCCCCCGCTTCGATCGTCACATCGACCCCGGTGGCGGCGAGGGGCAACATGATGTCCGAGAACAGGATCGCCGCGTCGACATCCATCCGCCGGAGCGGCTGGAGCGTGATCTCGGCCACCAGGTCGGGGCTGCGGCACGTCTCGAGGACGTCGCGGTTCCCCCGAAGCTCCCGGTATTCGGGCAGATAGCGTCCGGCTTGCCGCATGAACCACACCGGCGTGCGGTCCACGGACTCGCGTCGGCACGCGCGCAGGAACCGGTCGCCCTCGGTTGTCACGCGCTCAAGGATACGAGCGGCTCAGCGCAGCAACCGTCGCGGGAGAAGTGATGTCTCGGGACATCGTAGTGGTGCACCCAATTGGACAGTACCCGAAAAAATGTCCGTAGGTAGAAGGCCATGTGCTCCGTCTCAGCGACCGTCACGCGAAGGTTCTGGCGCGCTGGCTATCGGAAAGACGGGAATCCGTGATGGGTTCGATTCCCATGCGTAGATCCAGTCTTCAGGAGGAATGCAGCCGAGTTCACAGTTGCAGCCGGCGTGGAGAAATCGGGGAGACGGACTCCACGTTCTCTCCTCGCCCCCTGGCTAGGAGTCGAACGAAAGGCGGCACGCCGGCACCCCTCCTTCCAGGGGGTCTCTCAGGCGCAGGTGCTCCTTTGGGGGCGGAGGAGTCGCGGGAGGATCCCCTCGTCACCGAGGTCATGGTGAACGATCCCGAGCACGTCTACGTGGAGCGAAAGCGGCGAATCCAGATGGTGAAGTGCAGGAATGTTCCTTGAAACGGCGCCGTAGCGAGTGCCGAGGTGCCGTTATGTGCGGTCTATGCCGGGGACCGTTATGTACCGAGATCCCGTGATCTGAGCGGCGGTCAGCGCCTCACGGTGATGACGACCTTTCCCCGGGCGTGCCCGTCTTCCAGATACCGGATCGCCTCGGGGACCTCGCTGAGCGGGTACGTCTTATCGATGACCGGCGTGACCTTGC
>JBQTIP010000169.1:0-3594 GCA_052388025.1 Actinomycetota bacterium
TGCGACCACCTCGGGCGGGTAGATCTTGAATCCCAGTCGGACGAAGGCCCGCCTGGCCTGCGGCGTCATCGAGGGCGTGTCCGTACCGGCCGCGTGCACGACGGTCACGTGAACGCCGTCCCGAGCGACCTCTCGGCGCAGGCCCTGGGCGAAGCTATCCAGTCCCGCCTTGATGGCCGAGTACGCCACGACCTCCGGCCAGCCGACGTACGCGGTCGACCCGATCATGACGACGCTCCCCGACCGCCGTGCGCGCATCTGAGGGAGCGCGAGCCGCGTGAGCAGGAAGGGGGCGGTGAAGCTGACGTCGATCATGTGCACGATCTCGTCGACGGTGACGTCATCGTAAGCACCCCCGTAGTTCATGACCGCGTTGTTCACCACGTGATCGATGCGACCGAAGTGCGCAATCGCCGAGTCGACCAGGCGCTCGATGTCCGGCCGTTTGGCGAGATCGGTCGGGACGGCGAGTCCGCCCCCGCCCGCGGATTCGATCGCGTGGAGTGTCTCCTCAAGCGGACCCGGCCGCCGCCCTGCGAGCACGACCTGAGCCCCCTCCACCGCGAACCGTAGCGCGATCGACCGCCCGATCCCCGTGCCTCCGCCGGTGACGACCGCGACGTTCCCGCGCAGCGGGCGAGTGGGTTTCCTCATGCTCGAGCGCCTCCCTGCCGTTGGTACAGAGGTGTTTGGCGGGTGGAGTATGGGCGCGGCGTCCCGAGCAGACAAGGTCTGCGACCCCATAGCGTCGAGGAGCCCAACCGCGACTCAACAACCATCAGCTTCCACGCGCCCGTTGCGAGCGCTGCGACCCGCGGGTTTCGATCGTGGACCCGAGGGGATTCGAACCCCTGACCTCTTGGCTGCCAGCCAAGCGCTCTACCAGCTGAGCTACGGGCCCGCGGGTTCAGGCAGTGTACTCAGCCGGACGAGGCGGCGCCCGCCTCTTCCCAGGCGACGTTCGGGGCGTCCCGCCAGAGCCGCTCGAGGCCGTAGTACTCGCGCTCCTCTTCGGCGAACACGTGAACGACCACGTCCACATAGTCCAGCAGCACCCAGAGGCCCTCGGTCTCGCCCTCACGGCGGACGGGCCGGACGTCCTGCACCCGGAGCGCCTTCTCGATCTCCTCCACGATCGTACGGACCTGTCGATCGGTCCCTCCGGTCGCGATGACGAAGTAGTCGGTGATGACGATGACCTTTCGAACGTCGAGGATCAGGACGTCGGCGCCCTGCTTCGCCGCGGCCGCCCGGGCGGCGGCGACGGCGACGTCCCGGCTGCCCGTCACCGGTAGAGCCCGGCCTTCTCGATGTAGCTCTTCACGCCCTCGGGAACCAGGTAGCGGATCGGGCGGCCCTCCCGGACCCGCCGGCGGATGTCGGTCGAGGAGATCGCGAGCGCCGGGATGTTCATCACGCTGACGCTCGGGTGGCGGGCGAGCGCCTCCTCCTCGAACGCCGCGATGTCGTACCCGGGCCTCGTGGCCGCGATGAAGTGCGCCATCGACAGGACCTCCTCGGGATCCTTCCAGTGAAAGAGCTCGAGCATCGCGTCGGCGCCGGTGACGAAGAACAGCTCGGCGTCCCGATGCTCCTCCGAGAGGGTCCGCAGCGTCTCGACCGTGTAGGTGGTGCCCTCTCGGTCCACCTCGATCCGGGAGACCGAGAAGCGAGGGTTGCTCGCGGTAGCGATGACCGTCATGAGGTACCGGTCCTCCCCCGGGGAAACCTCCCCGTGCTCCTTCATCCACGGCTGCCCGGTCGGTACGAACACCACCTCATCCAGCCCGAACTGGACGCTCGCTTCCTCCGCGGTGAGCAGGTGTCCATGATGGACGGGGTCGAAGGTGCCGCCCATGACCCCGAGACGTCGTCCCACGGCGCCAATCCTACGGCCGGAGGCCGGGCGCGGCTTGGATCATCAACCGCCCGACTTGAGCCGCTCGACCCAGCGCCGCAGGTCTCCGGCGTGTTCCGCGTAGTGGAGCGGCCCGCTCTCCTCGAACCAGGAGTCCGCCTGCGGCGTGATCTCCTCCAGGGCGGCCCACTCCTGGAGCATGCGGTTGCGCCCGGACATCAGCTCGGCCCTGACCGTCGCGAGATCGAGCGTGCGCGAGACCTCGAACCATTCGCGGTTCACGGCGTCGGTGTCGATCTCCCGCTCCTCGAAGGTGCCCATGCGGATCCGCTCCAAGACGTGAGCGCAGTCCGCCGACCAGCACCCGACGTGGAACATCAGGTCCTTCACCGACCACCCGTCGGGATTGAGCCCGGGCTCCTCGAGGTGCGCAGGCGAGAGGCCCCCGAGCAGGCCGACCAGCTCGGCCCACCCCTGCTCCTCTGCGTGGACCAGCTCATGTCGTCGATCCATGCTCAGCCCTCCTCGCGTTCGGGGAAGAACTCGAACGCCTGATCCCCGATCACGACCTCGTCGCCGCGGCGGGCGCCCATCGCGGCGAGCCGTCGCTCGACGCCCTCCTTCACGAGCTTCCGCTGCAAGGCCACCACCTTCGCCGGGTCGTCGAAGTCGGTCTCCGCCACCAATCGTTCCACACCCCGGCCGGCAACCCGGAACCGTTCTCCCTCCCGCCGGACGACGAACGCCGGCCTGGCGGGACGCAGCACGACGTGGGCCCGTCGATCGTCGATCCGCGCCGCATCGCTCGCCAGGGCTCCGAGCCGCTCGGAGAGCGCCTCGACGCCCTCGCCGGTGAGCCCCGACACCGCGATCGAGCCGCGGGGGAGCCGCCACAGGGCGGCGTTCGGGTCGTCGACGAGATCGGCCTTCGTTCCGGCGACCAGCAAGGCGCGCCTCGCGAGCTCCGGGTCGTACGCGTCGAGCTCCCGTCTGACGGCCTCCAGGTCGGCGGCCGGGTCATCGGCCGCGAGGTCCGCGACCAACAGCAGCACCCGGCAACGGGTGATGTGACGGAGGAACCGGTGGCCGAGCCCCTTCCCCTCATGGGCCCCCTCGACCAGGCCCGGGGTGTCCGCCACCACGAAACGGTGCTCCCCCTCCGCCACTCCGAGGTTTGGTGTGAGCGTGGTGAACGGATAGTCGGCGATCTTGGGGCGCGCCGCGGTGAGCCGCGACAGCAGCGTGGACTTCCCCGCGTTGGGGAGCCCCACGAGCCCCACGTCGGCCACGACCCGGAGCTCGAGCGCGAGCCGCTTCTCCTCGCCCGGCTCCCCCGCTTCGGCCGTCCGCGGGACGCGGTTGCGTCGCCCGGCCAGCGCGGCGCTGCCCCGGCCGCCCCGGCCGCCGCGGGCGACCACCGCACGCGCTCCCTCTCCGACGAGGTCGGCGAGGAGGCCTTCCTCGTCGCTCACTACGGTTCCGTCCGGCACCGCTAGGACCAGGTCTCGGCCCGTGGCGCCGGCTCGCCGGTTGCGCGAGCCGGGACGCCCGTCATCGGCCCGCTGATGCGGGTTGTCGGCCAGGAACGAGATGTCCCGGAGCCGCCTCGCGACCTCGAATATCACCGAGCCGCCGTCTCCGCCATCCCCTCCGTCGGGTCCGCCCTTCGGTTTGTACGGCTCGCTGTGAAGGTGCGCCGAGCCGTCGCCGCCCCTCCCGGCGCGGACGAACACGGT
>JBQTIP010000170.1:0-2150 GCA_052388025.1 Actinomycetota bacterium
GCTCGACGCGATGTCGCTCCTGCGCGGCCGGTGGATGGACGCAGCGAGGCGGACCGCGGAGGCGGGGCTCGCGGCGCTCGAAGGGCGGACCGAGGAGGCCTCGGCCGGCTACCGCCGCGCGCTCGAGTCGTGGTCCGCGATGGACATCCCGCTGGATCTTGCGCTGTGCGCGATCGACGCGGTGATGCTCCTGCCCGAAGGGGCCGTCCCCGAAGGTGCGGCCCGGCAGGCGAAGGAGATCCTCACGAACCTCGGCGCGGTGCCGCTGTTGGAGCGGTTGTCGGCCGCCGAACAGCTGGCGGTGGCTGGCACATCGTAGAGGATGAGCGTGACCGAACTCCACCACTTGACGGGACGTGACCCGCGTCCGATCGCTGTATGTCGCCGTACCGGTCCCGCCGACGTTACGGCCGGACGTTCTGGTTCAGGTGGAACAGGTTGTCCGGGTCGTATTTCCTCTTCACGTCGACGAGACGCTCGTAGTTGCCCTTGTAGTTGGCCTTGATCCGATCCTGGTCGTCTTCGGCCATGAAGTTGATGTAGCCGCCCTCCTCCGAGTGGGGCGCCGTCGCATCGTAGTAGTCGCGCACCCACTTGATGTTGGCCTCGTTCCGGGCGGGGTCCGGCCACATGCCGGCGATCACAGTGGCGAAGTTCGCGTCGCGATACGCGAAGGCCGTCGCGTCAGACGCGACGCGCTGACATGCGCCGTTGATGGGGTAGATGTGCACCGTGGAGTTCACGGCGGGCACGTCGGGTCCGTGCTTCAGATGAGCCGCGATCGACTCGTCGGTGAGCTCGGTCACGAAGTTGGCCTTCCAGTAGTGCTGGAGCCCCGGCGGCACGAGGGCGTCGAACGCGCCGTTGAGCGCCGGGTAGGGCATCGCGCCGACGTGCTCCGCGACGACCGGCGCCACGTCGTGCAGAGGCCTGAGCATGGCATCGCCCTGGTCGAGCTGTCCGGCCCAGCAGGCGACGAACGCGAGGAAGGTGTCCCCGTGCCGATCCTCAGGGATGAACGGGAGCGGAGGGGCGATCTGGAACGCCGGGAAGCCGCCGAACGCCTCGGGCGCGTCGGCGATGAACTCGCGGTAGAAGCGGAGGACGTCACCAGCGTCGCTCAGCTCGAAGAACATCGGGCCGCCGTAGATGTCCTTAACGGGGTGCAGCCGGTACTCAAGCGCCGTCACGACGCCGAAGTTGCCGCCGCCGCCTCGCAGTGCCCAGAACAGGTCGTCGTTCTCGCTCTCGCTCGCGACCAGGAACCGGCCGTCCGCGGTGACGACGTCGGCCGAGATCAGGTTGTCACACGAAAGACCGAACCCGCGGGTCAGATACCCGATCCCCCCGCCGAGCGTGAGGCCGCCGAGACCGGTCGTGGAGATGATGCCGCCGGTGGTGGCGAGGCCGAAGGCGTTCGTCGCGGCATTGAAGTCGCCCCACGTCGCTCCCCCTTCGGCGCGCGCCGTCCGGTTCGCGGGATCGACGCGAACGCCCCGCATCGGCGACAGGTCGACGACCACGCCGTCCTCGCATGTGCCGAAGCCGGGCACGCTGTGTCCGCCACCGCGCACGGCCAGGTCCAGTTGGTTCTCGCGAGCGAAGTTCACGGCGGCCATGACGTCGCCCGCGTTCGCGACTCGCACCACTACGGCGGGTCGCCGCTGGATCATGGCGTTGTAGACCGCGCGGGCCTCCTCGTAAGCATCGTCCTCGGGGACGATGACCTGGCCGCGGACCTGCCCCTGCAACTCTTCGATCGTGGGTGCGCTCATCTCTTCCCCTTTCCTGACCGAGCCTCGGCCACGCCTCTCTTGGAGGTGTCTCACCGGCCGCTCGGACGGATTCTAGTCTCGCCGCGTGTGACGGCACGTGTGAGGCTTCCTTGGGACGGGCTCCCCTGCCGCGGGGCGGCATGCGCCGAGGATGACCAGCATGCCGATCGCCGCGCGTCATCGGACCGCCGAGGCGCGCCCGGGCGGTGGAGGTCCGGGGCGGGGCCGAGCTCCACACGACGGGCGGTAACGAGATCAATCCGAGGTTCCCGAACTTCGCCGGCGAGTTCGTCCGGATCCGCCCGAGGCGAATCGTGAGCTGGGGCCTCGACCAGGACGCGACATCGGCGGAGAGCTTCCGGCCGAACGCGCGAT
>JBQTIP010000171.1:0-19051 GCA_052388025.1 Actinomycetota bacterium
AAGGACGCCCGCTCGGAAGCCAGGAAGGCCACGACAGCGGCCACCTCCTCCACTCTCCCGTAACGCTTGATCACGAGGAGCTGGTCGGCCAGGTTCTTGAAGACCTCGTCCCGCGTCTTCCCCACCGCCGGGACCATGGAGTCGGCCAGCCTGTCCCACAGCGGGGTGTGGATCAGCGCCGGACACACGCAATTGACCAGGATGTTGTCCGGGGCCAGGTCGATGGACATCGTCTTCGAGAAGGCGATCATCGCTGCCTTGCCCGCCTGGTAATCGGCCAGTGCACCGAGCATGCTGTGCCCGCTCACCGAGGCGATGTTGATGATGCGCCCCCCTCCCTGCCCACGCATGTGGGGCACCACGGCGCGAGTGAACCGGACGGCGCTCAGGAGGTTCACGTCGAGGGCGTACTGCCACTCCTCGTCGGAGGCGTCCACGGAGTGACCGAGCCACGCGTCGCCCGCGTTGTTGACCAGGATGTCGACACGTCTGAAAGCCTTGATTGTCTCCTCGACCACCCGTGCGACGTCATCTGGCTTCGTGACGTAGGCCCCGACGGCCAGAACCTCTCCTCCATGCTTCCGGATGTCCTGTTCCGCTCGCTCCAGATCCTCCCTTCCTCTGGCGCAGATCGACACGTTGGTCCCTTCTTGGGCGAACTCCTCAGCGACCGCCCGGCCAATCCCCTTGCTGGCCGCGGTGACCAGAGCCACCTTGCCGCTCAGACCCAGATCCACGGTTCCTCCCTCTCAAGATCGATGCGGACTCACGGTCCACGTGGACAGAGCGGGTCAGGCCCATATCGACGACCGAGATGGCCTTCCCCTCGCAGCAGGGGTCGTAGACGGACCGCAGCGCCTGCGTGATGGCCTCGGACGGATCCGGCATGCCTTCCCCTCGCCTTCCCCGAGTGAGCCAATCCTATGCCACTACCGTTCCGGACAGGAAGTCGCCTCGAGCTGGCGGGGCCGGAGGGTGAAGATCGGGTACACGGTGGTCGCGTAAGGGGCTGGGCACGAGGATCGGAGAGCTGGATGGGCGGCTGGGCCTCAACCCCCGGACCATCCGCTCCTACGAGTCGATCGGGGTGTTGCCAGAGCCGGCGAGCCGACTCCGGGTACCGGGACTACGACGAGTCGGACCTCGAGCGGCTGCGGTTCATCAAGCTCGCCCAGTCGCTCTTTGGTTTGGCCGGGGCACTTTCTCATCGTCGGTTATATCCATGGCTTCCCGCATCTCCCACCAGGCCTCGCGGGCCTCCTCGACGGACGCCTCCTCCTCGGACGAGCTGGCCCGGTGGATCAATCCCCCCTCCGTCAGCGGCAGGAGGCCGCGGGCGGATTCGCCAACGTTGCGGCACCGAGACTTCCTCCGGCTTGCTCAGCCGATTCGCGGGACGTACCCTTCTGGGAAGAGGAGGGCGGGCGATGCCCATGTACCTCGAAGTGTGGAACCCCGCGGGGCGGGACCTCGTCCCTCTCACGAGCGACCGGGTCACGCTGGGGAAGTCCCAGTCCAACGACCTCGTGATCGCCTCGGATCCGACCGTCTCGAGGCTCCACGCCCTCCTTGAGCGGTTCCCCGCCGGATGGTCCATTCGGGACCTGGGGAGCCGTAACGGTACATACGTCAATGGAGCGCGAATCCTCGGGGAGAGGGTCCTCTCCCCCGGGGATGAGATCGGGGTGGGGAAGACCCGTCTCCTCTTCCGGGCGGACGAGCCAGCCTCGCAGGGGACGGTGACCCAAGCCGCCGAGGCACCGCCCGAACTCACCAGAAGGGAGCGGGAGGTGCTCCTCACCCTCTGCCGCCCCGTGTTCTCCGGGGACGTCTTTACGGAGCCCGCATCCATACGCGAGATCGCTTCCGAGCTCTTCGTCACCGAGGCCGCTGTCAAGCAACACCTGTTGCGCCTCTACGACAAGTTCGGCATCTACGAGAGAGGGGAGCGGCGCCGGGTGCGGCTGGCCAACGAGGCCATCCGGCGGGGTGCGGTGACCCTCGCCGACCTCCGGGCTTCCGGCGAACAGGGGCCAGGCCCGCACTGACATGGCCCGCCTCGTACGCGGCCGCTACGAGCCGCAGGGGGTGCTGGGCCGAGGCGGCCAGGGCGAGGTCCTCCGGGCCATCGATCACCTCCACGGCAGGCAAGTCGCCCTCAAGGTCCGCAAGGTCCGCTCGGACAAGGAGCGAGAAGCCATCCTCCAGGAGGCCCGGATTCTCCTGAACCTCAGACCCCACCCCTGTGTCCCTCTGGTCCGGGAGGACTTCTTCATCAGCGACCGGTACTACCTGGTGATGGACTGGGTGGAGGGGGCGAACCTCCGGCAGCTCCTCGAGGAGCGGGGAGGCCCGGGCCTTCCTCTGGAGGCAGTCCTCGGCTACCTGGAGGAGGTGGCTGAGGCCCTTGACCACCTCCACGCCCACGACCCGCCGATCGTCCACCAAGACGTCAAGCCGGCCAACATCATCGTCACCGCGGAGGGCCGGGCCGTTCTCGTGGATTTCGGGATCTCCCGGCGCCAGGGTCGGAGAGGGAAGACGACCATGGGCACGCCGGGCTACCTGGCCCCTGAGCTGGTGGCAGGGGACCCGCCGGCACCCAGCGCCGACGTCTTCGGCCTGGCGGCCACGGCCTTCGCTCTGCTTACCGGGGCGCCCCCGGAGCCCGGCGTGCATCCGCGGTGGGAGGGGGTTCCCCGGCGTGACCGCGACCGGGTGGAGCGGGGCCTGCGCCTGGGGCTGGCCTTCGACCCCAGCCGGCGTCCGGCCTCGGCGGGGGATTTGGTGGCTGCCCTTCGGCCCCCCAGGGTCCCCCACAACGTGCCGGCGGAGGTGTCGAGCTTCGTCGGGCGAGAGCGTGAGATCGCCGAGATCAAGGAGCTGCTCGACACCACCCGCTTGCTTACGCTCACGGGAGCAGGGGGGTGCGGCAAGACCCGGCTGGCCCTCCGCGTCGCCTCCGAGATCCTGGAGGACCACCGGGACGGCGTGTGGATGGTCAAGCTCGCGGCTCTGGGCGACCCGGCCCTCGTCCCCCAAGCGATCGCCTCAGCGATCGGGCTTACCGAGGAGCCGGGCCGCCCCCTGACCGAGACGCTAGGCGACATCTTGCGCTCGAAGGAGACGCTCATCGTGCTCGACAATTGCGAGCACCTCATCGACGCCTGCGCGAAGCTGGCGGAGGAACTCCTCCAGGCCTGCCCGCACCTGCGGCTCCTGGCCACCAGCCGGGAGCCGCTCGGCATCCAGGGGGAGACCGCCCGGCGCGTTCCCTCCCTCTCCTTCCCCCACCCTGAGCGCCCGCCATCCTTGCCGGATCTTGCCCGATCCGAGGGGGTGCGCTTGTTTGTGGACCGGGCCCGGGCCGCCCGGCCCGACTTCCGGCTTACGGAGGACAACGCACCATCCGTAGTCCAGCTCTGCCACCGCCTAGACGGGTTGCCCCTGGCCATCGAGCTCGCGGCGGCCCGGGTGAGAGCGCTGACCGTCGAGCAGGTGGTGGCCCGCCTGGACGACCGGTTCCGACTGCTGACCGGAGGGAGCAGGACCGCGCTTCCCCGCCAGCAGACCCTCCAGGCCACCATGGACTGGAGCTATGAACTCCTCTCTGGCCGGAGCAAGGCGCTCTTCCGTCGCCTGTCGGTCTTCGCTGGAGGGTTCGCGTTGGAGGCCGTGGAGGCGGTCTGTGGGGGTTTGGGACTCGAGGATGCGAGCATCCTCGACCATCTGGCCCGGTTGGTCGACAGGTCGCTGGTTCTCCTTGAGGAGCGGGGCGGCCAGGCACGATACCGGCTCCTGGAGACGGTACGGCAGTACGGGCGGGACAAGCTCCTCGCGGCCGGCGAGGTGGCCACGGTGCGGGACCGGCACTTCGCCTGGTGCCTGGCCCTGGCCGAGCGGGCCGAGCCCGAGTTGGAAGGCCCCGAGCAGGGGACCTGGCTGGACGCCCTGGAGGCCAACCATGGCAACTTCCGGGCCGCCTTGGAGTGGAGCACCGCTGGGGGAGGCGACCGAGAGGCCGGGCTGCGCCTGGCCGGCGCGCTCGGGGGGTTCTGGCTCGTGAGGGGCTACCTGAGCGAGGGGCTGAGGTGGCTCGAGGCAGCGCTGGCTCATGGTGCCGGTGCCGCTCCCGACCAGCGGGCCAAGGTCCTCATGGCAGCGGCGAACCTGACGCAGGACCTCGGCGACTACGGGGCGGCACGCTTCTTCGGCCAGCAGGGGTTGGCCGTCTATCGTGAGGTCTCGGACAGGCGAGGCATGGCCCGAGCCCTCAACGCGCTTGGGAACACAGCCGACATGGCCGGCGACCACGCGGCAGCCCGTTCCCTCTACGAGGAGGCCCTGGCGATCTGGAGCGAGCTCGGCGACAAGCACGGGCTGGCCCGCGCCCTCAACAACCTGGGGAACGCGGCGTGGGGGCTGAAGGAGTTCGCCACCGCTCGGTCGCTCTACGAGGAGGCCCTGGCCTTGTACCGGGATGTGGGGGACGTGCGGGGAGCTTCCATCGCGCTGTCGAACCTGGGGGACCTAGCGTGGGAGCGGGGCGACCACGCGGCAGCCCGTTCCCTCTACGAGGAGAGCCTGGTCATCAGGCGCGAGCTGGGGAACAAGCGAGGGATCGCGTGGTGCCTGAAGGGCTTGGCCGCGGTGGCCGTGAATCTCGGTCGGGCCGCGGAGGCGGCTCGGCTCTTCGGGGCAGCCGAGGCAGTGCTCGAGTCCATCCGGGCCCTCCAATCACCCGTGGAGCAGGAGTTCTTCGAGCCGGCCGTCGCCGCGCTGCGGGCCGCGCTCTCCCAGGATGCCCTGGCCTCTGCGTGGCAGGAGGGTCGGGACCTGACTGCGGATGAGGCGATCGGCTACGCCCTGGAGAGCGTCCCGGCGGCATGAGGGAAGCGGCCACCGCCTGGGGGCCACCGCCCGGGGATGGAGCAGGGCAGTCACGGCGCAGGCGGCCTGCCGCCCGAGCCAGGCCGCGGCCTTCCAGGTGAAGTAGACGAGGTACCAGAGGAGGAAGTAGGCCAGGTAAATCGCCAAGAGGCCGAAAGCGAGGGGCGGGAGGAGGAAGATCACGTCCCGATCTCCCTCGGGTTCTGAAGCCGAGGAGGCAGCCCCTCTGGGTCGCCGCCCCTCGGCAGGCATCTCCCGTGCATGACCTTCACCGACCCCATGGTCCCCGGCGACGGGTTGCGTCTAATGCCCGGGGCGATAAGGTTCCGTGCCGCCAGCGAAACATTCCTTGACCGTCCGGTAAGGCCGTCAGCTGACCTCGAAAGAATTCGCGATCTGGTCGCAGCCTCTCTCGATAGGCTCGGCCGACGCCGGCGTGTGCTGGCACATCAGGAAGTACATGGTGGTGTCCCGGAACACCATGATCCCCCGGGCCTCGACGCCCTCGCCGGTCTGAGCGAGGGCGGACCCCCGGAACCTGAAGCCGGGCAGCCCTCCCATCGTCGTGCTGGTCAGGTCGCCCTCCAGCTCGCCCCCCTTCTGCCGGAGGCGCTCAGCGATCGCGGCCCCAATCTCCGACCGGTGAGAGTGGATATCGGCGGCCGTGAGCGGCCCAGGCAGGCGCAACGCCATGAGGGCCGCGTAATTGAGCCGGTCCAGGCCTACCGCCTCGCTCCACAGCAGCATCTCGTCGGCCTCGACGATGTTGGTAGCCGGCAGGGTTCCTCGATCCCAGTTCTGGGGGTAGCTGAAGGAGACCCCGTGCCCGCGGAACCAGGCCGGACCTTCCTCCGCGGATATTGCCCGCATGCCAAGGCCCGCCCTGGCCAACCCCGCCCCCACCAACAGCAGCCCGAGGACCACCCGGACGGACGAACGGCCAACGAGAGGACGGAGAGCTTTCATCGACGACCTCCTTTGTTCGACCTACGCTCCCGCATCACTTCCACCGCTCCGCATCCTGCTCGGCAGGCGGCCGGTCCGGGACCCCCGTGCGGGTGAACGTTTCGGGTAGTTGGGGGAACGGTTTTCTTTCCGTGTGGGAAGGGCCGCCTGATTGGTCCGCGCGGACGGCATGAGACGAAGCGTCCGCGGAGGTGGGGCGACGGTTCCGGTTGCCTTGTGGTGAGGGCGGTTCTCGCTCGTCGCCTGGCCCTCGACGCGGCAAGAACAGAGGGGCGGCCCGGAGGCCGCCCCTCTGGAGCGTCGGTCAGGCTCTCCCTGTTCCCGGGTCACGGGAGCCACTTGCCCGGGAGCGCCCACGCCGGCGAGGCGAGCAGGGCGATGGCCAGGGCGGCGGCCATGACCAAGAGCACGCGGAACCACTACATCTCACACCTCCTTCCCACGAGAAGGCTTCCTGTCGACGCCTGGCGCGAGGGTGGGACCCGCTCACCGGATGATCGTCCCGGGGCACGGCAGGAGCACCTCGCCCCCGCCGAGCGCGATCAGCCAGTTCACGTCAGCGCAGCTGGTCCCGCTGGGTGGGGTCCACCCCGGAGGGAGACCCACGCCCGACGGGACCGGCACCGAAGATCCGTGGACGGCCGCAGTCGCCAGGGCCAGGACCTGCGACGTGAACATCTCCTCCTCGGGCGACACCCCGAACAGGCCGTTGACGAACGGCTGCTGGAGCTCGGGCGGCAGGGACTGGAGGATGATCAGGCCACCCTGGACCGTGCCATAGACGAACTCCGGCGGCGCCATGGGAATCCCGGCGAGATGGGCGTCGGCCTTGGCCAACGGGAGTTGGAGGATGGATACGAGCACTTGCTCCTGTGTGGCGGGCGGCAACAGAGACAGCAGCTGCGCCAGGCCCTGCTGGGCGGCCGGCGAGAGCGAGCCCAGGAACGCCTGCGGGTCGACCGTCTCAATGGGGGGCAAGGCAGCGGCGGGCCCATGCACGGACCCGACCGTCTCGCTCTTGCTGTCCATAGAGGCCGGTGCCCGACCCGGCTCCCTCGTCGCGCGCGGACTCGGCGATGGCTCCTTGCGGGCGGGTCCCCTGTCCGGGTCGAAGCGGGCGGGTCCCCTGTCCGGGTCCACGGCCCTGGTGTTTGCCCCGAAGTACCAAGTAGCCGCCGAGGCCCCGCTCGCCAGGAACATGGACAGGACCACGCCAACGATGATCCGCTCTACCTTCGTCATCGCGCACCTCCTTGAGCGGCACGGATCGACGTCCGCACGCCGGATCATCCCCATGGGCGGAGGCGAGCCAGAATGTCTGTCCCAGCCAGGATTCCCTATCGTTCGGGCGAGCAATTCGTCACCGGGCGGTCAGGCCAGGCGGGTCAGGCGATAAGTGGACAGCTCGAGGCGCTTAGAGCCGATTCGTCGTTCGCGACGCGACACGGCCCAGCAGTTGGCACATTCCGGGTCTCCCCTGAGGGCTTGGCCGGCACGTTGTCACACTTAGTCGCGGCGACGCAGGCGACTTCGGTCGGCTTCTCCTTGACCGGGCGTTCGCTCGTCTGTGCTAGAGGATCTCGCCGGAGTAGGGCCGGTCCTCGAGGCCGTCGGGTTGTGCCTCCCCGACGTGGTCGCCCCGCTGGCCCGGTCAGGGAGCAGGATGCAAGACTAGCGATAGCGAAGAGACTTCATGAAACTCGGAAACGTAGCCATCGCCGGGTGTTCGCGACGATTGCGCTTGTCGCATTACTAGGAACGGTCGCGGGCGCTATTGCGCTCTCGCGAAGCGTCTCATGGCTTAGATGCCATCAGGTTCCTCTGCTGGTAGCCGCAGCGGCCTTGTGGTTCGACTTGGTGGTCTTGATTGGTAGGAGAATCGAAGCCATCAAGGAATGGCGGGAGTACTCGTGGGTGGTCAAAGCGTCGATCGGTCTGCTTGGTACCGGAGGATGGCCCCTAGCAGTCGTGATGGCTATCGTGGTGGGCACGTGTCCCGGAAAGCCATAGAAATCATGAGGCTGTTCGGAACGACGGTGCAAGACGGGGAAGACATGGGAACTCGGCAGTAGCGGCCGTGCCGCGCCTGGTCGAAGAGTACAGGTGCCTACGTCAGTGGAGGACTGTCCTTCCGGTTCTGGAAGGGTGACCCGCCCTGGCTTGCGAAGGGACCGGGGGGCGTGGAGATCACGGCCACGCTGTTCGAGGTGGAGAGGGATGGTTCCGGGTCGATGCGGTCGGCGAGTTACGCTACCAGGACGCGCTCGAGGAGATCGCGGGCGGACGCTCGGATCGAGGGGCAGACATCGAGACGGTCGCCCTGCTCATCCCCGAGCCGGCCAACCGCTACGACCCGAACGCGGTGGCCGTCTGCGTCGACGGCAAGATCGTCGGCTACCTGAGCCGGGACAACGCGGAGGTGCTCCAGCCGGCCATCATGGTCCCCCATCGGCGGCACGACCGCCCCGTGGCATGCCGCGCCCGCATCGTCGGCGGCTGGGACCGCGGCGCGGGTGACCGTGGCCACTTCGGGGTGCGCCTGCACCTCGACCCTGCCGACTTGGGCGTCGATCCGGAGGATCTCGACGGAGACTGGGAGGAGCCGGAGGCCCACACGGGACGGTCAGGAGAGCCCGGCCGAACGAGCGGTCCCGGCACGATCGACGGGCGGCACTACACCGCGTACGTGGAGGAGGTGCGGCGCCTCCGCCGCGAGGGCAACGACGAGGAAGCGGAACGGCTGCTCCTGCGGCTGGTCGACGCGGTCGAGGCGGAGGCCCGGGCCGAGGGGTGGGGCGTCGCCCCCTGGTACTACGAGCAGCTGGCCATCATCTACCGGAAGCGCAAGGACCACGAGGCCGAGGTTGCCATCCTGGAGCGGTACGCGGCGCAGCCACATGCACCCGGAGCCTCTCCACCGCGCTCCCGGAGCGCCTGGAGAAAGCCAGGGCCATGAGCGATCGGGCGTCAGGATAGTATCAATCTGATACGCTTATGCCTCGTTGAGATTTCGCCAGAAGCGTTACATTCTGATATGCTTGAGCCATGCCAGGACGAGTCTACACAGAGCTTCTTGAGGTGGCGAACGACCAGTACGGCTACGTCACCGCTGGCGACGCCCGGGCAGCCGGGATCGACCCGGTGCAGCTCAGGGTCATGAGCCACCGTGGTCTGCTGGACCGTGTGGCCCGCGGTATCTACCGCTTCCCCGTCGTCCCGACCACCGCCCTTGACCAGTACATGGAGGCCGTGCTGTGGCCGCGCACGACGGCGGCGCTCGGCCACGAGACGGCTCTCGACCTCCATGGACTCTGCGACGTGAACCCTGCCCGGATCCACGTCACCGTCCCTGCGGGCTACCGTCTGCGGCGCGACGTGCCGACGATGTACCAGCTGCACCGTCGAGACCTCGCCCCGAATGACACCACCCGGCACGAGGGCATCCCGATCGTGACCGTCCACCGAGCGATCCTTGACGGGATCGAGGTGAACCTCGGTGGGCATCTCATCGACCAGGCGATCGATACCGCCCGACGCCGCGGGCGCCTCACGCCGACAGAGCTCCGGGCGCTCACTCGGGTGAGACGCCGACGTCCCCGGGAGGGGAGGCGTCGCGCTGAAGCCACCGCGGCAGCCCACGGATGAACGCCGCTCGCAAGCCGCCGCACAGCGTGCAGGTCCTGCAGCGATGGGTCGGTGAGCTGGCACGCGAACAGGGCATCGCCCCGGGGCGGGTACAGCGCTGGATATCGTTCATGGTCTTGGCGGCGATGCTGGATCACGCTCGCGATGAGAACCAGGACCCCGTGTTCGTCCTCAAGGGCGGTGCCGCGATGGAGCTTCGTCTCGGCCAGCGAGCGCGAGCCACCAAGGATTACGACACCGCCTACCGAGACGCGATCGAGGGGATGCTCGAACGCCTCGATGCCGCGTTGCGCCAAGGCTTCGGCGACTTCACGGCTACACGCACGGAGCCGGAGTCCATCGCCGAGACGGGGGCTCAGCGCCTCGACATCAAGCTGAGCTATCGCGGCCGCTCATGGGGCACGGTCCAACTCGAGGTCGCCGCGGCTGAGGGGAAGGCGGGCCGGGAGATCGACCGCGTGCCCGGTATGCCCCTCGATCCGTTGGGGCTCACCGCTCCCGTCGACGTGCCCTGCGTCTCGATCCGGTACCAGATCGCGCAGAAGCTGCACGCGTGCACCGAGGTCCCCTCCGGCGACCGGGACAACGACCGATTCCGAGACCTCATCGACCTCCTGCTGCTGGAGAAGCTGGTCGAGGACGACGAGTGGCCGAGGGTGCGGGAGGCGTGCGAGGAGATCTTCACCTTGCAAGCCAAGCAACCCTGGCCTCCGATCATCACCGTCTTCGACACATGGTCGGACCCATACCGCGCGCTCGCAGCCGAGCTTGCGTTCCCCCTTGTCGAGGTACAGGAAGCGGCCGACGCAGTACAGACGATGATCGGCCGCATCGCCGCGGCGGCACCAACCTGAGCCGCTTCCCTTACCGGTGCGTAGGGGTCGCCGACGTCATCGGTCGCCGACGTCATGGTCGCCGACAGGTGCTGCTGGTGTCGGGCCGCCCGGATACGATCGGTTGTAACAGGAGGCGTCATTCGCTCATGCTTGGGCAGCTCCCCGACCGACGCGACGGCTCTGGTTGCACCTTCCCCAGCGTCTGCGGCGGAACTCTGCAACCTACTCTGAAGCACCCGGCTTCCCAGTTACTTCCGAGTTCGGCGTCGAGGAGGGACCGATGACCGTCTCCGCCCCCGCCGCCGTCGGCCACGTCGTCGAGGAGTACAAGCGGTTCCTGCGGACCTCCTTCCGTTTCCTCGATCCGCACCTTCGCGAGCAGTTCGAGGAGCACCTCCGGCAGATGGACGTGCTGGTCCGGGGCCCGTACGTCACCCTCGCCCGCGACTACGAGCGTGGGAAGCGGCTCCGTGAGCTGGCCGGCGAGGGAGTGCTCGACCCCGGTGTGCTCGACGCCAAGTGGCCGTTCGGCGAGGAGCGCCTCTACCTCCACCAGGAGCAGGCCGCCCGAGCGGGCGCCGCGGGACGCCCCTTCCTCGTCACCACCGGGACGGGCTCGGGCAAGACCGAGTGCTTCCTGATCCCGGCGCTCGACCACTGCCTGAAGGCCCGGGCCAGGGGCGAGGAGGGAGTCAAAGCCATCTTCCTCTACCCGATGAACGCTCTCGCCAACGACCAGCTTGAGCGGCTCCGCGCCCTGCTCCGCGGCTCGGGACTGCCGGTCTCCTTCGGCCTGTACGTGCAACAGGACGCCGAGAAACTGGACCTCCCCGAGCCGCCCGTGGCAGGACTGGAGCGGATGAACCGGGACCAGATCCGGACCGACCCGCCCGACATCCTGCTCACCAACTACAAGATGCTCGAGTACCTCCTGGTCCGGAAGGAGGACCGGCACCTGTTCACGCCCTCCCTCCGGTTCCTGGTCCTGGACGAGATCCACTCCTACCGGGGGGCGCTTGCCACCGAGATCGCGAGCCTGATCCGTCGGCTCAAGGCCCACGCCGGACTCGAGCCGGGGAGGCTGGTCGGGGTCGGGACCTCGGCCACCGTCGCCGAGGGCGAGGAGGGGATCCGCGCGCTGGCCACCTTCGCCACGGCCCTGTTCGGCGGGGAGTTCGCCGTCGACGACGTGTTCACGGAGCGTGCCGCGCCGCCGCCCGACGACGGGGGCGCAGCGTGGACACCGCCGGCGCCGGCCGTCGCGCCCGGGGACGTCGAGGGGCTGGATGTCGCCGATGACGCGGCCGTGGTGGCCCTCGCTGAGCGGCTCACGGGCCGCACCGCACCGCCTGCCGGTCGGGTGGCTGAGCGGGTCGGGGCGCTGCTGCACGGCAACGCCGTGGTGCGCGCGATCGAGGAGGCGTTCTGGCGACCGAAGACGGTCCGCGAGACGGCGGTGGAGCTGGCGGAGGCGGTGCCCGAGCGCGCGGACGTGCCGCTGGAAGACCGCGCCGCCGAGATCGAGGCCTACCTCGTGGCCGGGTCGGTCGGCGACGATGCGCACCCGCCGCGGCTTCGCCCCAAGGTCCACTCCTTCTTCCACGGGGTCTACGACGTCTACCTCTGCCTGAACCCGGACTGCCGCGCGTTGGTCCCGCACGGCGAGACCACCTGCCCGGCGTGCCGGTCGGTCGCGCGGCCGGCGGTGCTCTGCCGCACCTGCGGCCAGGACTTCGTGAAGGTGCGCGCGAGCGTGGACGGCGGGTCCCCGGAGCCCGACACCGAGTTCCGGAGCGACGCCCAGACGCTGTTCCTCACGCCGAAGGTGCACCTGTTCACCGAGCGCTCGGAGGAGGACGAGGAGGAGGCGACTGAGGACGAGGAGAGCGCCGAGGCGGCGGCGCCGGACGCCGAGGTCCTGAACGACGGCCTCGAGGGGATCCACGTCTGCCTGGGGTGCGGTCGCGTCGGCGGGACGTGGTGCGAGGCCTGCAACCGCGAGATGGTGCCCTATCGCTTGTACCGGGGTGCGATCCACAAGTGCCCCGCTTGCGGCAACATCTACACGGGCGGCGACGTGCTGACTCTGCTCTGGAGCCCCACGGCCGCGACCGTGTCCGCCCTAGCCACCCACCACCTGGATGGACTCGAGCCCGACGACCATCGGTTGCTGGTCTTCGCCGACAACCGCCAGGATGCGGCTCACCAGGCCGGCTACTCGGCAGACCGCCACCGCGCATTCGCGGTCCGTCACCTGATCGAGGCGATGGTCCGCGATGCCGGGCCGGACGGCGTCGCGCTCGCCGACGTGCCGCAGCGCCTGCTCGACGGCTTCCGCGACGTCAGGCTGATCCCGGGCAAGGTCGCCAAGGCCGAGCAGGACAAGTGGCTGCGGGTGTTCCGGTACCTCGTGGCGGCCGAGTTCTGCCGAACGACCGGGCGGCGGGTCTCGCTCGAGAACCTCGCTCTGGTGGCCGTCGAGTACGAGTTCCTCGACGACCTGCTCGCCGATCCCCGGTTCGCGGCCGCGGCGGCCGAGGCGGGGCTCTCGGTCGAGACGGCCCGGCTCCTCGTCCGGGCGATCCTGGATTTCATGCGCCGACGCCGCGCGGTGTCGTTCGACTTCTTCCAGAGCTACATCGACACGACGAAGCGGGAGTGGCGCGAGCTGGAGGAGGAGCCGTACTCCCTCCGGATCCCCGACCGGGAGCTGAAGCCGAAGGGCTTCGCCCTGGACCGCCCCTCCCACCTCAAGCGGCGCTTCGACGGGATCGTGCGGGAGGAGGGCGCGAAGGGTAGGTTGCCCGCCCTCCACAAGCTCGCGGCGCGGGTGATCGGTCGCAGCGCGGGCCCGGACGTGCCCCGGGCCGAGCTGTTCCTACGGAAGGTCGCGGCCCTGGCGAAGGAGCACGAGATCTTCGAGGTCGCCCCGATCCGGGTGCCGTCGAAGGAGCGTGTCGTCGGCGTGGAGCCCCTCCAGGTGGCGAGCCGCATCGTGCGCCTGGTGCCCGCCGAGCAGGGGTGGCGGGGCGCGGCGTGCCAGGAGTGGCGGCCATACCCGTTCCCCTTCGGCTGCCCGACCCCCGGGTGCAACGCGGGGCGGCTCGAGCCCGCGGAGGCGGACCCCGACCACTACTACGTGCAGCTCTACCGGAGCCGCCCGCAGCGGTTCCTGGTGAAGGAGCACTCCGCCCAGATCGCGGGCGAGGAGCGGGCCAGGCGCGAGAAGGAGTTCAAGGAGGGGCGGCTGGACGTGCTGGTCTGCACGCCCACCCTGGAGCTCGGCGTGGACATCGGGCCGCTCCTCACCGTCGTGCTGCGCAACGCCCCGCCGATGCCCGCGAACTACCTCCAGCGGGTCGGCCGGGCCGGCAGGCGCCTGCGGATCGGGTTCGTCTCCACGTTCTGCGGGCCCGGGCCCCACGATCGCCACGCCTTCGAGGACCCCGCCTGGCTCGTGGCCGGCGAGTTCCGGCCGCCCCACGTGCGCCTGGACAACCCCCGGATCGTGGAGCGCCACCTGCGATCGTTCCTCCTCGAGGAGCTGGAGGCGCAGCTCCCGGGCCGGATGTCCGCGTTTCTCGACGACGTCCGCGAGCCCACCGCTCGGAAGAGCGAGGAGCTGGAGCGGATCTACTCCGAGGCGGATCGGCGCAAGGAGGAGCTGGTCGGAAGGCTCGCCGGCCTGTTCGAGGCCGACCGCGCCGCCGGCCGCGTCGAGGGCTTCGGTCCGGACGAGGCCCGGCGCATAGTCGAGCGCTTCCAGGGCGACATGGAGCGCGTCTTCGAGTCGTGGTGGGCCCAGGTGCAGCGGCTGAGCGAGGAGTTCAAGGTCTACTCCACGATCGGGTCGAACGTGTACGACCAGCGCAAGGCGAACGCGGGCAAGCGCGCCTACATCGAGATCACCACCGACCCTGAGCGCGCCTACCCCCTGAGCTTCCTGTAGGACGCCGGGCTGCTGCCCTCCTACCAGTTCCCGACCGACACCTACTCGCTGGATCCAGGGGTGGACGACACGCCGACTTTGTTCCGGCCGGCCGGCGTGGCGGTCGAGGAGTTCGCGCCCGGCAACCTGGTCTACGCCAACAACCACAAGCTGAAGACGATCCGGGCCATCTTCGCCGGGAGCTTCGCCGAACGGGGCGTGGTGGGGGCGAAGAGCAACCTGGAGTCCTCTGGATTAGCCCGTCCCTTCTACTTCTGCGGAAGTTGCGACATGGGCACCGAGGCGGTGTTCAACGAGTGCTCCCATTGCGGTGAACCCCTCGGCGGCCACACGAACCTGGCCTTCGTCCGGTCGTTCGAGGCGGAGACCGTCACGAGCATCACGTCGTCGGAGGACGCTCGCGAGCGCCGGCGGTTCGACGTGCGGGAGACGCTCGTCGAGGAGGAGGGCACCAAGGCGACGCTGTGGGACTACCCGTTCCTGCCCATCGAGCACCGCCGGAACGCGAAGATCCTGAAGACGAACTGGGGCCGGCGCGACCCGAGCACGAAGGAGGGCGAGCGGTTCTCGATCTGCGCCGAGTGCGGCCGGCACCGCCCCTCCGACAAGGACCAGGCCAAGCGGTGGGACGAGAGCCACGCGCGGTTCTGCCCGGGCACATGCGAGGAGCTGGTGCTGGGCTACGAGTTCCGCACCGACGCCCTGGTGGCGACGGTGCCGCCGCTTCCGGGAACCGAGGGCTACGACGAGGCCCTGCTGGTGAGCACGGCCGAGGCCTTGCTGGTTGCGGCCTCGACGTTCCTGGAGACCGAGGCCTTCGAGATCTCGGCCTTCCCCCGCCGGACCGGGAGGGACCGGCCCGGCCAGGTCGTGCTGTACGAGTCGGTACCTGGAGGAGCCGGGTACCTCGAGGAGCTCTCGGCGAACATCGGGCGGGCCGCCGACGCCGCGTACGCGCGGATCTTCGGCCACGACTGCGCCCGGGCCTGCTACCGGTGCCTCAAGCGCTTCGGCAACCAGCGATGGCACGGAGCACTGAACAAGGAGCTCGTCCGGGATTTCCTGTTCCACCTGGCGATTGGCGAAGCGGTGGAGCCGCGCCTCGTCTCGGCGGGCGCGAGCCGGGAAGCGCTGGACGCCCAGCTCACTTCCCGACGGCAGGAGCGTGAGGAGGGCTGCTACCCGAAGGGGCACATCGAGGATGTGCTGCTGCAAGCGCTCCGGCGATTCGACGACGTCCCCGAGCCCGAGCGGGAGTTAGAGGTCAAGACCGAGGCGGGCGTACTCGTGACCGTGCCGGACTTCGCCTGGCCGGACCGCAAGGTCGCCGTGTTCTGCGATGGCTACCAGTTCCACGGCGACCGGGACACGTTGGAGCTGGACGCCGCCAAGCGGAACTTCCTCCAGCAGCACAGCTGGTCGGTCCTGACCTACTGGGGCCGGCAGATCCTGAACCACCCAGACAGGTGTGCCCGACAGGTCATGGACACCTGGCGAGCGAGGAGGGAGGCATGAGCGACACGTCGTTCAAGGAGATCACGTACTCGCTCAACAAGCTCATCGAGGACATCGAGATCGGCGAGATCGGGCTCCCCGACATACAGCGGCCCTTCGTGTGGAGCAACGCCCAGGTGAGGGACCTGTTCGACTCCATGTACCGTGGTTTCCCGGTCGGGTACCTCCTGTTCTGGGCGAACGGCCTCCCCGGGGAGTACCGACAGATCGGGGCCGACGGCAAGCAGAAGGCGCCGCGCCTTCTGATCGTTGACGGCCAGCAGCGCCTCACGTCGCTCTTCGCCGTCCTGAAGGGCATCCCGGTACAGCCACTTCATCGAGCCGGATCCAGACCAGCTTCTCCGCGTGAGCGTCGGGCTGGGCTTCCGTCGCGCGAGGCTCCAGCACGTCTACTCGATCCTGCGGGGGAAGGACCTGGAGACCGGCGAGCTCTCGACCGAGCGGCGTGACCGGCAGTTTGAGGTGCTGAAGGCCGCCCAGGCCGATGTCCTGAACCTCCAGAACTGGCACGAGTTCTTCAAGGCCGTTCTCCGCGCCGGATACCGGTCCAGCCGGATGATCTCGTCGAACATGGGGCTCCTCTACTCCTATGTCTTGTTCCTCGTGGGGAGACGGGACTTCCGGTTGGTGGCCGACGAGCTCCGGGACGCGATCGCCCGGTGGTTCTTCATGGTTCAGCTGACCGGGCGCTACACGGGATCGCCCGAGACGGTGATGGAGCAGAATCTCGGCCGGATCGGCGAGGTGACCTCGGCGGAGCGGTTCGCCGAGATCCCGAGCCGCGTGATGGCCGACACGGTGACGGAGGACTTCTGGTCCATCACCCTCCCCAACGACCTGGCGACCTCGGCGGCGAGGAGCCCCTCCCTGTTCGCTTACTACGCCGCACTGAACCTCCTCGGTGCCAGAGTCCTGTTCTCGAAGCTGAAGGTCGCCGAGCTGTTCGACCCCGCCGTAAGGGCGAAGCGCGCTGCCCTCGAGCGCCACCACCTGTTCCCGAGGAGATACCTCAAGTCCATCGGCTTCACCCGCACGCGAGACATCAACCAGATCGCCAACTTCGCCCTCCTGGAATGGCCCGACAACGCCGACATCTCGGACCAGGCCCCCTCCCAGTACTTTCGGCGGTACGCCCACCGGCTCACGGATGAGGACCGTTACTGGCACGCCCTCCCGGAAGGGTGGCACGACATGGACTACCAGGAGTTTCTGGAAGCTCGACGGAGGCTCATGGCCCGGGTCGTTCGCGACGGCTTCGAGAGGCTGACTTCCATGTCGGCTCGGCCAATGCCGTGAGCCGCGCTGACATCCCGGGGGGTGGATCGTCGTCTTCGCGGAGGTCGAGGCTTCAGATCGTCCTCAAGCACCGGCGGATGGGGTTCTCCCCGGCCCCTGTAGGCGGGCGAGCCAGATCAGGCAGGTCGACGAGCTGGTCCTAATCCTTCATCCACATGCACAGGCTCTTCGAGCAGTTCGTGGCAGAGTTGCTGAAGGCCAACCTGTCCGCCCAGAGCGCTTACCGCATCTCGGCCCAGAAGAAGTTCCTCATCCAGTCCCGCGACGACCTGCACTTCCGCATCGACATCGTCATCCGTGACGCCGCTGGCCGGCCGATCATGGTCCTGGACACGCAGTGCAAGGTTGGTTCGCCGAGCGCCGTCGACATCGCCCAGGCCGTTGCCTACGCCGAGGGCCGGGGGCTGTCCGCGGGGGCGTCGCATCTCAATGCGAATAGCCGGCGAGCACAGCTTGACGGGTCGCATTGCCATGCCGTCGCCTCGGTTCGCTCCGTGAGCTCCGTGAGGGGCCTCCGCCTCATGTCAACGGGACGTCTTGGGACGCGGATCCATCGGAGCCTCGTGGGACAATCCATGCATGGCGATCCATCCTGAGATCGAGTTCGATCGTGAGGCGCTCGACGCCTTCTGTAGCCGTAATTCCATCCGGCGGCTCTCGATGTTCGGATCTGCCCTTGGCGATGGCTCCGGCTCTGAAAGCGACATCGACCTCCTCGTGGAGTTCGAGCCGGAGCACGTCCCCGGCCTGATCCGTCTCGCGGGAATGGAGTTGGAGCTCGCCAAGATCTTCCGAGGCCGCGAGATCGAGCTCCGCACGTACTAGGACCTCAGCCGATACTTCCGCGATGAGGTCCGGGCGGCCGCGGAACCCCTCTATGTCGCAGCCTGACGATATCCGCATCCGCCACATGGTTGACGCGGCGCAGAAGGCGATCGTCTTCGCGGCAGGGCGGACTCGTGAGGGCCTGGACTCGGATGAGATGCTGCGGTTTCGCGCTCGTCAAGCCGCAACGGGCCTCGGAATAGACTGAGCCTCAAGGAGGCTTGCCGTGGAGAAGGAACCGCACAGCACATCCGATCAGGCAACTTCCCAGCCTGAGGAGGGTCCGCCTCCCTTCAACCCCGACCCGGACATCGTGGCGTTCTTGGAGGGTGGGAGGAAAGACCCGAAAGAAGTCTGGCGCGCAACGGCGCCCAAGCGCGACTGACCTCCCCACCGTCCAGTCGTGAGAGACGCCGAACTTCGTTCCGGGTCACGACCAGGATGTCACCGCCTCCCGATAGCCTGAGGCACTCCCCCAGTCCTCGCTGTCTAGAACACTAGACAGTTTATGAGTCAACTGGGAGAATGATGACCGGGAAGCAGGTCCTCAGGTTGCTAATGCGTCGGGGATGCGAGGAGGTCCGTCGCCGTGGCTCTCACGTGCGGGTTCGTTGCTACGGATGCCAGACCACCGTGCCGGTTCACGCTGGGCAGGACCTTCCGCCCGGCACGCTGCGAGCGATCGAGCGGGACCTGGAACCGTGCCTTGGGGAGGGATGGCTGAGGTGACATACGAGGTCGTTGTCGAACGAGACGAGAGCGGCGCGTGGTTGGCTCGGGTGCCCTCTGTGCCCGGATGCCACACGTACGGACGAACCCTCGATCAAGCCCGCCGCCGGATCAGGGAGGCCCTCGGCCTGTGGATCGACGACGCAGACAACGCCGATCTCGCTTTCGAGCTCCACCTCCCCGCCGAGGTGCGGCGGGAGCTGGTGCGTGCTCAGGCTCTGCGCGAGCGAAGCGAACGAGTCCAACGGCAAGCTGGAGATGCGCTCGCACGGGCGGCCGTCGACCTCACCGCACGATTCGGGCTCTCCCGCCGGGACGCGGCGGAGCTCCTCGGGATCTCACACCAGCGGGTGCAACAGCTCGTGGACGCTGGCTCGGACGGCTGACCCGTGGATCCGCG
>JBQTIP010000172.1:0-9920 GCA_052388025.1 Actinomycetota bacterium
CCAGCGTCCCGTTCGGTCTCGGTGAGAGATGGAAGTGATGGACCGAGATCATGCCGTCGCCTTCTGTCGCGGGAAGGCCGAGAAGGAGACGACCGTCCGCCACCTGATCTCGGTCGAGGGTGTCATGTGGGCCTTGGCCCGCCGGTTCGGGGAGGACGAGGACGTGTGGGCTCTCACCGGCCTCTTCCACGACCTCGACCAGGACCAGACGCACGACGACCCCGAGCGGCACGCTTACCAGGCGGCCGAGTGGCTCCGCGAGGCCGCGGTGGACGAGCGCGTGGTGAACGGCGTGCTGGCCCACGCCCACGAGCAGTACCGGACCGATCTCATGTCGAAGGCGGTCGTCCACGCCGACGCGGTGGCCGGGCTCCTCGTCGCGGCAGCCCTCGTCCGTCCCGAGAAAGCGACCGGGATGAAGGTCTCGTCGGTCAAGAAGAAGCTGAAGGAGAAGGCCTTCGCGCCGGGGGTGAACCGCGAGGAGATCACGTCGGTGGAGGAGTCGATCGGGCTGCCGCTCGACGAGTTCATCGCCACCGGGATCGAGGGCCTACAGTTGGTCGCGGCGCAAATCGGCCTTTAGCTCCTCGGATCTCGACGCGCGCAGGTCCCGCACGCGGCGCCGGATCCACCACGCGATCCCGCCTGCCACGACCACCGCGATCACCACGGAGAACGGCCGGAGGAAGCTCTCGGCGCGTTCCCAGTTCTCCCCGAGGAGGTACCCGGCCCACGCCAGGGCGAAGGTCCATGGCAGGCATCCGAGCAGCGTGTAGAGGCTGAACCTCGCGAACGGCATCCGCGCCACCCCGGCCGGAAGGCTGATGAAGGTCCGAACCACAGGGAGCAGCCGCGAGGAGAAGACCGCGGCCTCTCCGTGCCGCTGGAACCAGTCGTGCGCGCGGTCGATCTCGTGGGGGCGCAGGAGAACGTACCGGCCCCACCGTTCGATCAGCGGACGCCCGCCCCCGTAGCCGGCCCAGTAGGCGAGCCACGACCCGACCAGGTTCGCGATGGCGCCGACCAGGGCAACGGCAACCAGGTCGAGCTCCCGGCCTCCGCCCACGAACGCGGCGCTCGCGAGGGCGCCGCCGAACAGCATCGTGACCTCGCTCGGTATCGGGATGCAGGCCGATTCCAGGACCATCAGCACGAACACGGCGACGTAGCCGTACCGCGCGACCTCCTCGGTGATGAAGCCGGTCAGGGAATCGAACACGCTTCCTCTCAAGCGATCGCGGGAATGAACCGAGGGTATCACCGCGTTGAACGCTGCCCGGGACCGCCCGAGCGACCGAGCTTGCGTCCTCGAGGGGCATCCGGCCCCCATAATCCCGGGGTGACGGTGGGGGTGCGGCACGGCTGGTACCGTGGGGCGCGGGACCGCCCGTGACGCGGCCCCTCCCCCCAAGGAGTGAGGAAACTGTTCGTATGGCAAAGACCCTGGTCGTCGTGGAGTCGCCCACCAAGGCGAAGACCCTGGAGCGGTATCTCGGCCAGGGCTACACGGTGCGCGCCTCGTACGGGCACATCCGCGACCTCCCCAAGAGCAAGCTGGGGGTCGACACAGAGCGCGAGTTCGAGCCCGAATACATCGTCCCGGAGGCCTCCGAGAAAGCCGCCTCCCAGCTGGAGGCCGCCTTCAAGAAGGCGGACGACCTGGTGCTCGCGACCGACTTCGACCGCGAGGGCGAGGCGATCGCCTTCCACGTCGCCGAGATCCTGAAGGTGGACCCGGCGCAAGCCAAGCGGGTCACGTTCACCGAGATCACGAAGGACGCGGTGCTCCAGGCCTTCGAGCACCCGCGCCCGATCGACCTCAAGCTGGTCGATGCCCAGCAGGCGCGGCGGATCCTCGATCGCCTGGTCGGGTACCAGCTCTCCCCGATCCTGTGGAAGAAGGTTCGCCCCGGCCTCTCGGCGGGGCGCGTCCAGTCCGTGGCCCTCCGCCTGATCGTCGACCGCGAGCGCGAGATCGCCGCCTTCGTGCCGAAGGAGTACTGGACGATCGACGCCCGCTTGTCGACGAACGGGGACGACGCGTCGCTTCTCGCGCGACTGATCCAGATCGGCGTTGAGAAGCTTGCCGCCTCGCCGGACAGAAAGGGCTTGCTGCTCTCCGTCGAGGCCGACGCGGCGGTGCACGCCGATCTCCTCCGCGACGCCGCCTACCGCGTCAAGGAGGTGCGTGAGAAGGAGGTCAAGCGCACCCCCTCGCCCCCGTTCACGACCTCAACCCTGCAGCAGGAGGCCGCCCGCAAGCTGGGCTTCGGCGCCCGGAAGACCATGCGCGTGGCCCAGCAGCTCTACGAGGGCATCAACCTGCCCCGCGAGGGGCAGGTGGGACTCATCACCTACATGCGGACGGACTCCGTTCACATCGCCGAGCAGGCGCTCGCCGAACTGGCCGACGTGGTGCGCCAGCAGTTCGGGGCCGAGTACGTGCTTCCGAAGCCGCGCCGCTACAGGAAGAAGCAGCGGGGCGCTCAGGAGGCGCACGAGGCCATCCGTCCGACCTCCGCGAAACGCCTTCCGGACCGCGTCGAGTCGGCGCTCGACCGCGACCAGGCTCGTCTCTACCGGCTGATCTGGCGGCGGACCGTCGCTTCGCAGATGGCCGAGGCTCGGTTCGACCAGGTTTCCGTGGACATCGAGGCCATCCCCAAAGGCGATGGCGCCCCATACCTGCTGCGGGCTACCGGTCAGACCTTGAAGTTCGACGGGTTCCGGCGCGTGTACTTCGAGGGCCGGGACGACGCCCCCGACGAGGACGCGGAGGCCTCGCTCCCGCGCCTCACAGCGGAGCAGGCGCTCCGACTCCTGGAGGTCCTACCCGAGCAGCACCTCACCCAGCCGCCGCCGCGGTACAGCGAGGCGTCGCTCGTCAAGGCCCTGGAGGAGCTCGGCATCGGCAGGCCGTCGACCTACGCGTCGATCATCTCCACGATCCAGGATCGCGGCTACGTGCGTCTCGAGGAGCGACGCTTCTACCCGGAGGACGTCGGCGACGTCGTCACCGACCTACTGGTCGAGCACTTCACCGATATCGTCGATGTGAACTTCACCGCGAAGTTGGAGGATGAGCTCGACGACATCGCCGAGGGAAAGATGGGCTGGGTGCAGGTGCTCGACGAGTTCTACGGCCCTTTCGAACGGCTCCTGGAGAAGAAGGAGAACGAGATCGAGCGTCCGTCGGAGGTGCTCGACGAGCTGTGCCCGCTCTGCCCCACGGAGGGCCGGGAACCCGGAAAGCTCGTCGTCAAGCTCGGCCGGCGCGGTAAGTTCGTCGGGTGCCCCAACTACCCGGAGTGCAGCTACACGCGCGATCTGAACGGCGAGGTCCGGCCCGAGCCCGAGCTGCTCGAGGAGGCCTGTCCCGAGTGCGGCCGCCAGCTGGTGAAGCGCGTCGGGAGGTTCGGGCCGTTCATCGGCTGCTCCGGCTACCCGGAGTGCCGCTACATCAAGAAGGAGGAGCAGCGGACCGGCGTCGCCTGCCCCAAGTGCAGCGAGGGCGAGCTCGTCGTCAAGCGCGCCCGCCGGGGCAAGCGGGGGAGCGTCTTCTACGGCTGTAACCGCTATCCGGACTGCGACTTCACGGTGGGGCAGAAGCCCTCGACCGAGCCCTGCCCGAGCTGCGGCTCCCTCATGGTGTTCCAAAAGGACGGCGGCACGAAGTGCACGAGCTGCAGCACGATCGTGCCCGCTGAGGCCGGGGCAGCGGCGGAGGGGTAGTGTCCGGCTACGCCGACGAGGTCGCTGCGCTCCGCGGGACCCGGTCGGCGACGCTTCGCGACCTGCTGACCCACCCCTCGTTCTCGAGGCTGCTCGCGGCGATGAGCGTGTCGTCGCTGGGGGACTGGGTGGGCTTCGTCGCGGTCACCGCCCTCGTGACCCGCCTCTCGGCGACGCCGGCCGCGGCCCTTTCCGCCGTCGCCGCGGTGATGACGGCGAGGATGCTCCCCGCCGTGCTGTTCGGCCCGTTCGCCGGCGCGATCGTCGACGCCCTGGATCGCAAGCGGCTCATGATGACGGCCGACGTCGCCCGCGGCGCGATGTACGCCTCGATGCCGTTCCTCCCAAAGCTCTGGATGATCTTCCTGCTCTCGTTCTTCATCGAGTGCCTGTCCCTACTCTGGACCCCCGCGCGGGATGCGAGCCTCCCCAACATCGTCCCTCGCCGACAGCTCGCGAACGCGAACTCCGTCGGGCTCATCACCACCTATGGGATGCTCCCGATCGGCGGCCTGGTCGCCGCGCTGCTCGCGACGTTCTCGAAGGGGCTCGGGGCTCGGGCGCCGTACTTCGCCACGCATCCAGAGTCGGTGGCGCTGTGGCTGGACGCGGGGACGTTCGCGTTCTCCGCGCTGATGGTCAGCCGGATCCCGATCAGGCTCCCCGCCTCGAGGAAGGCGATGAGGTTCGACGTGAGCCGGGTGGGTCGGGACATCGTCGAGGGGGCGAGGTTCCTGCGGGAGCACTCCCTCGCCTCGACCATGACCCTCGGCATCGTCGTCGCATTCAGCGCGGTCGGGGCGGTGCTGTCGCTGGGTCCGGTCTTCGCGGCCAAGACCCTGGGCGCCCGCACGGCCGGCTGGCCGATCCTCGTGACCGCCTTCGGCTTCGGGATGGTGGCCGGGATGCTCTCGCTGAACGCGCTGCGGCGACTCATGCAACACGAGGAGTTCGTGTTCGCGTTGTCGCTGATCGCCGCCGCCGGGACTCTCTTCGTGCTCGCGGCGATGCCGAACATCTCGATGGCCGCCGTGTTCACTGTCGTGCTCGGCTTCTTCTGCGGGGCCACCTGGGCGACCGGATACACCCTGCTTCAGGAGAACGTCGCCGACGAGTTCCGCGGGCGCACGTTCGGATCACTCACGGTCGTGTCGCGCCTGGGCCTGTTCCTGTCGCTCACCGCGTTCCCGCTCCTCGCCGCGGCGGTGGGGAACCACTCGGTCACGGTGGGGCAGCAGCGGCTGGATCTCTCCGGCACCCGGATCGCCCTCTGGGTAGCCGGGCTCGGGGTGATCCTCGCCGGGGCGGTCACCCGCCGGGGCCTCCGGCGGTTCCGGATGAGCCGTCCCACACCCTTGGCCCTCATCCCGAAGCTCAAGCGCACGTCGAGCCGGGGCCTGTTCATTGCGTTCGAGGGCGTTGAGGGGGCCGGAAAGGGCACGCAGATCCGGCTGGCGAAGGAGTACCTCGAATCGCAGGGGGTGGACGTGCTCATCACACGAGAGCCCGGGGGTACCGACGTGGGGGAACGGCTCCGCGAGATCGTGCTCGACCACGATTCCGGCAACATCGAGCCCCGGACCGAGGCGCTCATGTTCGCGGCCGCCCGCGCGCAGCACGTTGCGACCGTCATCCGGCCCGCGCTGGCGGAGGGGAAGGTGGTCGTGTGCGACCGGTACATCGACTCCTCGCTCGCGTACCAGGGCTGGGCCAGGGGGTTGGGTGAGACGGACGTGCTCACCCTGAACGTCTGGGCGACGCAGGGGCTGTTCCCGGACCTCGTGATCCTCCTTCACCTGGAGCCCGAGGCCGGACTGCTTCGTTCACTCGCGGAGCCCGATCGGATCGAGATGGAGGACGAGGACTTCCACGCCAAGGTCGCCGATGCCTATCTGAAGATCGCGGAGGAGCATCCGGAGCGATTCGTGGTGATCGACGCGGGGCAGGCACCGGAGAAGGTGCATGAGCAGGTGGCCGAGGCGCTCGCGCGGGTGCTCCGCGAGCGTGGGGACGGGGGCGATGGCCCGCACTAGCCCGGTGCTGGAACGCGTCCCCGGCCAGGACGACGCCATGGCGTTCCTCAGGAAGGCGGCGACGCGGCCGCACCATGCCTACCTACTGGCCGGTCCCGAGGGGTGCGGGAAGCAGATCGCGGCTCGGGCCTTCGCGGCCGCTCTGCTGTGCGAACGCGGCGGTTGCGGGGAGTGCCGCGCGTGCCGGCTGGCGGAGGGCGACCGGCACCCGAACGTGTTCCTCGTGGAGCCTGAAGGCCGGGACATCCACGTCGAGACCGTCCGGGAGGAGGTGTGGCATCCCGCCTTCCGCACCGCGCCGGAGCCAGGACGCAAGATCTTCGTCATCCGTGAGGCCGACCGCCTGAACCCGGCGGCGGCCGACGTGCTGCTGAAGGTGCTCGAGGAACCCCCGGCCGATGCGGTGCTGCTCCTGTTGTCGGCCCGACCGGACGAGCTCCCCGAGACGGTGCTCTCGCGCTGTCACGTCGTGACGTTCCGCCCGCTCGCCGAACGCTTCGTGGTGGAGACGCTGGAAGCGGAAGGCGTGGAGCCGCGGCTCGCGGAGCTGGCCGCGCGGCTCGCCGGCGGCAACCTCGGCCGGGCCCGGCGCCTCGCGACCGCCGAGGACGGGCTCTCGTTCCGGGAAGTCGGCCGGCGGGCGCTCGACCGGGCCATGGAAGGACCCGCGGGCGCGCTCGTCGCCGTCGACCTCGTCCTAGAGGCGGCCGCCGGCTATCGGAAGGGGCTGAAGGACGTGCTCGACGCGGAGGTCGCGCCCTTCCTCGACGAGCGTGGCCAACCCGAAGAGGCATACCGCGGCGCGATCAGGCGCCTGGAGGAGCGGCACAAGCGCAGGGTGAAGCGCTCCGAGCGCGACTACGTGGACTGGGTTCTGCTCGCGGCCTCCTCCATGCTCCGGGACCGTGTGGCAGCGGCGGTCGGCGGCGGACCGGACCTGCTCATCAACCTCGACGAGTCGCCCGATCCGCCCGCGTCCATCACTCCAACCGCGCTCGGGCTCGGGGCCATAGAAGAGGCTCGCGCGGCCCTGGCCGAGGACCTCAACCTGAACCCGCGCCTCGTGCTGGAGCAGGCGTTCCTGCGGGTCGGGACGGAGGGACGGGCCTAGGTCTGCCCCACTCCAAGAGTGGTGCTGGCATCACTGTCGGGGTGGGTGGGCGGATGAGACGATTCTCCTGGAGGAGAATGCGCAGATGACCGTTCGGGTGCTGATAGTGGACGACCAGGAGCCGTTCCGGCAGGCCGCCCGCATGGTCGTGGAAGCCACGGACGGATTCGAGGTCGCAGGCGAGTCCGAGACCGGCGAGGACTCCATCGAGAAGGCCCGCGAGCTCGATCCCGACCTAGTGCTGATGGACGTGAACCTGCCCGGTATCAACGGGCTCGACGCGACCCGGCAGATCCTGGCCGAGTCCGACGGCCGCGTCGTGATCCTCCTTCTGTCCACCTACGAGGAGGAGGAGTACGCGCCCCGCGCCGCCGAGTGCGGGGCCGCAGCCTACATCCCAAAGTCGGCGTTCGGCCCCGACCGGCTCTCCGAGGCCTGGGCAGCCGCAACCGCCGGCTGACGGTCCGTTCGCCGGGGCAGCTTCCCGTCTAGCCATCCCGCCGCCAGGGCGAGGACGAGCCCGAACAGCAGGAACAGGCCGGCGAACATCGCGTAGTTGAGCGGTGGGAACCCGATGCTCACGAGCTCCGAGCCCGGCCCGAAGGGAAGGAAGAAGAGCAGGCCGGGGAAGATCATCATCCCCGCGCCAAAGAGCAGCCCCTTTCGGGTCGTCGATTCGGGCAGGTGACCTCGCACTAGCACGAAGAGGCCGGCGAAGGGCAGGCCGAAGATGGTGAGTCCGAGGAGGATCCCCAGCGTGCCTCCGGCCGTGAACTCCGTCGGCCTTCCCTCGGTCAAGGTCACGACGCGCATCGCGATCCGGGCGCCGAGGCCGACGACCAGGCCGGCCGCGATCCCCGAGAGAAGCGCGACGGCCAGCCCCCGCAGCACCCGGGTCGCCTCTTGTGCCACCGAGATCACCTCTCCTCCCTGACCCTGGCGGGGACTCGCCCCTGGACCGTCGTCCCTGTGCCCGGGGCGCTGACCACATCGAATGTGCCGCCCAGGGCTTCCAGCCGGTCGAGCATGTTCTGAAAGCCCGAACCTCGAGGGGCGGTCGAGCCAGGATCGAACCCGGCGCCGTTGTCCTCGACGGAGAAGGCGAGCTGTCCGTCCTGGGATGTGAGCCGCACCAGGGCCCTGGACGCATCCGCGTACTTCGCGACGTTCTGGAGCGCTTCGAGGCAGCAGAAGTAGACGGCGGCCTCGACCTCCTGGGGGTAGCGGCCGACGCCGTTCGCCTCGATGTCGACAGGCACCGGCGACTTGCGGGCTTGCGCCTGCAACGCTGCTGGGAGGCCTTTGTCGGCGAGTAGTGGCGGATAGATACCCCGCGCCAGGTCCCTGAGGTTCTCGAGCGCGTCCGCCGAGTCCGCCTGCAGTTCGGACACCAGCGTCCGCGCCTTGGCGGGTTCGCGCTCGGCCAGAGCATCGAGGAGTCTGAGCTTCACGGAGAGCGCGACCAGCTGCTGCTGCGCGCCGTCGTGGATGTCGCGCTCGAGCTTCCGCGCGCGCTCGTCCTGGGCCGTGACGATCCGCCGCCGGGATTCGCGGAGGTCCTCGAGCAGCCGGACGTTGCGAAGCACGAGCCCAGCCTGCCCGGCGAGGTCGCGCACGAGTCGCTCCTTCGAGGGGTTCATGGGGTCGTTGGCCCGCGTGGCGACCGTGAAGGCGCCGAGCAGCTCGCCCTGGTGCCGAACGGGGAACGCGGCGGTGCGCTCCTCGAACGAGGGCAGCTCGTCGCCGGAGATGCGAAGGGCCGTCGCCGCGAGCGCATCGGGCGGCCATGCCGTCACCGGCCGGAGCTCGCCGGCGACCCGGAGCCACACGCGCACCTCGGTCGCGCCGGTGCTGGTCCCCAACAGATGAGCCATCCGAGGCAGCACGTCCTCGGTCGAGTAGGTCTCGGCCAGGCGGTCGGAGAACTCCGAGAGCAGCTCGGACGGCGCGGCGCGGCCACCGTACACGACCCGGTCCGCGAACCGTCGCGCCCTCGCCCGCACCCAGGGGAAGGTCACGACGAGGAGTACCGCGACGATCAGCGTGGGTGCATCGAGGCCGGTCGTGCCGCCGGTGCCCAACACCGCCGCCGGGATCGCGACGACCGCGAGGATGTAGATGCCCGTCATGATCGCCGCGACGACCGCGAACACGACGGTCTTCTTCACAACGACGTCGAGGTCGTACAGGCGGTAGCGGAGGATCGCGACGGCGGCAGCGACCGGGATCCCGATCACGCTGCCGAACGGCACGATCGACCACCACAGAGTCCCCACCGCGTCGGCGAACCGCGTCCGCGGAAACACGTTCGTGACGACGATCGCGAGCACGAAGGTGACGAGCAGGGACAGGGGGATGAGGGCCATCCACCGCAGCTGCTGTCGGACCTCCGGGCCGGCGCGTCGGTAGCGGATCAGCGGGGCAACCAGGGAGGCGGGCACGACGGGGTACACGAGGAACGTGAGGAGCGCGAGCGGATCGGACCAGGCGACCCCCAGGGGGTTGTTGACAACGACCCTTATATCGCCCCACGGCCCTTCGATCGGACCGGGGCTCAAGGCAGCCCGGGTCGCAAGCCCGGCCGCGGCGGCGATCGCCGCCCACAGGACCGGGCGCCAGCGGCGTGACGGCGGATGTCCGTTGGGGAACAGGAGCAGGATCATCGGGAGGCCCGCCAAGGCCGCGACGCTCGTCCAGGATCCCACCCACGCTGCCCAGTTGCTCCCGGGAAGCGGCTGGGGTGACATGACGAGGCCGTAGATCGCGTAGGCGCCGCCGGACGCCGCCATGACGAACCCCAGGGCGATCAGGCAGCAGAGCAGCCCGATCGCGTTCGGCCGTCGTGCGAGGATCAGTCCGCCCACCCACGCGTACACGACCGAGGCCACCACTAACACGTAGAAGAGGACCTCCTCTTCATCTACATCGATCGTGTCGAAGTACGGACCGTTCAGGATCGTGAGCACCACCGTGCCTACGGCCATCGCGAGGATCGCGACCCAGTACAGGTACACGCCCCACCGTCGGCGTGCGGGCACGGAGTC
>JBQTIP010000173.1:0-19967 GCA_052388025.1 Actinomycetota bacterium
CGTCCGAGGTCGCGGTCGATAGAATCGGACACATGGAGCGCGCGGTCATCCTCGAGGGCGCCCGCACGCCAATCGGCAAGTTCCTGGGCGCATTCGCGGAGGTCCCCGCAGTGGATCTCGGCGTCGCAGCCACGAAGGAGGCTCTCCGCCGCGCCCGAGTCGAGCCGGGGCAGGTGCAGGAGCTGGTCTTCGGCCACGCCCGCCAAGCCGGCAACGGCCCGAACACCGGCCGGCAGGTGTCCGTTCGCTCCGGCATCCCACAAAAGGTAAACGCCTACAACGTGAACATGGCGTGCGGGTCCGGCACCAAGGCCATCCAGCTCGCCGCCGAGCAGATCATGCTCGGCAACGCCGAGGTCACGGTCGCCGGTGGCATGGAGAACATGACCCGGGTGCCGTTCCTTCTCGACCGCATGCGTCTCGGGTACCGGCTGGGCGACGCGACTATCCTCGACGGGATGTACCGCGACGGGTTCCTCGACCCACTCTGCGGGCTCGTGATGGGCGAGACCGCCGAGAACCTGGCCCGACAGTACGACATCCCCCGCGAGGAGCAGGACGAGTTCGCGCTCGCCAGCCAGCGGAAGGCCAAGGCCGGGAAGGCACGGCGCGGGGCCGAGATGTTCCCCGTCGAGGTGCCGGCTGGGAAGGGCGCCGCCGTCGCGGTGACCGAGGACGAGCACCCCCGCGACGACACCACCCTGGAGACCCTCGCGAAGCTTCCGCTCGTGTTCGGCGCCGAGAACGGAACCGTAACGGCCGGCAACGCTTCGGGTATCACCGACGGGGCGGCGGCGGTCGTCCTGATGTCCGAGTCGCGCGCGAAGACCGAAGGCCGCGAGCCTCTCGCCCGAATCGCGGCCTACGCCTCCGCCGGGGTCGACCCCGCGATAATGGGCATCGCCCCGGTCCCGGCCGTCCGCAAGATCCTCGAAGTGACCGGACTCTCGCTGTCGGACTTCGACGTGGTCGAGCTAAACGAGGCCTTCGCCGCTCAGGTGTTGGCCTGCGACCGCGAGCTGAAGTTCGACCACGATCGGCTGAACGTCAACGGGGGCGCGATCGCGCTCGGGCACCCCATCGGGATGAGCGGCGCCCGGATCGTGCTCACCACCGCCTACGAGATGCGGGAGCGGGGCGCCTCGCTCGGCCTCGCCACGCTCTGCATCTCAGGCGGCCAGGGAATGGCGATGGTGCTGGAGCGCGCCGCCTAGCCGATGCGCGCGGGACGCGTTTCCGCGGCGCTCGCATTGGCGGCCGTCGTATCGCTCGCCGTCCCGGCCCCTGCCTCGGCCGACGTCCTCGGCCCCTGCACCGCGACGCTCGCCGGCCGGTCGGTCGAGGACATCGACACGCCGGGCTCGGCCGTCCCGGTCGACTACCGAGAAACGATCCCCTACTCAGGACAGACCACAAACGGCCAGGTGGTGACGTTCGTGAACGTCGGCCTCTCCGTCGCCGGGTTCCGGATCGAGCTGGTGGAGCGCCACGCCACAAACGACACGACGTGGCTGAGCGAGGCATCCGTCGAGCGCTACGCGTGGGCCGGCGTGGGCCTGTACCGGGTGAGGGGCCAGGCCATAGGAGATACAGGCCGGGTCATCTGCTCGGGAACCGCCTACGTCTGCGTCGAGGGCAAGAGTCCACTGTCCACCGTGGCGGGCGGAGCCGGAGCCGGCCTCGTCGTTCTCGCCGCCATCCTGCTCGTTCTCGGGCTGCGAAGGCGGCGACGGGCGTCGAGGCCGAGGCTCGCCACGCGATTCGGCTCCGCGGGGCTGCTCGGCGGCCTCGGGGCGCCGATCCTTCTCCAGCAGTTCTGCATCCTCCCACTCTCGCCGCTTCTCGCGTTCGCTCCGGCAGGGCTTGCGCTCCTGCTGGGTGCCCTCCTGGGCCTGCTCATGGGCGCCGGCCCGATCTCGCCCACCCCGGCGCCGCCGTCCGCCCCTGCGCGGCCCGAGGACGAGGATCGCCCGGCCCCGACGATCTACCAATTCTCGCCGTCCGCCGGGGCCTGCCGCGCGTGCAAGAGCCACTCGACCCATCGCGTGTACGCGTCCTCAGAGGCCATGGCCACCGACCGGGCTCACACCGGATGCAAATGCGCGGTCGTCGCCCAACAGGTGGACCAGATGGCATACGTGGCGTACTTCCAGGGCGGCGGGTACGTCTACGACGACCGCGGCCAGTGACTTGGCGCTCAGCTTCCGTCGAACCACTCGATCTCGATCGGCAGCGCCGTTCGTCCCCACTCGTCGAGGTCTCCCTCATGCCTGGGACCGTATTTCTCGAGCAGCAGGCGTCTGGCAAGCACATCCTCCTCGGGATCCTCGACGATCCGGGCCTTCGTGATCAGCTCGCGGTCGCCGAGCCGAAGCCCGACCGTGGGCTCGGCCACGATGTTCTGGACCCAATCCGACCGCGCCCCTCCTCCGGAGAGCACGAACACCCGGCCCTCGTGCAGCGCGAACCAGATCTCGATTGTGTGGGGACTCCCGGACTTGCGGCCGGTCGTGATCACGTGGCAGAAATCGAGCGCCCCGAGCTCGGCCTCGTCCATTCCCTACCGGACGGCCCAGAGGATGAGCGCGACGATCACCACGATGGCCGAGACGAGCATGACGATGTCGCCGCGCTTGACCTTCCCGGGCTGCATCGCGTTGAACCCCATCAGTCGCCCCCCTCGCCGGCCTCCCGGAGCCGGTAGTACTCCCGGAACTTCTCCTCCGACAACCAGTGGATGTGCTGACCGACCGTCGATGCGAAGGTGCGGGCCTCCGCCTCGTCCCGGCAGGCGCGCTCGGACGCGACCTCCCCGGCCGGATCGAGGACCGCCACGCGCCAACCTCCGTCCGACTCCTCCACGCTCACGCGGAAGCCGCCGCGAGTGGAGGTCAACGCGGCCTCGTCACGAGCCGCCGTGCGCCTTCTCCAGCCGTTCCAAGTGCTCCCGCACCAGGGACAGCACCGAGTCTGCGTGGAGCACGAAGCCCGGATGGATGTCGGCCGTCTTCTCCAGGGCGTTCTCGAGGGTGCTACCGGCCGCCTCCGCGGCCCGGAGCGCCTCGACCAGGACCGCCGCGTAGTCGGGCTGGAACGGCTTGCCGTCCCACGGGCACCTGCCGCCGTTCTGCAGCACCTGCTCGACGAGGAACTCCCGGCCGCAGCTTTGACACGTCCCCTTGATCTTCACGCGCGCTCCTTCGAGGTCACGAGCTCCAGCACCCTGTCGGCCAGCTCGAACGGGTCGAACGGCTTCACGAACCACGCATCGGCACCCGACCACTTCGCCAGCCACGCGTCGTGCTTGCGATCGAGCAGGATCACGATTGCTCCAGCGTAGGGCTCCTCCGCCCCGCGCAGGTCCTTGGCCAGGGCGAACGCCCCGGCCCGGGAGGCGATCTCGTCGGCCACCACGACGTCCGGGCGTTCGCGCCACGCCACCTTGATGCCCCGCTCCCCGTCCCCAGCCTCGATGAACTCGAGCGACACGCCGAGTCTGCGCTCGATGCTGCCGACGGCGAGTCTCATGAGATCACGTGACTCCGGGTCGGGGGACACGAGCAGCACGTTCACATCCCGCATTCTACCGGGCGCCGACCCGCCGCTTTGTCCGGCCGGAGCGCATGCACTATCGTCGCGCGGGAGCCGGGCCGGACCGCTTTCCCCGGGCACGGCAACCGATCACGCTGAACGGGAGGAGGGAAGTTGGAATCGACCTCGAAGGCGGCCGTCGCCGAGTTCATCGCGACGTTCGCGCTCATCTTCATAGGCGCCGGCTCGGTGGTCATGGCGGCCAACGGGCTGGGAAGCGGGCTGGTCGGCGTCGCGCTTGCGCACGGGATCGTTCTCGCCGTCGTGGTCTCGGTGACGGCTCACATATCCGGAGGCCTCGTCAACCCCGCGGTCGCCATCGGCCTGTGGGTGACGGGCAAGCTCGCCACGGGACGGATGATCGTCCTCGTCATCGCCGAGCTGGCCGGCGCCACCTTCGGGGCGCTGCTCCTCCGCCTGACGGTGCCGGGGGCCCTTTGGCGGGCCGCTGCGCTCGGAACTCCGGTCCTGGCACCGGGCCTCGGCGTCGGAAAGGGCATCCTGCTCGAGGCCATCCTCACGTTCTTCCTTGTCTTCGCGGTCTACGGGACGGCGGTCGACGACCGCGGACCGTTCGGCAAGACGGCCGGGCTAACGATCGGGCTCGTGCTGACGTTCGACATCCTGGCCGGAGGCCCCCTCACGGGGGCGAGCATGAACCCGGCTCGGACGTTCGGACCGGGCCTCATATCCGGGACCTGGACGGACTGGTGGGTCTACTGGGCTGGGCCGATCGCTGGGGCGGTCATCGCCGGCGTCGTCTACTGGATGGTCTTCCTGAAGGACAAGGAACCGGCCACGCCGTAGCGTCTGCCGGGCAGCCGCACGTCAGTACTTGGGCTTGGCCGTCGGGCCCCGCCACGGATAGCCGATCGTGTGGTGCCAGCAGTTGGGGCCGGGGTTGTAGCCGGACAGCTTGATCCCGCACACCTCACAAGAACGCGCGGGCACGGACCGACGCGCCGGAGGCTCGGGGGGTGGGGGTTCGCTTGAGGATCTGGATGCTCGCCTGGTCATTGGGGAGACTCCAAGGGGCCTTCGGATCTGAGGTGCGCCGGAGGCCATGATAGCATCGGCTTTTCCGGCGTCTACCTGCGATTTTCGAGTATCCGGGCGGTGTTGATGCAAGCCGAGACCTACCTCGACAACGGCTCCGCCACGCCGCTCTCGGAACCGGCGAGAGCCGCGTTCCTGGCCGCCCTGGACACGTACGGAGATCCCCTGAGGCTCCACGCCGACGGGCAGGCCGCACGTCGTCTCCTGGACGAGGCGAGGGCATCGGTAGCCGAGGCGATCGAAGCCCAGCCGGACGAGATCGTCTTCACCTCCGGGGGAACGGAGTCCGTAGCCCTCGCGATCTGGGGAGGCGTGCGGGCCATCCGTGAGATCGGGAAGCGGATCGTGGTGAGCCACGTCGAGCACCCCGCCGTCGGCGGCGTCTGCCACACGCTGGAGGCCGATGGCCTCCAGGTCACGCTCGTTCCTGTCGACGACTGGGGCCGCCTGGACCTGGACGCCTTCGCGGCGGAGGTCCGGATGCCGGGGACCCTGCTCGCCTCCGTCCAGCACGCCAACCACGAGGTGGGAACGATGCAGCCCATCGCCGAGGCCGCGCGCCTCTGCCGGGAGGCGGGCGTGCTGTTCCACACCGACGCCTGCCAGACGGTCGGACGGCTGCCCGTGGACGTGGGCGGGCTCGGGGTCGATCTGCTCTCCCTCTCCGCCCACAAGTTCGGCGGCCCCCCTGGCGTGGGTGCGCTCTACGTCCGCCGCGGCGTCCCCGTGGCCGCCTACCCCTGCGGCGACGACCGGGAGCGCAAGCGCCGGTCCGGCATGGAGAACGTGCCCGGCATCGCGTCGATGGCCGCCGCGGTGTCGGCCGCCCTCGAGGAGATGGGCGACCGGGCCGCCCGCCAGTGGTCCCTGACGGATCGGCTGCGGGCGGGCATCGAGGGACGACTGCCCGGCGTCTCGCTCCACGGCCACCCAACCCAACGGGTCCCTCACCTCGTGTGCTTCTCGGTTCCCGACCTCGACGCCGAAGTCCTGATGATGGCGCTGGACGACCGGGGCTTCCGTCTATCCGTCGGCTCGAACTGCTCCGGCGCGGCCTCCGACCCCTCGCCCGTGCTGGAAGCCATGGGGGTTCCGCAGACGCCGGCCTTCAGGGTCGGGGTGGGCCCGACGACGACCGAAGGAGACATCGACCGGCTCGTGACCACGCTGACCGAGCTGGTCGGCGAGCTCCGTCAGATGGACGCCCTGTCGTCGAAGGCCATGGCGCGCTTCCGCCGACGCGCCGGAGGACTGGCTGCTACGTGACCTCCCACGTGTCTCCGGAGGAGAGCAGCTTCGCGAGATCGCCCGGGCCCAGCCGTTCCGTGGCCCGCTGGATCTGCTCCTCCATCGCCTCGCCGTAGACGGGGCGCTCCACCTCGCGGAACACGCCGATGGCGGTGGGCTGCGTCGGGCCCGTGGAGAGATGCGCGAGGGCGAACGCCAGCGAGGGCCGACCGTGAACGTCGTGGACGACGATCCGCTCGGGCGCGACGTTCGCGGTCTCCTCGATCACCAGACGGCCGTTGTCCCCCACCGCCACGCAGCGCCGTCCGTCGGCGAAGACGATCGGCTCACCGTGCTCCAGGCGGATCTGGTTCTCCAGACCATGCGACTTCTCCCGTAGCAGGTCGAACGCGCCGTCGTTGAAGACGTTGCAGTTCTGGTAGATCTCCACGAACGCGGTCCCTTGATGAGCCGCGGCCTGGCGGAGCACCCCCGTCAGGTGTTGCCGGTCGTTGTCGAGGGTTCGGGCGACGAACGTCGCCTCGGCCCCGAGCGCCAGCGCGATCGGGTTGAACGGGTGATCGAGCGAGCCGAACGGGGTGGACTTCGTGACCTTCCCCTCCTCGCTGGTCGGCGAGTACTGGCCCTTGGTCAGCCCGTAGATCTGGTTGTTGAACATGAGGACCTTGACGTTGATGTTGCGGCGGAGCGCGTGGATCAGGTGGTTGCCGCCGATCGAGAGCGCGTCGCCGTCGCCGGTCACGATCCAGACCGACAGGTCTCGCCGCGCCGTGGCGATGCCCGTAGCGAGAGCGGGCGCCCGCCCGTGGATGCCGTGCATCCCGTACGTGTCCATGTAATACGAGAAGCGCCCGGCGCATCCGATCCCGGTCACGAACACGACCTTGTCGGACGAAATCCCCAGCTCCGGGAAGAACCCCTGGACGGCGGCGAGGATGGCGTAATCGCCGCACCCTGGGCACCACCGGACCTCCTGGTCGCTGGTGAAGTCCTTCTTCGTAAGGGTTCCTACCGCCGACTCCTCCTGCTCGGCGCGGCCGTCCCCGATCGCTTGCACTGCGCGCTCCTCGCTCATCGGAGCGCCTCGATGATCTCCGACTCGAGCTCCTCGGCGAAGATCGGGAGCCCCTGGACCTTCGTGAAGCTCCTGGCGTCCACCAGGAATCGCGCCCGGATCAGCAGGGCGAGCTGCCCCATGTTCATCTCGGGGATGAGCACGTTCGGATAGGAACGGACGACCTCGCCCGTGTTCCGCGGTAGCGGGTTGAGATGCGTTAGGTGCGCGATGGCCAGCTTCATCCCCCGATCGCGGACCCGGAGGGCGGCGGCCATGATCGTGCCGTAGCTCGAGCCCCACCCCAGGACCAGCAGGTCGGCCTCGCCGCTCTCGTCGTTCACCTCGAGCAGAGGGATGTCGTCGGCGACCTTCTCGACCTTCGCCGCGCGCAGGTGCGTCATCCGCTCGTGGTTGTGCGCGTCGTAGCTGATGTCGCCGCCGCCGTCCTCCTTCTCCAGGCCCCCGATGCGGTGGCGGAGTCCCGGCGTCCCGGGAACGGCCCACGGACGGGCGAGGTTCTCGTCGCGGAGGTACGGCATGAACTCGGTGCCCGCGTTCGGCCCCGTAGCGAAGCCGGGATCGATCACCGGCAGCGAGTCGGCGTCCGGGATCAGCCAGGGCTCGGAGGAGTTCGCGAGGAACGTGTCGGATAGCAGGATCACAGGCGTTCGGTACTTCACGGCGATCCGGCAGGCCTCGATGGCGGCGTGGAAGCAGTTCGACGGCGAGGACGGCGCCACGATCGGCAGCGGCGACTCGCCGTGGCGCCCGAACATCGCGAGAAGCAGGTCGGCGGCCTCCGTCTTGGTCGGCATCCCGGTCGAGGGGCCCGCGCGCTGGACGTCGACCACGACCATGGGGAGCTCCATCGTGACCGCGAGCCCGAGCGTCTCGGCCTTGAGATCCATCCCGGGACCGCTGGTGCCGGTGACGCCCAGATGGCCGGCGAACGCGGCCCCGAGCGCGACGTTGGCGGCGGCGATCTCGTCCTCGGCCTGGAGCGTGCGCACGCGGAAGTTCTTGAGACGCGAGAGCTCATGCAAAAGCTCCGAAGCCGGGGTGATCGGATAGCTAGCGTAGAACAAGGGCAGGCCGCTTCGCTGGCTCGCGGCGACGAGGCCCCACGCCAGGGCCGTCGCCCCCGAGATGTTGCGGTACCTGCCCGGCCGGGACGGCGCAGGCTTGACCTCGAAGGAGTGGGCGAACAGCTCGGTGGTCTCACCGAAGTTGTAGCCCGCTTTGAAGGCGGCCACGTTTGCGTCGAGCACCTGCGGCTTGCCGCCGAACTTCCGCTCGAGCCAATTGAGGGTCACGTCCGTCGGGCGCCCGTACATCCACGACACCAGGCCCAGGGCGAACATGTTCTTGGCTCGCTCGCCCTCCTTCTTGCTGAGGCCGAGCTCCTCGACCGCCCGAAGGGTGATGGAGGTCATCGGCACGCGGTAGACCCGGTAGCCGTCGAGCGTCCCGTCGGTTAGCGGATCGGTCGCGAAGCCAGCCTTCTCGAGGTTCCGCTGGATGAACGCGTCCTCGTTCAGGATGATCGTGGCGCCGCGCTCGACGAGCTCCAGGTTGGCGCGGAGCGCCGCCGGGTTCATGGCCACCAGCACGTTCGGGTGATCGCCGGGCGTGAGGATGTCGTGGTCGCCGAACTGGATCTGGAACGCGGAGACGCCGTGGACGGTCCCGGCGGGGGCGCGGATCTCGGCCGGGAAGTCCGGGAGCGTCGCGAGGTCGTTCCCGAGGATCGCCGTCGAGTTGGTGAACCGGTCGCCGGTGAGCTGCATCCCGTCGCCCGAGTCGCCGGCGAACCGGATGACGACGCGGTCCCTCTCCTCGACCGATTTGACCATCCTGCCTGTCGCCGGGCGCGCCCGGCCGCCTCCTTCAGTGACCGCAGGGTTCGACATCTAGGGTATCGCGTCCGTGGGACCCGAACAGGCGCGGCAGGGGAGATCGGGCCGGGCCGGCGGGCTATCCGAGCAGAGGGCGCTGTACCTCGCGCAGGCGGCGAGCGACGACCTCGAGGATCTTCAACGAGACCTGCGGCTCCTCCGCGAGGAGCTTGTCGAACGCGCGCTTGAAGATGCGGACGACGACGAGCGGCGTGTCGGCGACGACCGACGCGGTCCTCGGGCCGCCATCGAGCAGAGAGATCTCCCCGAAGAACTCGCCGGGGAGGAGGCGCGCAACGGTCTTCCCGTCGCGGACCACCCTCGCCTCGCCCTCGAGGATCACGTAGAAGGTTCCCCCCAGCATGCCTGCCTCCACGACGGCCTGCCGGGGGCGGAAGGCTACCTCGTCGGCGACCTCGGCGAGCCGACGCACCTGGCGCTTCGAGAGGCCCGAGAACAGGGATACCTGCGAGAGGATGCCGGCGCCCCGCTTCCCGAGGGATCGGTCGCGCCGCCTCGATCTGCCGCGCGGGGCAGGGGCGGAGCCGCGGCCGGAGACCGCCTGCGCCGGGACGACGCTTGCCAGCGCGTCGATCGCGTCGCTCGTCACCGTGTCACCTCCGGGGTCTCGGTCACACGAAGCCTATCCTGCGCGAACCCCGGCGGTGAAGTCGATCGCCTCTCGCAGCGATGCCACGTACTCGCGCAGTCCCCCGGCCCCCGATCCCTCCGCCACCTCGACGGCTCGGCTGCCGACCACGATTCCGTCGGCGAGCTCCGCGGCTTGAGCCGCCTGCTCGGGAGTCGCGATCCCGAAGCCGGCGAGTAGGGGCACGCTCGTGACCGATCGAGCGCGGTTCACCAGCGGCCCGAGCTGGGCGAACGGGCCCGAACGCGCCCCGGTGGTCCCGGTCACGGTGACCAGGTACAGCCAGCCCTGCGTTCTCTCCGCGGCCAGCCTGATGCGGTCGGCCGGGGTGGTGGGCGCGACGAGCTGCACGCGCTCGAGGTCGGGGTGTGCTTCGATCGGGAGGTCCGCCACGATGACGCCGCTCGCGCCGGCGGCCCGTGCGTCCGCGGAGAAGCTTTCGTAGCCGTAGGCCTCGAGCAACGAGGCGTAGGTCATCGGGACCAGTGGGACCCCCACCCGGGATCGGATCTCCGCGAGCAGTTCCAGGCACACCGGGGTCCGCAACCCCAGCGCGAGCGCGCGCTGTGCGGCCCGGCGGATAACGGGACCGTCCGCGAGCGGATCGGAGAATGGAAACCCGATCTCGAGCAGGTCCGCCCCTGCCTCCACCGCGGCCTCGGCGTGATCGGCGATCTCCGGGTCCGCCATGAGGTAGATCGAGAGCTTCTTCAAGGCGACCCCACCACCCCAAGGTCCTTGTCCCCCCGGCCCGATAGGCCGACGAGGAGCAGGTCCGCGTCGATCTCGAGGGCGCGGGCAAGCGCGTGCGAGGGCTCGAGCGCGGGGATGATTCCCTCGCTTCGCGCGAGCAGGTGGAAGGCCTCCAGCGCCTCATCGTCCGTGGCGGTCGCGTACTCCGCCCGCCCGGAGTCGCGCAGGAACGCGTGCTCCGGGCCCACGCCCGGATAGTCGAGCCCGGCCGAGATCGAATGCGCGTCCAGGATCTGGCCGTCCCCGTCGGCCAGGACGAACGAGCGCGCGCCGTGGAGCACCGTCGCGCGGCCCGCTGCCAGGCTGGCGGCACCGGCTGCCTCCACGCCGATCAGCCGGACCTGCGGGTCATCGATGAACCCGGCGAACAGCCCGATGGCGTTGGAGCCTCCCCCCACGCAGGCCACTACGGCCTCCGGCAGCCGTCCCTCGGCATCGAGGACCTGGGCTCTGGCCTCCCGACCGATCACCGCCTGGAGGCTCCTGACGATCGCGGGGTAAGGGTGGGGGCCCACGCAGGACCCGATCATGTAATGGGTGGTCTCGACGTTCGTGATCCAATCCCGGATGGCCTCGGAGACCGCCTCCTTCAGCGTTCTCGTGCCGAACTCGACGGGCCGCACCTCGGCCCCCAGCAGGTGCATCCGGTCCACGTTCGGCCGCTGTCGGCGCATGTCCTCGGAGCCCATGTAGACCACGCACTCGAACCCGAACCTGGCGCAGACCGTGGCTGCCGCCACCCCGTGCTGTCCGGCGCCCGTCTCGGCCACGATCCGCCGCTTCCCCATGCGCTCCGCGAGGAGGGCCTGCCCGAGCGCGTTGTTGATCTTGTGCGCTCCCGTGTGACAGAGGTCCTCGCGCTTCAGGTAGATCCGCCGGCCGGGCGACAGGCGCCGCGCCGGGTAGAGCGGCGTGGGCCGACCGACGTACGTGCGCCCCAGGTGCTCGAGATCGGCGAGGAATCCCGGGTCGTCCCTGACCTCGCCCCAGCACGCCGCGAGCTCGTCGAGAGCGGGGATGAGGGTCTCGGGGACGTAGCGCCCCCCGTAGGGTCCGTAGTACCCGGCCGCTCGGTCCGTCATCGCCCCACCCGCGCGGCCTGCACGAACGAGCGCATGCGAGCGTGATCCTTGATCCCGGGAGCCGACTCCAGGCTCCTGCTGGCATCGACGCACCAGGGCCTGGTCGCCTCGATCGCCTCCCCCACGTTCTCGGGCGAGAGTCGGCCGGCAAGCATCACGCGCCCGCTCGCGGCGGCGGCCCGGGCCCAGTGGCCGTCGTCGGTACCGGCCCAGGGCAGGTCCAGCACGGTGGCGACCTCCTTTCCTCCCCGCAGGAGCACCCCGTCGCGGGTCCGGTGGCCGTCCTCCCCCCCGTACAACTGGACCAGGTCGGCGCCCGCGTCGGCGGCCCGTCCCACGAACACCGCCACCGAGAGCGCTGTCTCCGGAACCGGCAGCAGCGCGGCCGCGCGGCGCGGGCTCTCGGCGAGCACGAACCCGGCCATGTCCGCTCCCGCCTCGACGGCGGCGGCCACGTCCTCCTCCCGGGTCAGCCCACAGACCTTCACGAGCGGTCGGGAGATGAGATCGGCGAGCTTCTCCTGCGGGTCCGGGGCGCGCATCAACGAGGACCCAACCAACATGGCGTCGGCGCCGGCAAGCTCCGCCGCCGCCCCCTGCGCCCGAGTCTCGATGCCGCTCTCAGCCACCACCACGCGGTCCCGCGGGGCCTCGGCCACCAGATCGAGCTGAGCGCGGCGGTCGATCCGAAAGGTCCGAAGGTCACGGGCGTTGATGCCGATCGGGTCTGCGCCGAGCCGGACGGCGCGCGCGAGCTCCACCGCGTCGTGGGCTTCGACGAGAGCATCCATCCCGAGGCTCCGGGCGAGGGCCTGGAGACCGGCGGCCGCGGCGTCGTTCAGGTCGCGAAGGAGGAGCAACACGGCGTCCGCGCCGGCATCTCGCACCTGAAGGAGGTCCTCTTCCCGATGGAAGAACCCCTTGGCGAGGAGCGGCAGGCCGGTGGCGGCGCGGGCCGCCCGGAGGTCCTCGAGCGAGCCCCCGAACCGTCCGTCCACCAAGATGGAGACGGCCGCCGCTCCGGCCCGCTCGAACGACGCGGCGAGCGGCGCCGGATCGGCGTCCGGGCGGAGATCCCCCGCGGAGGGCGAGCGGCGCTTCACCTCGGCGATGGCCTGAAGGCCGGGTGCGGCGAGCCGGTCCCGGAACCTGGTCACGACGCCTTCACCGCCCGTTTCCGGGAGAAGCCGATGAGCTCCTCGAGGCGCTCTCCGGCGGCGCCCGAGTCGACCGCCTCCGCTGCCAGGGCCAGCCCCTCCCGGAGGTCGCCGACCATGCCGGCCACCATGAGGGCCGCGGCGGCGTTCAGGAGCACGGCGTCTCGCTTCGGGCCCCTGGCGCCGTCGAAGATGGCCCGGACGGTCGCCGCATTCTCGGCGGGCGTGCCCCCGGCGAGGTCCTCCGGTGAGCAGACGGGGAGGCCGAGCTCTCGGGGGTCGATCTCGCCTTCGCGGACATCGCCTTGCTTCACCTCGTAGGCCAGGCTGGGGCCGGCCGGGGAGAGCTCGTCGATCCCGCCGGCGCCGTGCACCACGAGAGCCCGCCGCGCGCCGAGCAGCGCGAGCACCCCGGCGATCTTGGGCACCAGCTCCGCGGAGTACACGCCGATCAGTTGCGCGCTCGCCCCCGCCGGGTTCGTGAGCGGACCGAGGATGTTGAACACGGTTCGGGTCGCGAGCTCCCTGCGAACGGGTCCCGCGTGACGCATGGCCGGGTGGTGCGCGGGCGCGAACAGGAACCCGAAGCCGAACCGATCGATCGAGCAGGCGATCGCGGACGGCTCGAGGTCCAGGCTGAACCCGAGCGCCTCCAGCACGTCGGCGGATCCCGAGCGCGACGAGACGGCGCGGTTGCCGTGCTTCGCGACACTCGCTCCGGCGGCCGCCGCCACCAGCCCCGCCGTCGTCGAGATGTTTAGCGTGCGGGCTCCGTCGCCGCCGGTGCCGGCCGTGTCGATCAGGTCCCGCCGCTCCGGGCGCACGGGCAGGACGTGCTGCCGCATGGCTTCCGCGCAGCCGGCGATCTCCTCGGCCGTCTCCCCCTTGACGCGGAGGGCAACGAGGAACCCGCCGATCTGGGCGGGCGTCGCCTCCCCCTGCATGATCTGGTCCATCACCTCGCGCGACTGATCGCGGGACAGGTCGTGACCCTCGAGCAGCCGGGCAAGGGCCTCCGTGATCACCATGCCCCTCACCTCCGTCCTTGAAGGAAGCGCTTCGCCAGCTCGGGGCCGAGCGGCGTGAGGACCGACTCCGGGTGGAACTGGATGCCGTCTATGGGAAGCTCGCGGTGGCGCACCGCCATCACCTCGCCGTCATCCGTCGTCGCCGAGACCTCCAACGCATCGGGAACCCTGACCGCCGCGAGCGAGTGGTACCGCCCTCCCTCGAGCGGCTGCGGTAGCCCGTGGAAGAGGCCTCGGCCGTCGTGATGGATCGGGCTGGCCTTCCCATGGACCAGCCGCTTGGCCCGGCCGATCTCGCCTCCGAACGCCTCAACGATGGCCTGATGGCCCAGGCACACACCGAGCGTGGGGACGCGGGGCGCCAGGCGCTCGATGATCTCGATCACCGCTCCGGCCTCGGCCGGACGGCCGGGACCCGGGGAGATCACGAGGTGGCTCGGGCCGAGAGCCTCCGCCTCGTCGGCGTCGATCCGATCGTTGCGGATCACGTTGACCTCGGCCCCGAGCATTTGGAGCAGGTGCGCCAGGTTGTACGTGAAACTGTCGTAGTTGTCGACCAGCAGGATCATCCGGCCTCCCCGGCGTCGATGGCGGCCTCGAGGGCCGCCAGCTTGCTCAGGCACTCGCGGTGCTCGGCGGAGGGATCGGAATCGGTCACGATCCCCGCGCCCGCCTGGAGACGGGCGACCCCGTCCGCGAGGACGATCATCCGGATGGCGATGCACGTATCGAAGGCACCGCCCGGAAGCGCATACCCGACCGCTCCCGCGTACGGGCCGCGGCGGTAGCCCTCCAGCTCCGAGATGATCTGCATCGCGCGCACCTTCGGAGCCCCGGTCACCGTTCCGGCCGGGAAGCAGGCGCGCAGGAGATCGAACGGCGCGATGCCCGGCCCCAGCTCGCCCACCACCTCCGAGACCAGATGCGTGACGTGGGAGAAGCGCTCCGGCTGGAGGAACCGCTCCACGCGTACCGTCCCGGGGAGGCAGACCCGGGAGAGGTCGTTCCGGCCGAGGTCGACCAGCATGACGTGCTCGGCACGGTCCTTCTCCGAGGCGAGCAGACGCTCCACGTCGCCGTCTCCTCGCGGGGCGGTCCCGGCGATCGGGTTGACGCTGGCCCGTCTGCCCTCGAGCTTCACCAGGGTCTCCGGGGACGAGCCGATCAGCGACAGGCCTCCGAGCTCTAGCAGGAAGAGGTAGGGAGACGGATTGATCCGCCTGAGGCTCCGATAGAGATCCACCGCGGATGCGCCCGTCCTTCGCTCGGCACGTTGCGACAAAACGATCTGGTAGGCGTCTCCGGCCCGGATGTGCTCCTTTGCCCTTCGCACGGCCGACTCGTAGCGAGCCCGGGACGGGAGGCGCAGGGTCCGGCCACTCGCCCGGCGGCAGGGCCGGATGGGCGGAGGCAGCGGGGCGCCCAGCCGCCCGACGATCCCCTCCCGATCGCCGGCGATCACCTCCGCCACGTTCGCGGCGTGGTCGAACCTGAGCATGCCCTCCGAGACGACGAAGCGGCTCTCGGGGGCGTCCGGGCCATCCTCGGGGAGGCGGACGGGCTCGAGCTTCGCGATGTGGTCGTAGCCGAGGTAGCCGACGACCGCGGCTCCGGCCGCGAGCTCCCGCTCGGCTTCCTCGAAGCCTACGAGGCGGGAGCCCCACCCCACGAAGCTGTAGCGGCCCAGCCGGCCCTGGTCGACGGACTCGAGCAGGAAGCTCGGGCCCGAGTCGCGCACGCGAAGGTACGCCCCCAAGGGGGTGATGAGATCGGTGTGGATGTCGGTATCGCTCGTGATCATCTGCTCTCCGCCAAAACTAAAGAGACCCTCCGGGTTCGGAAGGTCTCGAGTGGAGCGGGCTATGTGTGCGGCTACGTCAGGTCACGACGTGCTCCCGCCCCACCCGAGGGCGCCAGGCCCACTGCCAGTTCAGGACGAGAGACATCGTTGGCGGAGCATAGGGTGAGATCGTCGAGCAGTCAACCCCGGTCCTAGTAGAGTCTGCGGGCTAAGCGAGCCATCCGGCGCGTGCCCTTGCTCGTGCGGCGAGGATCCGAGCACGCGTTCTGGATCAGGAGGACCCTGCAATTCCCATGACGAAGCGAATCGCCGCATACCAGCACGGGATTTACCCTCGGTCCGACGAGGTGGTCACGGCAACTCGAGGTTTCGAGCGTGGCCGGACGTCGCCGGAGGAGGTCGATCTCGCCTTCGAGGCCGACCGGGAGGACTTCATCCGGGTCCAGCGGGAGGCGGGCCTGGACTACTTCTCCGACGGGCTCCTGCGCTGGCAGGACATCTTCCGGCCGCTCGTCGGGATCTGCGAGGGACTCGATGCCAGGACCCTGGTCCGGTGGTTCGACAACAACTCCTTCTTCCGGGCCCCCGAGCCGGTCGGCGCCCTGAGGCTTGCCGCCCAGGTGCCTCAGGAGATGGAAGGCGACGCCGACCTGCCGGAGCCGAAGATGGCCACCCTCCCCTCCCCGTACCTATTGTCCCTGGCGGCCCAGTGGGACGGCGACCGGAACGGCCTCATCGGCGACCTGTCCCGCGAGGTCCTGGCACCGGTTGCCCGGGAGCTGGTTGGACGGGGCTACCGTCTGCTCCACCTTCAGGAGCCCTGGCTGGTCTACTTCGGCATCGAAGCCGGGGCCTGGGGCGAGCTCGAGAAGGCCCTAGGCCTGATCAGGGAGGCCACGCAGGGGGCCACCCTCGTCCTCCACACGTACTTCGGCGACGCCGGCCCGTATGTGGACCGCCTAAGGGCCCTCCCGGTCGATGCCGTGGGGATCGACTTCGTGCAGACCGACCTCGATTCCCTAGGCACGAGCTGGGAGGTCGGCCTTCTCGCCGGGGTCCTCGACGGGCGGAGCTCTCCCGTCGAATCCGCGGAAGGGACGGTCGACTTCGTCCGGAGGGTCGCCGAGGCCGTGGAGCCGCCCTCTCTGTTCGTCTCCTCCAACTGCGAGCTCGAGTTCCTCCCCAGGAACGTGGCCGCGCAGAAGGTTCTCCGCGTGGGAGAGGTGGCCGCGCGGCTGAAGGAGCAGCTGCCATGACCGCCGACGAGCGGGACCTGACCTCTATGCCACTGCTCACCCACGAGGTCGGCTCCCTGGACAAGTTCGGCTGGAGGGTCAAGGCCGCCTCCGGCAAGAAGGTAGACCAGAAGGACATCGAGGAGGCCAGGTCCTGGGGCGAGCGAGTGGGGGTGAAGGGCTACGAGGAGCTGATCGAGCTCCTCAAGCGGACACCCCTCACGACCAAGGAGCAGAAGGACGAGGTCAAGCGGTGGTCGAGCCGCTACGGCCTGGGCATGCAGGAGTTGGCCGGGCTGGACGTGGTCTACGACGGCGAGCAGCAGCGGAGCGAGATGTACGCCTGGGCCGTGGCCCACACGGACGGGTTCGAGTGGCGGGGCAGCGTGCGGGCCTTCGACAACAAGTACTACTCGAAGGCGGCCGTGATCGGCCCCCTCTCGCTCAAGGAGCCCTACCACAGCGAGGAGTTCGCCTTCCTGAAACGCGTCGCTCGGGCCGAGCTGAAGGTTCCCATCACGGGGGCCTACACGATCGCCGACTGGAGCTTCGACGAGCACTACTTCGAGGACCACGACCTCCACCACCGCCACGCAGAGCGGAAGGCGAAGCGCCGCGAGGCCCGGCGTCGGTTCATCCTGGACGTGGCCCGGAACATGATCCGGCCCAACCTGGAGGCCCTCGTCGGACTGGGGGCCCGATGGATCCAGCTCGACGAACCGGGCGGGAGCACCGACCCGCGCGAGCTCGACCTCTTCGCTGAGAGCTTCAACGAGAGCGTCCGAGGAATCACGGCCGTGTTCTCGACGCACCTGTGCTTCTCCGACTACAACCTCTTCTTCCCCGGCATCGAGGCCATGACGGCCTGCCGACAGTTCGCGGTGGGCTTCGCCAACTACGACAGCCGGGAGCTCGGCGTCTCCGACGAGGCCCGGCCCGGCTACCAGGTCATCAGGAAGTTCCGGGACCTGCCATACCGGCCCTCGCTCGGGCTCGGGGTGATCGACATCCACACGGACTTCATCGAGCCTCCCGAGCTGGTCCGGGACCGGATCCTGTACGCGGTCGACGTATTCGGCGACCCCGGCCGGATCCAGATCACTCCCGACTGTGGCCTCCGCACGCGGTCGTGGGAGGTGGCCTACCGGAAGCTCCAGAACATGGTGGAGGGCACCCAGCTATCGAAGAAGGCCCTCGGCCTTTAAGGCGCGGAGCCCCTCAGGCGATTGATAGGGTGAGCCGGTGGGCAGCTTCTGGCACTCGTTCGCGGACATGTTCGCCTTGGAGACCAACGGCGAGCTCGTCATCGACCGCGCAGATGGCGTGCACGTCTGGGACGACCGCGGGCGCCGGTACCTCGACGCGACCGCATCGCTCTGGTACTGCAACGTCGGATACGGACGGGAGGAGATCGCGGAGGCCGCCGCCACCCAGATGCGCCGCCTCCCGGCGTACTCGACCTTCGGCGCTCTCTCCAACCGCCCGGCCATCCGGCTCGCCGAGCGCGTGGCCGCGTTTGCGCCCGTCGAGGGCAGCAAGGTCTTCCTGACAAGCGGTGGCTCCGACTCCGTGGACACGGCGGCCAAGATGGCCCGACGCTTCTGGCAGCTCGCCGGGCAGCCCGACCGGACGGCCTTCCTCACCCGCGAGGGCGCCTACCACGGCATGCACATCGCCGGCACGAGCCTTGCCGGCATCGACGCGAACGCCGCCGGCTACGGGACGCTCGTCGGCGACGTGGTGCGCGTGGCATGGGACTCGGCCCAGGCCCTGCGGAACGCCATCTCACAGGCCACCCCCGAGCGCGTGGCGGCCTTCTTCTGCGAGCCGGTGATCGGCGCCGGCGGCGTGCTCGCGCCGCCCGAGGGATACCTGGCGGAGGTCAGGGAGATCTGTCGCGAGACCGGGGTGTTGTTCGTCGCCGACGAGGTCATCACGGGGTTTGGGCGGCTGGGCGACTGGTTTGCGAGCGGCCGATTCGGCCTGGAGCCCGACCTCATCACGTGCGCGAAGGGCATCACGAGCGGCTACCTGCCCGCGGGAGCGGTCATCGCCGCCCCGTGGGTCGCCGAGCCGTTCTGGCGCGAGGGCGCCGGGATGTGGCGCCACGGCTACACGTACGCGGGACACGCCACGGTCGCGGCCGCCGCGCTCGCCAACCTCGACATCATCGAGCGCGAGGGCCTGACGAAGCGCGGGCTGCAGCTCGAAGCGGACCTGGCCACGGCGCTGGCGCCGCTCGCCGGCCACGAGCTAGTCGAGGAGGTCCGGGCGGGATGCGGCGCGCTGGCCGCGGTGCAGCTATCGAGAGGGGCCATCGCCGCCGACCCGAAGCTCCCCGCCCGCGCCGTCGCGGCCTGCCGCGAGGCCGGGATCCTTACCCGAGCGCTCGCGACGGGTGCCCTGCAAGTGTCTCCGGCACTCGTCATCGACGACGCCGCATTACATGAGTTGCGCCAGGGCCTCACCGCGGCCCTCGATACCCTTGCCTAGTTCCTAAGCCACTGCACCCAGGAAGCGACCGACGGGACGCCGGCGGAGCTCACGACGAAGAGCATGTACCAGCCCGGCGGGGCCTCGTTCCCGTCAGCGGGCGCCGTTGCCTGGAGCTCGCCGTCCCCGGCGGCGAACGCGAGGTCGACGTAGCGCTGGTCGAAGTTGACGCCGTGCGTCGCCGATCCCGGCTTGATCAGCGCCACGCGCGCGATGTCGGCGGCGTCGGGTGTGGCGATCGTGAACCCCTGCCCGTAGGCGACGCCGGAGGGCGCTGAGGCGATCGTCGGGCGCGGCCCCTTGAAGAGGTACGGCGGCGAGTAAATCTCCCCCGTCTCGGCATAGAGGCCGTTGTCCTGGCCGGCCGAGAGCACCCGGCCGTCCGGCAGCAGCACCGCCGTCGAGTGGTACATCCGGCCCGCGACCTGGGAGGCCATCTCGGTCCAGGTCCCGGTCGCCGGGTCGTACAGCTCGGCCTCGCGGACGGGGTCGTTGTAGGAGCCGCGCTGCCCGCCCCCCACCACCAGCATCGTGCCGTCCGGGAGCAGCACCGCGTTCAGGTGCTTCCTCGCCTGATGCATGGGGGCCGTGTCCTCCCAGCTCGGGTACGGTTCGGAGAGGTCGATGATCTCCGCCGTTTGGGTCGGCGGGCTCCCTCCCCCGACAGCGAGCACGCGGTCCAACCCCGGGAGTAGGACCGAGGCCCCCGAGTACCGGTCGGACTCGTTCATGTCGTCGACGAACCACCACGTCGCGGACGCCGGATCCAACATCCTGGTCGCCTGCGGCTCACCCGCCCAGAAGACGTCGCCGCTCGGCAGCACGAACATCCGTGGGTACAGGTCCATGTGCATGTTCGCGCTGGCGGGGAGCCGCGAGATCCGTCCGTTGGCCGGGTTGTATCGCTCCACCCACTTGATCG
>JBQTIP010000174.1:0-2532 GCA_052388025.1 Actinomycetota bacterium
ATGCGCAGGAGATCATCGGTAGCGGGCTCCTGCCCACGCTCACCGATCTCCTGAACAAGGGTTCTGCCTGGCTCGACCAGCAGGCCGACTCGGGCGAGCTCCAGCGCAAGGTGAACGAGGCGGTCGAGGCTGGCACGGAGGCGGTGAAGGGGATCACCTCTGCCCTTCGGGTCGTACGCGCGGCCGGCAAGCCTGTCGTCGACGCGCTCGGCGGGATCGAGAACGCAGCCCGGGTAGCGGCGTTCCTGTGGGTTGCCTGGAAAGTGAAGACCGTTGCTGCCTTCATCGCGACCACCGCGGCGAGTGCGGCGACGCGAACGAAGATGATCGTCGACGCGATCGCCGCCGGCAGAGCCTGGGACATCGCCACTCGGCCGCGGATCATGCCCGTAACGGTCGTCGGCGGCGGGGCGTCCCCCGGACCGGGCGGCGGGGTCGGCAAGGGCCCGGGTAAAGGGCCCGGACGGATTCCATTCGTACCGATCGGCTTTAACCTACCCACCCTCACTACGGCCGCCGTGATCGCATCTGGCGGCGGAGGGACCAAGCGCGGTGATCGCTCTGTCCAGTATCCGCTGACCTGGGATGCCTTCCTGCGTGCCTCCCAGGGGGCGGCGACGCCCTTCGAGCGCGCGGTTCTTCGCGAGGAGCTCGGCGGCTACAGCCTCGCCAACGCACCCGACGCGAGCATGAGGAGCGCGGAACGGAGGCTCCGAGCCGGGGTCGCTGTTCCGGCGGCTCCGGGTGAGGGGCGGCTTGGCGGGCCAGGAGGAGCGGGCAGTGCGGGAGTTCGCGGCGGTCGTGGAGACGGTCGGCCACGGCCCCGGCGGCGCACGCTCACGGACATCGAGCTCGACATCGCCCGCGCCGGCTCTACGCCCGGGCGCGCCGACGATCTCGCCCGCTACCGGGAGCTCCGCGACTACTACCAGCGACAGATAGCCGCGCTCGAGGGCCGCAAGAACCTGACCGACAAGCAGAAGCAGGAGCTGCAGCAGCTCTACCAGAGCCTCGCCTCCGCGCAGTCACAGATCGACTCGGCCATCGAGGAGGGTGAGCGGAAGCTCGAGGAGCAGCGGCAGAAGGCACGCGAGAAACGGAAGCGCCAGCGCCAGCGCGAGCTCCGGCAGCGCGAGGCGTTCGAGGAGGCCTACCAGAAGACGTACGAGAAGTACGGCCCCCCCTCCGGGGTGCTGCGAAAGCCGCGACGCGCGACCGCCGCCGATCGCGAGTTTCTGCGCGGCGGCGCCGGCTCGAACGAGGAGCCGCGTCTGACGAAGGCGGAGGCCCGGCAAGTCTTCGACGAGTGGCTACGAGGTTTGCAAGGTGTTCTCAACCAGTTTGGCGGCAACCTTTTCCCGCCCGGCGCCTTCGCCGGCATGGAGCAGGCCGGAACGCAGAGCATCGTCCAGACCGCGCTCCTGCGCGAAGTCGTTCGCGAGACGCGCTCGCTTCGTAGCAGTGTCCGCCATCCCGGCAGCCGCTATGCCCGCTCCGAACTCACCGCCGCCTTCGACGGGGTCGCCTTCTGATGGCGCCCGCGATCTCGTACAACGGGATCACGACGCTCGTCACCCCGGGCGGCACGGCGACGTTCAACGCCTCCACCGGTGACACCTACTGGATTGTTCCCGCACGGTCCTCCGGCCTCGGCTCGGGGGAGGTCGACGCCGAGATCGACCCCAAGGGGCAGGCGGACGGAAACATCCTGCACGACTTCTTCGAGCGGGTTCCGCACTTGGTGCTCGCGGGGGATCTCCGGATCCGCTCCGCCTCCACCGAGTCGGGAATCGTCGCGGCTCGCGACTCCCTCGCCTCCGGCCTCCTGACGAAGCTCCGCACAATCCTGCGGGCGACGGGAACGCTCAACTTCTCGAACGGCGCCGCCATGACCATCAAGTGGGAGCGGATCTGCGACTTCCCCCCGCTCGAGGGGATCCAGAAGGGCTTCGTCTTCGGGCTCGTCGCCACCGGTCTCGCACCCACCTAGATGCCCGTCCAGGCGATCCTCGGTGGCATCGACGTCACCTCGATCACGCTCGAGGGATCGGTCACTAAACGCCTCAATCGTCCCGCCACCGCCACGATCAGAATTCCCTCCGATCAGACCACCGCGGACGACACGGCCAGGCTCAAGATCCTGGTCAACGGCTCGCTCGACTTCCACGGCACCATCGAACACATCGAGGACCAAGGCGACGAGACGGAGATGCACTCCGTCTTCACCGCGGCCGATCCGATGATCATCTGGGACTCGCGAGAGGCCCGCGATGCCGACGGCGACTACACGAAGCCGAGCTTCATCGACACCTTCAACACCGGCCCCCAGATCGTACAGCAGATCCTCCAGAACTCGGAGACGCACGAGGGCGACCTATTCGTCCAGCTCGGGACCTTCGCCACGGGCGGCGTCGACCTCTCGGCAAGCCCCGTCGACTGGCCGCAGAAGATCTCCGAGATCGTTGCGCTCTTGACCGAGACGGGTGAACTCGACGTCGTGCTGACCCCCATCGACACCGCTGGGGACATGGC
>JBQTIP010000175.1:0-25479 GCA_052388025.1 Actinomycetota bacterium
CGACGATGCCGGTCGATGGCTCGAGGATGCCCGAGCCGAAGCCGTCGAAGAGGCTCTGGATGAGCGAGACGGCGTTCCCCTGGGCGTCCGCCGCGACGAGGGCGATCGTGTCGCCGGTGCCGCGAGACGGGCCGGCCGGTCGGCCGGCCGCTGCACGTCGCTTCCTCACCCGGTCGCAGAGCGCGGCGATGTGGCTCTCGTCCAGCAGCGTGGCGACCGCGACATCGGACGCCCCCGGGTCGGCGTTGTGGCGGTCGCGGTCGGCCCCGGCGGCGCGGAAGACCTCGGCGAGGATCGCCGCATCCTGCCCGAGCGGGTCCGGCTCCAGCCCGAGCCGCTCCACGGTCGCAAGGATCTCGAGCAGCACGAACCCCTGGGAGTTCGGCGGGGCGACGCTCACGAGCAGATCCCGGTAGCGGCCGGAGAGCGCGGATGCATGCTCGGCCTCGTGCCGCGCGAGATCGTCGAGCGTCATGAGGGAGCCGGCCGCCGCGAGCCCGGGAGCCAGCCGCGAGCCCACCTCGCCCCCATAGAGCGTCCGGGGACCATCGCGCGCGACGGCCTCCAACGTGCCGGCGAGGGCCGGCTGCATGAGCAACGCGCCCTCCTCCAGCGGACGGCCCCCCGGGAAGAACACGTCCGCCATCCCGGGGTCCTGGGCCAGCCGACCTGCGTGCTCGGCCAGGGTCGCCGCCACCGAGTGGGCGACCGAGACGCCTTCGGCGGCGAGCCGGATCGCGTGGCCGAACGCCCGGTCGAAGGGGAGCGAGGCGCCGAGGCGGGCGAGGGCCTCCCAACCCGAGACGGCGCCCGGCACGGTGATCGAGAACGGGCCGTGAGGCGGCATCGCCGTGCCAGAGCGGCGGAGCGCCTCGGCGTCGATCGCCATCGGTGCGGCGCCGCTCGCGTTCACGGCGGCCGTCGGGCCGCCCGCCCGCTCGACCAGCGCGAAGAGATCTCCGCCAACGCCGCACATGTGCGGGTAGACGACGGCGAGCGTGACGGCGGCTGCCAGCGCGGCGTCGATCGCGTTCCCGCCCGCGGCGAACGCCTCGTCGCCGGCCTCGGTCGCCGCCCAATGCGGCGTCGCGATCGCCCAGCGGTCGCCGGCGGCGGTGAGGGCGCGAGGGCGGTCGCTCATCGCCGATTCACGACCGAAGCGTGAGGCCCCGGTAGCCGTCGACGAACCCGCCCACCCGCAGGCGCTCCGCGATGGCGGATTCGTGAGCCGGGACGCCATCGATGCGTTGCAGCTCGAGCTTTCGGAGCCGTCCCTCCTTGACCAGCGCGACCATCGCATCGATCCAGCCCGATCCCTCAGCGGCAGCGGGAAACGTGACGAGGCTCCGCGCCCCGCGTTCGAGGTAGGCCGCCGGCAAGCCCCCGGCCAGCACGACGTACGCCCCGGCCACCCGGCCGGGCCGCCCCGCCGACTCCGGCCAGGGGAGCGCGGCACCGTACGGCTGGGCCGGGTCGGTGGCCGCGAGCGCGATGGCTTCGGACTCGGTTTCGGGCTCGCCGGTGCGCGCGTCGCGCAGCCGTTCGACGGCCCCGGGGTGCGCGAACTGAGCCGCCCCGAGGCCGGCGACGAAGTAGCCGCGACGCACCTTCCCCGATTCCTCCAGCGCCCGCAGCACGCCGTAGACGCCGGCGAAGCCGCCCGGTGCCCCCTCCGCCAGCACCGCCTCCCGGGTGAGCACGCCGTGGCGCTCGAGCAGCTGAAGCGCGCGAGCGTGGGACGCCTCGGTGGAGGAGGGCTCGGGCCGCAGGAGCTCGGCGACCAGCGACCATCGGCCGGAGCCGGCCGGCGGCCCGACGCGGCGGAGCTGTCCGGGCCGGGGCCGTCCGCGCGGCGCCCGGGGCCGGCGCGAGAGCAGCGCCCGGAGGGGCGTGAGCGTGTCGTTCGTGACCTCGCCGGTCCACACGAGGTCCCAGAGGGCGGCCAGCACCACACGTTCGTCGGCGGTCCCAGCCGCGTGCACGATCTCCGGCCAGAAGGACGCCCCGCGTTCCTCGAGGTGACGCCGGAGGGCGTTGTGGACCGCCCCGGCGGGAGGCTCCTGCACGGGCGCGGCGGCGAGCAGCCGCGCCCGGTCGCGGAAGTACAGGGCGATCCGGCCGTCGTCGGCCCCGAGCGGCCCGGCGCCGATCCACACCAGCTCGCCGGACGCGCAGAGGGCGTCGAGGTCGGCCGGTCGGTACCCTCGCACCCGCACGGGAAAGACATCCGACTCAAGGACCGAGGCAGGAACCGCCGCCCCCTGAAGCTGCCCGATCGCCTCGACGAGCGCGTCGGCGTCCTGGCGCGGCTCGGCCACGCCCTGCCACAAGGGGAGGAAGCGGCCGAGCGCGGCACCGTCGACTGGCTCGACCTCCCGGCGAAGGGCAGCGAGCGAACGGCGGCGGAGCGATCGGAGCACGTCGACGTCGCACCATTCCCGCTCTGCGCCTTCGGGGCGGAACTCGCCGCGGACCACGCGGCCTTTCACTTCCAAATCCCCGAGCGCCGCCAGGATCCGGTCGGCCGGCACGCCGAACCGGCGCGCAGCCTCGACGGCGAGGAACGGCCCGTGGGTTCGCGCGTAACGCGCGACGAGCCCTTCGAGCGGCGCTTGGGACGGCTCGGTGAACACCGCCGGGAGCCCGCGGGGGAGGCTCACGCCGAGCGCGTCGCGGAGTCGGCCGGCGTCCTCCACCGCCGCCAGCCGCGCCTCGCCGGCCACGCGAACCGGGATGGCCCGGTGCTCCGCAACGAGCGCCTCGATCCAGGGAGCCGGGTCGCCCGTGGCCCGGGCGGTCACTTCCTCGGCGGTCAGCTCGCCCACACGACGAAGGAGGTCGTGCAGGCCGTCCGGTCCCCGGGTGTGCCGGCCCTCCGCGAGGCCCTGGAGCTCCAGCTCCAGCTCGGCGAGCGCGGTCGGGTCGATCAGCTCCCGCAGCTCCTCCGCCCCCAACAGCTCTCGCAGCAGATCCCGGTCGAGCGCGAGCGCGGCGGCCCGTCGCTCGGCGAGCGGCGCGTCCCCCTCGTACATGTACACGGCGATCCATCCGAACAGCAGCGACTGCGCGAAGGGCGAGGCCCGCCCGGTCTCCACCATCACCATCCGAACTCGGCGGGCGCGGAGGTCGGCGAGCACCTGCTTCAGGGCCGGGAGATCGAACACGTCGCGGAGGCACTCGCGCGTCGTCTCGAGCAGGATCGGGAACGTCGGATACCTCGCCGCGACCGCGAGGAGGTCGGCGGCGCGCTGCCGCTGCTGCCAGAGCGCGGTTCGCTTCCCCGGGCGCCTCCGTGGAAGCAGCAGCGCTCGGGCCGCCGACTCTCTGAACCGGGACGCGAACAGCGCCGTCGCCGGCAGCTGCCGGACGACCAGTTCCTCGATCTCCTCGGATTCGAACAGCAGGTCCTCGACGGGGACCCGCTCCTCGGACTCCGGCAGACGGATCACGATGCCGTCGTCGCTCCAGAGCGCCTGCACGCCAATGCCGAGGCGCTCGGTCAGGCGAGCCTCGATCGCGAGCGCCCACGGTGCGTGGACCCTCGCCCCGAACGGCGAGAGAAGGCACACCCGCCAGTCGCCGACCTCGTCGCGGAACCGCTCGACGACCACGGTCCGGTCGTCGGGAACGGCGCCGGCCGCCTCGGCCTCCTCGTCGACGTATTCGAGGAGGTTTCGGGCGGCGAGCTCGTCCAGCCCGTGGTCCACGCGCAGCATGTCGAACGCGCGTGGCCGGTCCTCGGCCCGGATCCTCCGGGTGAACTCGCCGATGGCGCGGCCGAGCTCCAGCGGCCGGCCGGGCTTGTCGCCCTTCCAGAACGGCATCTTCCCCGGTTCGCCGGGGGCGGGCGAGACCACCACCCGGTCGTACGTGATGTCCTCGATCCGCCAGGTGGTCGCGCCGAGGAGGAAGGTCTCGCCGCGGCGGCTCTCGTAGACCATCTCCTCGTCCAGCTCTCCCACGCGCGTGCCGTCGGGGAGGAAGACGCCGAACAGCCCCCGATCGGGGATCGTCCCCCCGCTCGTTGTGGCGAGGCGTCCGGCGCCCTCGCGCGCCCGCAGCCTGTCGTTCCGCCGGTCCCAAACGAGTCGGGGCCGGAGCTCGGAGAACTCGTCGGAGGGGTAGCGGCCGGAGAGCAGGTCGAGGACCGAGCCGAGGACCTCGTCGGAGAGGCCGGCGAAGTTCGCCGCGCGGCGAACCAGCGCGGAGAGGTCGTCCACCGACCACTCGTCCACCGCGCACATCGCGACGATCTGCTGGGCAAGCACGTCGAGCGGGTTCCGAGGGTAGCGGGTCTCCTCGATCAGCCCCTCGCGCATGCGGCGGACGACGACGGCGGCCTCCAGCAGGTCGCCCCGGTACTTCGGGAAGACCTTCCCGCGCGAGGGCTCGCCGACTCGGTGGCCGGCGCGACCGATGCGCTGCATGCCGCGCGCGACAGAGCCCGGCGACTCGACCTGCACCACCAGGTCGACCGCGCCCATATCGATGCCGAGCTCGAGTGAGCTCGTGGCGACGAGACCCTTCAGCGTGCCCGCCTTCAGACGGTCCTCGATCTCGAGGCGCTGCTCCCGCGCGATCGAGCCGTGGTGGGCGCGCACGAGGTCCTCGCCGGCCAGCTCGTTCAGGCGTGCGGCCAGGCGCTCGGCGAGACGGCGGGAGTTCACGAAGACGATGGTCGAGCGGTGCGCCCGGATGAGCTCCAGCAGCTTCGGATGGATCGCCGGCCAGATGCTCGGGGCGCCGGGGCGGCCTCGCTCCGCTTGGTCGAGCGGCTCGCTGGGCGCGGCCATGTCCTCGACCGGCACGACGACCTCGACCTCCAGCTCCTTGCGGCGGCCGGCGTCGACGATCGTGACCGGCCTCGGGCCGTCGGGCGTCTGGCCTCCCAGGAACCGCGCGATCTCCTCGAGGGGCCGCTGCGTGGCGGAGAGGCCGATCCGCTGTGGGGGCGAGGTGGCGATGGCTTCCAGCCGTTCCAGCGACAGGGCCAAGTGCGCGCCACGCTTGGTGGCGGCCACTGCGTGGATCTCGTCGACGATGACCCATCGCACATGGCGCAGGATCTCCCGGGTCGCCGACGTGAGCATCAGGTAGAGCGATTCCGGAGTGGTAATGAGGACGTCGGGCGGGCGGCGCGCGATGGTCCGGCGCTCGGCTGCCGGCGTGTCGCCGGTGCGCATCGCGACGGCGGGCTCGTGCGCGAGCGGCGTCCCCAGGCGCTCGGCCGCCAGCCGTATGCCGGCGAGCGGCGCGCGGAGGTTCTTCTCCACGTCCACGGCCAGGGCCCGGAGCGGGGAGATGTAGAGGACGCGGCAGCGCTCCGCGGCCGGCGGTGGCGGCTCGGACATCAGGCGGTCGAGCGCCCAGAGGAACGCGGCGAGCGTCTTGCCGGACCCGGTGGGCGCCAGCACGAGGGTGTGCTCGCCCGACGCGATCGCCGGCCAGCCCTTCCGTTGGGCCGGCGTGGGCGCCTCGAACGAGGCCTCGAACCACTCCCGGACGGGCCGCGCGAACCGGTCGAGCGCCATGGGCAGAACGGTACCGCGAACCGCCGACATCCCGAGAGGCGCCGGTAGGATGCTCTGTCGGATGCCCGCTGCCTCTCGCTTTGTGCTGCTCTTCGTCCTCGTGGCCGCCCTGGTCGTCGGACTCGCGCCGGCCGCGGCCGGTGCCGCCGACGAACCGCAGGACCAGATCGTGCTCTCCGGTCGGGTGATCGTGCCCCGTGGCGACGTCGTCGGCCAGGTGGTGGTCCTGCACGGCAGCGTCTCGGTGTCAGGAGTCGTGCGCGCGGACGTCGTCGTGGTCGACGGGCGGATCGAAGTGCTGGGGCAGGTGAGCGGAAGCGTCGTCGCCGTGAACGGCCCCGTGTTCCTCGGGCCGAACGCGCAGGTAGGCGGCGACGTGATCGCTCGCGGCTCCGTCGTCGCGAAGCCCGGTGCGAGCGTGGCAGGGCGGATCCGCCGGGGCGTGGCCTTCACGTTCCGAACGCCGATCTCCGCCCTCGGGCGCTTCGCCGGCTGGCTCGCGGTCTCGGTGTCGACGCTGCTGCTTGGGCTGCTGTTGATCTTCATCGCCCCACGGGGGGCGGATGCGGTCTTCGAGTCCAGCCGGACGGCGCCCTGGGCGTCGCTCGGGTGGGGCGTGGCCGTGTTCCTGGGCCTCCCGATCCTCTCCGTGGCGACGCTCGTCTCCCTGGTCGGCCTCCCGTTCGGCCTCGGGCTGCTGCTAGCCCTCGCGTTCCTCTACTTCACGGGCTACGCGTGGGGCGCGTGGACGCTGGGGCGACTGATCCTGCGGCCCCCGAGGAACCGCGCACTGGCGTTCCTCGTCGGGTGGACGATCCTCCGAGCCGTCGGGCTGATCCCGGTGATCGATCTCGCGATGTGGGTCGCCGGCGCAGTCTTCGGCCTCGGGGCGATGATGGTCGCCGTCTGGCGCGCGCGCCGGAGCCCGGGAAAGCATCGCGAGGGCCAAGGCGCGCAGTGGCAGGGCGGTGTGATATAGGTCGGCCATGACCGACGACCGCGTCGAGCAGCTCCGCGCCATCCCCCTGTTCTCCAGCCTCAGCGACGAGGCGCTCGCGCGGATCGCCGACGCCGCGACCGAGTTCGAGGCCAACGCCGGCCACGTGCTCGTGCAGCCCGGACAGGAGGGGTCCGGGATGTTCGTGCTGGAGGAGGGCAAGGTGGTGGTAGAGCGACTGGGGATGAGCAAGGAACAGGGGCCGGGGGAGTTCTTCGGTGAGCTGGCGCTCCTCGCCCCGCTGGTTCGCTCGGCCCGAGTGCGTGCCACGACCCCGGTACGGTGCCTGGCGATCAGCCGCCAGGCGTTCTCGAGCATCCTCGAGGCGGAGCCGGCGATCGCGCTCGCGATCCTCCGGGTTCTCGCGCAGCGGCTCGCGGAGGCGAACGCGTAGGCGGTCGGCCGCCGCGCGGGCCGACTATCCTTGAGGACCGTGAGCTCGACCGAGGAACCGCCGGTCGCTCCGGAGGCATCCCGGCCGACGTGCTTCTTCTGCGGCCGCCCCACCTTCGACCCCGACAAGCGGGAACGTCCGTGGGTGCGGGCGGTGGCCGGCGGGCAGCAGGCGCTGATCTGCCCGACGTGCCAGGAGGAGCGAGCGAACTGGGCCGCGGCGCTCGACCGGTGCGAGCGATGCGGGGCCACGCGCCTGTCGGCGATGCTCGGTCAGGTGGTCTGCCGGGCGTGCGGCCACGTGGATGCCGTCGAGATCGAGCCCACGAACGAAGCGGGCGCTTAGCTCAGCGGGAGAGCGCTGCCCTTACAAGGCAGAGGTCGCAGGTTCAAATCCTGCAGCGCCCACGAGTTCTTGGTCACCTCTTGCGCGAGAGGCGGACGGCCGGACCAATGAAACCGCTGAGCGGTCCTTCTCGAGCGTCCCGACGGAAGCTGGCGAACCCCCGCTACAGCTGAGGCATGAAGCCCAGCTGCATCATCATCCCGGCGACGTCGGGATGGGCATTGAACTCGACGATCTTCCCGTCCCGGACGCGCGCGATGTAGGAGCCGCGCCCGTTCACTACCTTGTTCGTCGGAGGGACCTCGTTCCCCGCCATGACCATGGTGCCGCTGTTGGTCCCGGTGAACTCGACCTCCGCGGCGACGGCGTCCTCGCCAACCACGCGGTTCGTCTGCTTCACGTTCATGTCCGGAAACGCGGTCATCCACGCGTTGACGTACTGCCGCACCCCTTCCTTGTCACGGATCGGCTCGGGGAGCGTCCAGTCATTCAGGACGAAGTCGTCCGCGAACAGGCTCGCGAACGATTCGGCGTCGTGGTTGTCCCAGGCGGACATCCCCTGGTCGTCGAGCCGCTCTAGGTCCTCTCTGGACATGGCCCACCTCCTTGGCTCTTGGGCACGCCTTACATTCGCGCTGTTCCCGCGTTTAGTCAAACCCGCTCACGGCGTGAGGGCGCGCCCGAGCTCAAGCGAGGTTCGAGCGCGCCAAGTCAGGCGTCCAACGCCTCGTCCGCTCTCCTGCGGATAGCCGGCCGGTTCGCGCACATCCGGGTGAGGCGATGAAGCCTGTTCGCGCAGTTCTGAGGGCCTCGTCTCCATGCGAGTGGGGGACTATCAGCACAACCCCAGTGGGGCATCCCCCTCGGCCAGCTCTGGGTGCAGAAGGTCGGCCCTGTGTCGTGGGGTTACGCGAGCAGTCCTCGGACCTCCCGCTCGGTTAGGCGGGTCGTAGTCGGCGCGAGTCGCAACCCGGCCATCCCGATCGGTCCGGCGACCCAGGCGCGCTGCTTCAGGAGCTCGACCGAGATTCGACCTTCGCCGTCATGGGTGATCCGCATGATCGTTCCGAGTTCCGTTCGGTAGATTCGGAACTCGCCCATACGTCCACTTTACGCCATCCGTATGTCGATGGGGAAGGAGGGGCGAAACGTCGAGGTATGACGAAACCGTAGTCCCTTCCTACCAGGCGAAACCGTCAGGACGTGCTCTGCGCATACGCAGCGGGAGCGCCGAGATCAGGAGGTGGAGGCGGTTCTCGATGCAGATGCAGATCGAGCGCAAGAAGACCCCGAGGCACGGCGACGACGAGGCCGGCCGGGACGACGGCGGGCAGATCCGGTCCACCTCCTCGAGCGACAAGCTGGTGGATGAGATGGACGAGATCCTCGACGAGATCGACGCCGTCCTGGAGACCAACGCCGAGGAGTTCGTCAAGAGCTACATCCAGAAGGGCGGCGAGTGACGCCTCCGGGTCTCAGGGCCCGGCGTAGGAGATCTCGGCGTACTCCGCGTACTTCCCGCTGGTATCGAACGACATCCCAGGGGTAGAGAACTTCGCCACGGTCGACATCCCGAGCTCGGACTGCTTGGAGCTGAACCCCGTCGGGTGATCGAGCCGCACGATCTCCTCCTCGCCCGTCACCGGGTTCCGCACGCGCGTGAGGGCGAGATCGAAGATGTCGCCACCGCCTACCTTCACCGATGAACGGATGCCGTCCAGGTTGACCTCGATCGGTGCCCGGATAGTGTCGAGCCACATGCTCGTCACCGAGGCGAACTCGTCGAACGGCGATCCGACGCCTCCTCCTCGCCACAGCGTCTCGATCGCCTCGGCCTGCTCGCTCGAGAGCGCCTCGTCGAGGATGAGGATGGATGTGCCCTCGCCTTCGTGGATGGCCTCCGGCGCGTGGCCGCCCATCAGGAACCTCACGCCGTCGAGAGCAACGTCTCCGAACCGGCCGTCATGGACCGCGATGACGTAGAAGCCGTCGCAGAACCCGTACGTGGGCGGCGCCTGGAAGTTGCATGGGCATCCCCAGTCGCAGTTGCACGCTCCAACAAGCGAGCCGTTCATGTGCCACGCCGGCACGACCTGCGCCTTCGCCATCACATCCCCCCACCCACGCCGGTGGCCCGCAGCCCCGGCAGCAGCCACGGATGGAATGGAACGAGGGCCGCCACGCCAAGGAAGGCGACGCCGACCGCACGGGAGAGCAGCGGACCCCGCCGCCACAGCTTCTCGAGGAAGATGACGGCAGCGAGGGCGGCCATCGCCGCGACGTTCATCACGCCGACCGCGACCAGCACCAGCATGAGCCCCCAGCAGCACCCGACGCAGTACAGGCCGTGGTGCACGCCGACGCGGAGATCGCGCGCCTGCCCCTTGAAGCTCGCGTAGTGAAGGAGCGCCATCATCGGCGAGCGACAGTGGCGGAGGCAGGCGTCTTTGAGCGGCGTCAACTGATACAGGCCGGCCGCCGCGAAGATGCCGACGCCCAGCCACTTGGCACCATCCGGTGATGCCTCCACGAGCCGCTGCGTGCCGAGCAGCGCGGCGAACGCGAGCAGGCCGTACGCGGTCCATGCGACGAGGTAGCCGGCGACGAAGGCCGTCATGCGGCGGACGCGCTGAAGACCCTCGGCGCGCCCGCGGATCGATCGGCTCCAGAGGATCGCCACGGGCGCAACCGACGGGAACATCATCGCGGCCATCATCGCCACCCACATGGCGAGGAACAGCGGCAGGGAGAGGCCCATGGTTCCGGGCCCCACACCCATGCCCCTTGCCTGGTCGATCGTCACGACCCAGGCCAAGGCGGCCAGCGCGACCAGCGCGACCCATGCCGGCGCGAGCCGGAGCAGCGGTCGCTGCAGCAAGTCCGCTTCCGAGCCGTGCCCGGCGGTCTTCAGCGAGCCTCTCCTCCGGAGAGCGGCGGCACCGCGCCCGAGGCTAGACGCGTGGGCGGGCCTCGCCGGCCATCTCGCTCGCGTACTCGTACTCCGCCGCTTCCCCGTACACGGGCTCGAAAGAGAGGCCGAACGCGTTCGAGCTTCCGGAAGCCTTCCCGATCCGGTACTCGGGCGCGAACCCGAACATGGCTCCCTTCACCGTGGTCGGAGACCCGTCTGGACCCCTGTGTGGCTCGAATCCAACCTCTGCCTTGCCGGCCACCGAGGCCGACGGCGCCTCTCCGGCGGAGAACGTGATGCCGGCGCGCTCGGTCCCTAGGAACTCGCTGAACAGGGGCGCCATCTCCGCGAACGGCCCCCCTTCCTGCCCGGAAACGATCCGCTCGACGGCGTTGGCCTGGTCGTCCGACGCACCGTCGTCGATCACGAGCCCGGCTCTCACGTTCCCCGCCGAGAAGTTGGAAGGCCACGTGACGAAGAGCGCCCAGCTCAAGCCGGAGAGATCTACATCGTCGGAGTTTCCCCGCGCGATGTGGAACACCGCGTTCCCAACGCAGACACCGTTCGGGCCGGTCGGTGGCCCATCCATCGGACACGGGCAGACCAGCGAGCACGAGCAGTTGCCCACGTACGTACCGGACATCTTCCAAGCCATCACTGGCTCCTTTCCCGGCGGTGCTGTGGCCGCCGAACCGTACGGATATCTACGCAGGGGGAGCTTCGCAAGTCCGGTCGCCTGCAGTCAAGCGGTCGGCCGGGGCGATCCGCGGGGTTGCGGCGATCGAACATATGTTCTATCCTGCTACCTCCATGGCCTCTGAGCAGCTCTTCGAGCTCCGCCGCCGTACGTTCGACACGCCCGAGTTCCGCGGCATCGAGTTCATCGAGGCCGAGGCGAAGACGATCATCAACCCGGTGCCGGGGAACTTCCTGCCATTCAAGTGGACGATCAACGCGTACCGCGGCTGCTCGCATGCCTGCTCGTACTGCTTCGCGCGGGTCACGCACACCTACTTGGGCATGAACGCCGGTCGCGACTTCGAGACGAAGATCGTGGTCAAGGTGAACGCGCCGGAAGTGCTGCGCCGGCAGCTCGCCGCCAAGCGGTGGAAGGGCGAGTCGATCGCCATGGGCACGGCGACCGACCCGTACCAGCGGGCCGAGGGCCGCTACCGGCTGATGCCGGGCATCGTCCGGGCGCTCATCGACTATCGGAACCCGTTCTCGATCCTAACGAAGGGCACGCTGATCCTCCGCGACCTGGAGTTGCTGGCGGAGGCCGCTCGGGTGACCGACGTGTGGACCGCCTTCTCGATCGGGACACTCGACGAGGAGGCTTGGCGCCGGAGCGAGCCCGGCACGCCCCACCCACGCAAGCGGATCGAGTCCGTGGCTGTCCTGAACGCGGCGGGCGTCCCCTGCGGCGTGCTGATGGCGCCGATCCTCCCCGGCATCACCGACCACCCGCGGCAGCTCCGCGAGGTGGTGCGGGCGGCGCTCGACGCGGGCGCCACGCACGTCTCGCCGATCATGCTCCACCTGCGGCCGGGCGTCCGCGAGGAGTTCATGCCGTGGCTCGCCGAGCACTACCCGGACCTAGTGTCGAGGTACGAGGCCACGTACGCGAGGCCATACGCGCCCGCACCCGACCAGAAGGCGCTCGGTCGCCGCGTGGGCGGCATCGTCCGGGCGCTCAGCGGCACGCGGCCGCGTCCCGACGCTCCGGAGCGGTTCGACCGCGGCCGTCGCGGTGGCGCCCGCGTCGCCGAACGCCCGGCCCAGCTCACCCTCGTCTGAGCTCGGCTCCGACGCTTTCGACTACCCTTCGCTCCGATGAAGGGCATGGACCGCATACTCGATCTCCAGGCGATCGACAGCGCCGCGGACCGGCTCGAGGCGAGGAGGCGGGCCCTCGAGAAGGGAGTGGAGCTCCGAGCCGCGCGATCGGCCATGGAGGAGGCGGAGTCACGCCTGGGCGAGCTCCGCCTGGCGCTCGACTCCGTCAACCTCGAGCAGCAACGGTTGGAGCACGACATCGACTCGCTTTCGCAGAAGGCCGCCGCCGACGAGAAGCGGATGTACGACGGCACCATCGTGAACGTGAAGGAGCTCGAGGCCCTCCAGGCCGAGATCGCGAACCTCAAGGCGCGGAAGTCGAGAGCCGAGGACGAACTCCTCGACCAGATGGAGCGTCGCGAGGACCTGGAGGCCCGGGCCGAGGTGGCGGACGCCGAATCGGCCATGGCCAGGGCCCGAGTGGAGGAGATCGGCAGCGACGCGGCCCGCGAGCTGGAGGAGATCGCCGGCGCGCTCGCGGCCCGCGCCGGGGAGCGTTCGGCCCTCGTCCCGGATATCGACGAGGAGCTGCTGGAGCTGTACGAGGACCTCCGGTCGCAGAAGAAGGGCGTGGGTGCGGCCGCCCTCGTCGACGGCGTCTGCCAGGGCTGCAACCAAAAGCTCTCCGCGCTCGAGCTCGACCGGCTCAAACGACTCGACGGCGTGAAGAGGTGCGAATACTGTCGCCGCATCGTGATCTTCGCCTGATCGTCGCTTGCGACGGCGCGGCCCGCGGCAACCCGGGGCCGGCCGGCATCGGGGTCGTCATCGCCTCTCCCGGCGGGACCGTGCGCGACCGGATCGCGCGGGGGATCGGGGTCGCGACGAACAACGTCGCCGAGTACACGGCGGCGATCGAGGGGCTCCGGCGCGCGGGGGAGCTGGGAGCGACCGACGTTCTCGTTCGCTCCGATTCCCGGCTCATCGTGGAGCAACTGTCCGGGCGGTTCAAGGTGAAGAATCCGACGCTTCAGCGGCTGCATCACGACGTGCGGAAGCTCGCCGAGGGCTTCCGGAAGGTCCGCTACGAGCACGTCCGCCGCGAGCGGAACCGGGAGGCCGACCGGCTGGCGAACCAGGGCGTGGACGAGTGGCTGGCGGGGGAGGGGGCTAGCTGGTCTCCTCCGGGACCGGCACCTCGCCTGTGGGAGACGGGGTCGGACTCGGACTGATCAGCCCGCTGAGCGGGAACACCAACACCAGCTTGAGCTTCCCCAGGTGGAGCGCGATCGACAGGTTGAGCGCCTCGGCTGCCTCGGGCGTCGCGAAGTTGATCGAGCCCTCGACCGTCGTGCCCGGGGCGATGCGGGCGAGCGGCGGCGTCTTGGCTCGCCCCCGGAGGGGCCGCTCGAGCTCGCTCCCCTCGGCCGGAGCGATCAGGGCTTCCCTCTCGTCGAACCTGACTGCCTTTCGCGATCCGTTCTCGATAACGATGTTGAACGACCAGTAAGGCGGGAACGTGAAGAGGGAGTCGACCAGCACGGTGACGCGCCGCCCCGATTGCACGACACCTTCGAAGAGCTGGATCGACTCGTCCATCGACTGCCCATCGCGCGTGATGTCGACGATCCCCCAGTCGGCTCGCCCGCGCAGGAACAGCGTGACCGGCCCGTCGAGCATCCGGGTCTGCGGGATGGGGTCGGCGTCCTTCGGCTCGAAGGTCACCGTGAGGGTCGCTCCGAGGTCCACCTGGGCCGCGAGCGAGCCCTGCGCGGGTATCGTGCCCAGGAACTCGAGGCCGCGGAGCTCGAACTCGCCGGTGATCTTCCCGGGAAAGCTCTCGTGCTGGACGGCGAGCCACTTGACCCATCTCGCGAGCTTCTCGGTGGCGACCAGCCTGTTGAGCTCTGCCCCACCGTCCTGCGCCGCGCCGGCGTACGCCTCGAGGAAGGCAACCACCGCCTGGCGCGCGGCCGTCACGTTGAGCCCCGGGCCGGCGTTCACCTGTTCGAGGGCGACGGTCTCGCTCGGGCCTTCGATCGCGGGCGAGCAGGATGCCAGAACGACGAGGAGGAGCGCGGAGGGAACGAGGAGACGTCGCATCAAGTGGTTCGATTATAGGAAGGCGCCCGCGGCCCGGAGTGGAACGACGGCGGCCGTATACTCGGACCGGAGGAGCCGGCCGGGCGGCCGCGGACGGCGAGAGCCGTTCGAGGAAAGTCCGGACTCCGCAGGGCAGGGTGCTGGGTAACGCCCAGGCGGGGGTGACCTCGCGGACAGCGCAACAGAGAGCAGACCGCCCCGCAAGGGGTAAGGGTGAAACGGTGAGGTAAGAGCTCACCAGCGGGCCGGGTGACCGGTCCGGCTCGGCAAGCCCCACCCGGAGCAAGGCCAAGCAGGGAGCGTTCGAGGGCGGCCCGTCCGAGCTCCCGGGTAGGCCGCACGAGGGCTTCGGCCCCGGGGTCCCGCCGTGAGGCGGGGCTCAGACAGATGGTCGCCGGGCGGCGTCCGCGCCGCCTACAGGATCCGGCTTACAGGCCGACTCCTCCACTCACTCGACCCGGTGAGCGGCGGCGGCGTTGCTCTGCCCTAGGTGACGATCGCCGCAGCGGCCACTGCCCGCTGGAGCTGCTTGCCCGCGTGGTACGACGATCGAACCAGAGGGCCGGCCTCGATGTGCGGGATCCCCATGGCTTCGCCGGCTCGCTTGTGATCGGCGAACTCCTTCGGAGTCACCCACCGGTCGACCGGCAGGTGGAACTTCGTCGGCTGCAGGTACTGGCCCATCGTCACGAGGTCGCAGGCGGCGTCGCGGAGGTCCTCCAGCGCCTCGGTGACCTCTTCCAGCCGCTCGCCCATCCCGAGGATCAAGTTCGACTTCGTGACCTGGCCCGCCCGCAGCCGTTTGGCGATCCTGAGCACCTCGAGCGACCGGTCGTAGCCGAACGCCGGGCGGATCCTGGGGTGCAGCCGCCGAACCGTCTCCAGGTTGTGGGCGAACACGTCGGGGTCCGCTTGTATCACTGTCGCGATGTCGGGTTCGCCGCCTTGAAAGTCCGTTGGTAGCACCTCGACGCCGCACCCGGGAACGGCCCCCCTCACCGCTCGGATGCAGGCCGCCCAGATCCTCGCGCCGCCGTCCTCCAGGTCGTCCCGCGCGACGCCCGTCAGCACGACGTACCGAAGACCCATCGCCTTCACGGCCTGGGCTATCCGCCGCGGTTCCTCCTCGTCGACCTCCAGCGGCTTCGCCGTCATGACGTCGCAGAAACCGCAGCGCCTGGTACACCGGTCGCCGAGGATGAGGAAGGTCGCCTCGCGCTCCTCCCAGCACTCGAAGATGTTCGGACAGGAGGCCTCCTCGCAGACCGTGTGGAGGTCGAGCCCGCGCATGATGTGCTTCAGCTCGGAGTAGTGCGGTCCGGTCCTCGCCCTGACCTTCAGCCACTCGGGCCGGCGGCCGCTCGGCGAAGCGGCGGCCGGTGGCCCCGTCGCGACGATCGGGAGGTACAGCCGGCGCTTGTGCGGGTTGTGATCGGTGCCCGGCATCAAGGCCAGTCTATCCGGCCTCGGCTCGCTCGAAACCGGGTTCGCCGGCCGCACCCTCGACCGGCGACACGTTTCCGCTCGGGATCGCGCTCGGCAGGAACACGCGGAACGAGGCGCCTCCGCCCTCCCGCTCCTGGACCCAGGCCCGCCCGCCGTGGAGCTCCGCGAACCGGGCCACCAGCGAGAGGCCGATGCCGGTCCCGGGGGCGTGCGGCGAGGCGGTGGGGCCCTGGCGGAAAGGCGCAAAGATGTCGTGCCAGAGCTCCGGCGGCACGCCCGGGCCGTCGTCCTCCACGGCGAGAAGGACGCCGCCGTCCTCGGCTCGCACCCGAACCCAGATACCGACGTCGGTGTCGGTGTGCCGAAAGGCGTTGGCCACCAGGTTCTCGACGATCCGCTCCACCTTCGCGGGGTCCACCGGGACGACGACGGGGTCGGCCTCCACAAGGATGGAGCGATCCTCGGGAAGCTCGAGGCTGTTCAGGGCGCGTCGGGCGAGCGCCCCGACGTCGGTATCGCGGTACTGCGGCTCCACGATGCCCCGGTTCAGCCGATCTATGTCCAGCAGGTCCTTCAACAGCCGGTCCAGCTTGCGCGCGTTCGAGGCGAGGCGGCCGAGCAGGTCGACCCTGTCCTCCTCCGTGAGGTCGGACCGCTCGAGCGTTAGGGCGAGGCCGAGGATCGAGGTCAGCGGGCTCCGGAGCTCGTGCGAAACCGCCGCGAGGAACGTGTTCTTCATGTCGTCGAGGACTCGGAGCCGATCGGCGGCCTCACGCTCGCGCCGTTCACTCTCTTGCAGTGCTTCCTCGGCGAACTTGCGCTCGGTGACGTCGGAGATCACTCCTTCGACGATCGTCGGCCGACCCCCGTCCCCAGGGAGCACGACGGCCTCCTCGTGGCACCAGATCAGACGTCCGTCCGGCCTGACGAGCCGGTATTCCAGGCTGAACGGCCGCTCGGAGGCCACGCCGGCGAGAAAGTCTCCGACGGCCCGCTGAGCGTCCTCCGGGTGCAGGTACCGGCGCCAGAGCTCCGCATCACCGAGCCAATCCGCCTGAGTGAGCCCCAAGACGCGTTCGACCTGGGGACTAACGTAGGTGGGCATGGTGCCGCCCTCGACGGCACGGTCGACGTAGAGCACCGCCGGGATGTGCTCCACGAGCACTCGGTACCTCGCCTCGGTCTCCCGCAGCTGCTCCTCCGCTTGCTTTCGTTCGGTGATGTCGAGCATGAAGCCCTGCCAGAACAGGGACGCGCCCTCGTCGTCGCGGACCAGAACCGATTCGTCGCGCACCCACACGACGCTGCCATCCCGTCTCATCAGGCGATACTCGCAACGGAACCGTTCACCGGTCTCGTCGCTCCGATCCGATTGGGCGATAGCGCGATCCCGGTCGTCCGGATGGAGCCGCTCGATCCACAGCGTGGGATCCATCCATTCCTCCTGGGAGAATCCGAGGACGGTCTCGGTCTGCGGGCTGACGAACAGGGGGACGGCCGGCTCCCGGTCGAGCGGGTCGATGTAGACGATGCCGGGGATGTTCTCAACCAGCGAGCGGTACCGGGCCTCGCTCTCCCGGAGCTGCTGCTCGGCGAGCTTCCGATCCGTCACGTCGCGGACCACGACCTGCCCCGCGGGCTTTCCCCGATACGTGAGGGGGATACCCGCGACCTCCACGTCGATGACGCGGCCGTCCAGCCGGACGAACTTCTCCTCGAGCAGCGGGACGGTCTTTCCTTCCTCGATCTCGCTCCGGATCCGCTCGGAGACGATGTCTCGATAGTCGGGGTGCACGATCTCGAGAGCCGGCTTGCCCACGAGCTCGTCCGCGCTGCGCGCGCCGAGAAGGCGCGCAGCCGCGGCGTTGGCGAAGACCAGCCGCTCCTCGCTGTGCACCAGGATCGCGTCGGGGGAGAGCTCGACCACGCTCCGGTAGCGCTCCTCGCTCTCCTCGAGTGCGGCCTCGGCCTCGGCCCGAAGAGCCATCTCGCGACCGAGCTCCAGCCGGCGACGCACGGCGAACAGCGAGACGCCGGCGAGCGAGATCCAGAGGAGGTCTCGCGTTCCCCTCGCCCGCTTCCGGCGTGCCTCGGGCTCCATTTTTCGCATGGTCGTGTCCCGGCTCCCAGGCCATGTATCGGCTGGGATCGGGTGGGCCTGAAAGGATGAGCGGGGTGGCGGGTCAGTAGCGAGCGAGCTCGAGCATCCGCCGGTAGATCGAGTCGGCGTCGGGCATGTAGGCGTGCTCGATGGGAGTGGCGAACCCCATCGCCGGGATGTCGGGGCCCCCGATCCGAACGATTGGCGCGTCGAGCTCGAACATCGCCTCCTCGGCGATCGTGGCCGCGATCTCGGCACCGGCCCCGTAAGTGCGGTTGTCCTCGTAGACAACCATGACCTTGCCGGTCTTCCGAACGGAGTCGAGGATGGTCGCCGTGTCGAGGGGCGCGATCGTGCGAACGTCCACCACCTCGGCCAACATGCCCTCCTCGTCTTGGAGCCTCGCCGCGGCCTCCAGGCAGTAGTGGAGCATCAGCCCGTAGCTCACCACGGCGAGGTCCTCCCCTTCGCGCTTCACGTCCGCCTTCCCGATCGGGACCTCGTATGGCTCGTCCGGGACGTCGCCCTTGATCAGCCGGTAGGTCTTCTTGTGCTCCAGGAACATCACCGGGTCCGGGTCGCGGATGGCCGAGCGAAACAGGCCCTTCGCGTCGTAAGGGGTGGATGGCACGACGACCTTCAAGCCGGGGATGTGCCCGTAGAAGGCCTCGATGGATTGTGAGTGGTACAGCCCACCGTGGATGCCGCCGCCCCAGGGAGCTCGGATCACCATCGGCACGCCGAAGTCGCCGTTCGATCGGTATCGCATGCGCGCGGCCTCAGAGACGATCTGATCGAACGCGGGGTGGATGAAGTCGGCGAACTGGATCTCGGCGACAGGGAGCAGCCCGTGCAACGCCATGCCGATGGCTACGCCGATGATGCCCGATTCGGCGAGCGGCGTGTCGATGACCCGACTCTCCCCGAACTCCTCCAGGAAGCCGTCGGTGATGCGGAACACGCCGCCCCGGATGCCGACGTCCTCTCCCAGCACCACCACGCGCTCGTCGGCCGCCATCTCGTCGTGCAGGGCGTCCTTGATCGCCGTGACGACGTTCTTCTCCGTCAGCTCAGTCCTCCTCGGCGAAGACGTGCCGGAACGCCGACTCGGGCTCCGGGTCCGGTGCCGCCCAGGCCTGCGCGATCTGGCGATCCACCTCGGCCTTGAGCTCGTCGCGCATCGCCTCCAGCCGGGAGTCGTCCATCAAGCCCTGGCTCTTCAGGTACGAGGCGAAGCGGATGAGCGGATCGTTGTGCTTGGCCTGCTCGACCTCCTCGCGGCTCCGGTACGTGCGGTCGTCGTCGTCGGAGGTGTGGGGCTGGAAGCGGTAGCACTTCGCCTCGATGAGGGCCGGTCCCTCGCCCGCGCGCGCGCGATCGACGGCCGTGCGCATGGCCTGGTAGCAGGCCAGGACGTCGTTGCCGTCTACCACCACGCCGGGGAAGCCGTATCCCTCGGCCCGGACGGCGACGTCCTTCACCGCCATCTGCTTGGTCACCGGCACCGAGATCGCGTAGTGGTTGTTCTCGCACACAAAGACGACCGGCAGCTTGTGGATGCCGGCGAAGTTCAGGCCCTCGTGCCAGTCGCCCTCGCTCGTGGCCCCGTCGCCGAACCAGCAACCAACCACGGTGTCCTCCCCGCGCAGCTTGGCCGCGTAGGCGATGCCGGCGGCGTGCGGGACCTGTGTCGCGATCGGAGAGGAGCCCGAGATGATACCGAGCCGGCGCGATCCCCAGTGCGACGGCATCTGACGGCCGCCGGAGGAAGGGTCGTTGGCCTTGGCGAACACCCCTAGGAAGACCTCGTATGGGGTCATGCCCGCGACCAGGACGATCGCGAGGTCGCGGTAGTACGGAAGCCAGATGTCCCGGCCTTGACGGAGCGCCCATGCGGTGCCTACCTGGCAGCCCTCGTGGCCCGAGCCCGGGACGACGAACGGCGCCTTCCCCTGGCGGTTCTGGCGGAACGCCGCCTCGTCTGACAGCCGGGCGGTCAGCATCGTTCGGTACATCGCGAGGACGTCCTCGCTGGAGAGGCCGAGGGCCGCGTGGGGCGCGTCCGTCACGCGCGTCGCCACGTCACCCTCCTTCCCCGGAAACGAAACAAGCTGCCCGGGTGTCCCGAGCAGCCGTTGCATGCCGGCGCTGGGAGGCTACTGGAGCGGCTCCGATCGCCATCTTCGTCGGGGATTCTAGCACCGGGGTTGACGGCACCAGGACGCGGTCCCGCGGTTCAGCCTTGGAGATGCTCCCCGGCCGGAGCCTTGTGACGTAGGAGTGGATACGTGATCGGGGGTTGCGGCGGATCGGCGGGGCAGAGGACCGCCAAATCTATACTGGGTCCGTGGCGAAACGGACGGGATGGGTGTGAGGGCGTTCGGAGAGCTGGAGGAGCGGATCATGAACGTCCTCTGGCAACGGGCAGGTCAGCCGGCCACGGTCCGCGACGTGCACGCTGCCCTGACTCGCGAGAGTCAACTGGCTTACACGACGGTCATGACCGTGCTGGATCGCCTGTGCCGCAAGGGCCTGCTTGCGCGGAAGCTTCGCGGCAGGGCCTACGAATATGTCCCGGTGATCTCTGAAGCGGAGCACACGGCAGGCCTCATGCACGAGCTCCTCGCACGCACCGGTGATCGGAAGAGTGCTCTGGCCCACTTCGTGCGCGGGATCCGCAAGGGAGACGAAGCCGAGCTCCTGCGTTTGGTTGACGACGCCGGGCGGCGGAGGCGGAACCGATGACCCGGTTTGCCTTCCTCGTCGCGGCCTTCGCGTTGTTCAACGCCGTCGGCCCGCTCGTCGGACGCGCGTCGACGATCCCACCCAGGTGGAGGATACGGCTGGGGGTCTTGGCCCTTGCCGGAATGCTCGTCGCTGCTGTTTCCCTGCTCGCCGCCGTCCTGCTCCCGGAGGTACTAGTCGCATCGTCGATCGGTCAGATCTGGAGGATGTGTACGGCTGCATTCCGCGCGATCAGCAGTCATCCGCTCGGGAGATGGCCGTCGATCGTGGCGGGAGCCCTTCTTGCTGTGATCCTCGGCCGCTTCGTATGGGCGCTCTTCGCCGGGGCTCGCGCGACTCGCCGCTCTCGTGTAAGGGCCTGCGAGCCACGGTGGCTGCTATCGGGGGGCGAACACGTCTACGTGCTTCCTCTCGCGCACCCGGAGGCCTACTCGGTCGGGGGGTTCCGAGGGCAGGTCGTGATCACGCGTGGGCTGCTGGAGGCGCTCGATGACGACGAGCGGCGCGCCGTTCTGCTCCATGAGGAGGGCCATCTGAGGTCGCGTCATCACGCCTGTCTGGCCGTTGCTCGGGCGGCCCGGGCCGCACTGGCGCCCCTCCCGCCCGTCCGCCCGGCCATCGAAAGGCTGGAGCAGGCCATCGAGGAGGCAGCGGATGAGTACGCTGCTGCGAAGCTGGGGAGCGCCGCCACGGTCGCCAGCGGGCTGTCGAAGGCGGCGCTCGCGGAGCTTCGAAGCCCCGTTGGGGCGCTGTCCATCGCGAGCGGTCACGACGTCCCGGCTCGGGTGCGGCGGCTGCTGGCGACGCCGCGAGTGCCTGGATGGGTGCCGCTTGCGTGCCTGCTCGGACTTGGCCTTCTCGTCGGCGTTATCGCGGCCACGCAGGTGATCGCCGGGTTCGCGGTCGTCGCCGCCGCCCACCATCTCCTGGGAGTGGGTGCCGTAGTGACGTGCCCGCTCGCGCGCTGAAGCCCCTTCGGGCGGCGCGTGTCTCGTGCCCTCGCTACGCCGCTCGCCCGCCGGCGAGGCATCCCGCGGTTCGCCATCGACGCTTCAGGGCGACTCCTCCGTTTGGTGCCTGGCCGAGGACTCGGCAACCCGCACGCGCTCGAAGATGGAGGCGCGACTACGGGGAGATCAGGGCCGTCCAGGAGGGGACTGGACGGCCTCGTCCTCCTCGAGCTGTGCGATCTCGCGGCTGAGGGCCGCGCGCCGAGCCTCCAGCTCGGCGAGCCGGCGGTCATGCGGGCGCCCGGAGGTGTCGGCGTGAGCGGCGTCATCCCCAGTCGAGGCGTGAGAGCCGCCCCGCATCGCGGCCATCATGAGGATCATCGACAGAGGACAGACGGCAAGCACGAGTAGGGGCCCGAGCGACGCGAGGAGATTCGGCGCCAGCGCCCACACCCCAAGTCCCACTGCAGCGAGGGCCACGACGACCCTCCAGTCGAGGCACATCCGAAAGAACTTGCCCATCTGAACCTCCGTCTCTCGGTCCCTGCAAGGGATCGTTGCTGGAATGCCCTTTCACGCTGTAGCCAAACAGGACAGTCTCCTCATACTACATCGCGTCGTAGTATGTCGGCTGGGTCGAGCGGAGCGCCTCGGCCCGTTGAGATGGCCGCTCCGACAGGGGTGAACGAACTTGCGGCTGAGAGAGCTGGGGAAGCTCGGCCTGGGGTTTCTGGCGATCGGGACCGCTCTTATCGTCCTGGGCTTGGCCGCGCACGAGTTTCGGTCGAGGGGCACTGAGGGCGTCTCCGGCATCACCATCGCGAACTACAAGGCGGAGGCGAAGGCCGACGACCGCTCAGCACCCCCGTTCGAGATGCCGGCTCTGGAGGGGGACGGGACGATCGCCCTCCGGGACTTCTCCGGGAAGGTGGTGGTGCTGAACTTCTGGGCCTCGTGGTGCGGCCCATGCCGTCTCGAGGCCCCTGATTTACAGCGCACCTGGGAGGAGTACCGGCGGCGAGACGTGCAGTTCCTCGGCATCAACTATCGGGACGACCCGGCGGCCGCGCGCGCGTACGTGGGAGAGTTCGGCATCACGTATCCCAGCGTGTTCGATCCTTCGGGCAAGCTGGCGGCCGACTATCGGCTCCTGGGTCTGCCTACCACCTTCATCGTCGATCGTGAAGGGCGGATCTCCTATCAGTTCGTCGGCTATCTGGACGGAGCTGTGCTCCGCGCCGCTCTGGACGACGTCCTCGGAGGCAGGAGCGGATAGCGCCTTGGGCCCCTTCGCGCTTGCCCTGGTTGCGGGAGTGATCTCCTTCACGTCCCCGTGCTGCCTGCCCCTGATGCCCGGCTACCTCTCCTACGTGAGCGGCGTCGCGGGGGGAGGGTCGGAAGCCGTCGCGGTGAGGGCCCGGGTGGTGGGAGCGGCGGCGCTCTTCGTCGCCGGTTTCGCCGTGGTCTTCACGCTGCTCGGGGCGAGCGCGTCCGTGCTGGGGTTCTTCCTCCTCCGGAACCGGCAGACGCTGATCAAGATCGCGGGGATCCTCGTGATCGTGATGGGCCTACTCACAATCGGGGTCATCAAGATCCCCTTCCTGTATCGAGAGTTCCGCATCGACCTGCGAAGGATCCGGCCGGGGCCGCTCGGCGCGGTCCCGCTCGGCATGGCCTTCGCCATCGGGTGGACCCCTTGCATCGGGCCTGTTCTGGCGGGCATCCTCACGGCGGCTGCAGCCACGCAGAGCGTTGGGCGCGGTGCCGCCCTTCTGTTCGTTTACTCGCTGGGGCTGGGGATACCTTTCATCCTGCTGGCCCTCGGGTACACGCGAGAGGGAAGGGTGGTCGGGTGGCTCCGGCGGCATGGCCGAGCCATCGAATGGGTCGGCGGTATGGTCCTGATCACCATGGGCATCCTTATGCTCACCGGCCAGTGGCTTCGCCTCTTCACCCCGCTCATCCGCTGGTTCTCCCGGAACCAATGGCCACCGATCTGAGGAACCCGTGGGGGCCCGCTTGAGACGTGCGCTCCTTGGCGCCGCGATCGTCTCGGTGTTCGTCCTGTACCCCACCCCGGCCGGAGCGCACGCCGTATTGGTTCAGTCGGAGCCGGAGCCCGGCGCGGAGCTGTCCACGACCCCCGGGGTGGTCGTGCTCCGTTTCACCGAACCGCTGAACGTTGACCTCTCCAGAGCCGAGGTCATCGGGCCCGACGGACGGCGGTTCGTCGGAGAGGCATCCGCGGACGAGCAGATCCGGGTCGTCCTCTCCACGAACGCCCCGGGGGTCTACAAGGTGGGCTGGACGACGGTCAGCACGCTGGACGGACACACCCTCAGCGGCGAGTTCAGGTTCGGGGTCGGCGTGGATCCAGGCCCGGGGGCGGAGGGGTCGACGTCGACCGGCCCCCGGGGCGCCGATCTGCTGATCGCGATCCTCAGGGCGCTCGAATACGTCGCTCTGCTGCTCGCGCTGGGGATGCTGCTGCTCGGACGGCTCGCCCGCCGAGAGCCGAAGCAAGAGTGGGTGCGACCGCGCCTTCGGCCGGTGCTCTTGGTGGCGCTCCTCAGCGGCTTCGGCGTCGTGTTGGGGGAGGCGCTCGCCGCGGCTCCCGGGCTGTCGGTCGGCGCGCTGGTGAGCTACGTGACGACCGGCCTCCCCGGTATTGCCAGGATCACTCGGCTCGTGGCTGAGGCCGCCGCGGTCTCCGCTTCGTTTCTCGGTCGCGGTCGGCTCCGGCTGACCTCGGTCCTGGTGGCGATCGCCGCCCTCGCGGCCGCCGGACATGCTGCCGCCGTGCGCCCCGAATGGCTCGGGATCGGTGTCGACGCCGCGCATCTCATCGCGGCGGGGCTCTGGGCGGGGGGGATCCTCGGGCTGGTCGCGCTTCGGCCGCCGGACGGATGGCGCGGGGCGGCCGGCCGCGATCTGCTCGAGCGCTTCACTCCGGTGGCGATCCCCGCCTTCTCGATCACGGTAGTGGCGGGGACGGTACGCGGGTTCCAAGAGGTCGGCCACTGGGGTGAGCTCCTGACGACCTCATACGGCCTCGTCCTTACCGTAAAGGTGCTCTTGGTCCTCACGATGATTCCGCTTTCGGCCCTCGCGTGGCGACGAGTGCTCGGCTCCCCTCGACTCGAGGCGGCCGTCGCCGTGTTCGTCATAGGAGCCGCAGCGCTACTTGCTGCCTACCCGCTGCCGCCGGGGCGGGTTTCCGAAGCGGAGGCGGCGAGAGAGTCCCCCCGATCGGCCTCGGGGCTGCCGGAGGCGGGAGACCTGACCCTCGGGGGGGATGCCGGACAGGTTCTCGTCGGGCTCACGCTGCGACCCGGAGAGCCCGGGCCGAACGAGGTCTTTGCCTACCTGCTTCCCCTCGATGGAGAGGAGGCCGCTGCGGGGCTCCGAGCCTCCCTCACCGTGGGGAGCACCACGGTTGTGATGAAAGATTGCGGCTCCACGTGTCGTAGAAGCACGGTCGATCTCGCAGGAGGCGAACGGATCGAGGTCCGCGTCGAGGGGGCGATAGGCGGAACGGCTTCGTTCCGGCTCCCCAGCCTGCCGGCTCCGGACGGGAGCCAGCTGCTTCTGCTGATGATGAAACGCATGCACGAGCTCCTGACCTACCGTCTGAGCGAGACGCTTTCATCCGGCGTGGCGGTGGTCCGTTCCAGCTACGCGTTCCAGGCGCCCGACCGGTTCGAGAGCCACGTAACCCAGTCATCCGGCGACTCCCGGCAGGTGTGGATCGGCGGCACCCGATATCTCAAGCGTGGAGACGGTCGGTGGGAGATTGAGAAGGGCGGTCCGCAGACCAAGGTTCCGTTCTTCATATGGGATTCCTTCCAGCCGTTCCTCGACGCTCGGGTGCTTGGCTCGGATGTTGTGTCCGGGGTCCCAACCCAGATCGTGGCGTTCTTCGGCGACCCCGGCCGGACCATCCCGGTGTGGTTCCGGCTGTGGATCGACGCGGACGGCCTCGTGAGGAGGGCCCGGATGCGCGCGCAGGGGCACTTCATGGAGCATCTCTACTTCGATTTCGACGCACCCTTCACGATCAAGCCGCCGATCGGTCCCGCGAGCGGCTGAGGACCGGCCGTTCATCACCTCGAGAGAACGATCACCCCTGCGACACCCAGCACCCCCGCCAGCGGGTAGCCCGCCACCACATCGTCAAGAC
>JBQTIP010000176.1:0-2249 GCA_052388025.1 Actinomycetota bacterium
CGTCTGCGCCACAACGACGATGACCCCGATGAAGTGCTCGCCTTCTTCGAGGGGCTGCGCCGGGCGAACCTGCATCTCTGGTCTCGGACGCCGGTGGAGGAACGGGGCCGGGTCGGGATCCACGCCGAGCGCGGGCCGGAGAGCTACGAGCTGTTGTTTCGGATGATCGCCGGCCACGACCGGAACCATCTGGCCCAGGCCCGCCGGACGCTTGCCGCGGTGTGAGCGGCCTGAGCGAACGGTTGCGAACGGCCACGCCCCGGCGCCATCGCCGGGCGATGAGCCTGCCCGCCGCCCCGCGTGGCCCGCAGGCGGGGAGGGGCGACGCCGGGGCGCTTCCCACGATCGCCGCTCACCGGTTGGCGGGATCGGTGCCCAGCTTTACCCCTGCAGCATCGCCTCGGGGCAACCGCAGCGCTCCCCCAGGCCTCGACGCCGGGATCGATCAGCCCGACGCCGAGATGGACGCCATCCACGACGGCGCGCCACGCACTGCCACGGCCCAGATCCACCAGGTTTCGAGCCGTTGACCCGTCAAGGGGGCTTCCAACGCTGGCTCAGTTTCCTTGTACCCTCCCGCCTCGCTTGCGGACCCGAGCCGTCTGGTGCCGGCTCGTCCCTACGTCATCGGGGCTGCTCCCACCCAAACCCTGCACCTCCAGGGCCGGGCTGCCCTCAGCTTCTTGCGACCGCTGCGGCGGCCGGGGGTGGGCCTCTCATCCCACCCGGTGAAGCGGCGCCTCGTGGCGCACCATGGAAGGGGTCGATGCGGATCCTCGCTGCGGGGTCCACCCCCATTCGGTCGCGTCGGCTCACTACCTGCGGAAATTCCTAAACATCCTGGTCAGGGCCTTCCCATGGTTCCTGTAGCTTCTTCCGGTTTCTCACCCGCTCGGACCGGGTTTGCGGTACGGATGCGGCATGCGAGGCAAGCTCCCGGCGCCACCCCGAGATGTTGGTAGTCACGGCTCAGACCGACGCGGCGTTGGGCTCGCCGTCTGCTTGACGAGCCTTGGCGTCGGGTCTCAACCCCATCGAGTCGACGCTGCAGAGGGCTTGGCATCCGCCATTACGGTTTGACGACGAGACGACCGACCACCTCCCCGCGGCGGAGCCGTTCCAGTCCCTCGTTGATGTCCTCCAGCGGAAGGACGCCTCCGATTACTGGGCGTAATTGTCCACGGGCTGCGAGGTCGACGGCGATCTCAAGCTCGGCAAAGGTGTTACCGACGGAGCTCCGGATCTGCTGCTCCCCCACTACGAGCGAAAGAGGGCTGACATCGAGGGAGGCAGCCGTGTACCCGATGAAGACGAGCCGCCCTCGCTTGCCGAGGACACCAAGGGCGACGGGCATCGTCTCGGCGGACCCCACGCACTCGAACACGACGTCAGCCCCCTGTCCTTTAGTGAGCTCACGGATGAGATCGTCAGCATCCTTCGAGGAGGCCGCGTGGTCCGCCCCCACCCGCTTGGCGGCTGCGAGCTTCTCAGACGAGCGGCTGACCGCCACCACCCGAGCTCCCCGAAGTTTTGCCACTTGGACCAGGCTGAGACCGACGCCGCCCGCCCCGTATACGACCGCGAGTTCCCCCGGCTCCAGGTCCGCCACCGCTGCCGCATGAAGAGCTGTCGTGGCGCTGCAACAGAGGGGAGCTCCGTCCTCGAAGGAGATATGGTCAGGGAGCCTGACGAGGCAGTGGCCCGGGACCGTCACGTACTCGGCGAAGCCGCCGTCGGAGACGAAGGCGAAAAGGCCTCGAGGCGCGAGGCAGAGGTGCTGGAGGCCCCGCAGGCACCACCGGCACCGTCCACAGAAAAGGTAGTAGTAGACGACCACCCGGTCTTCCGGAGAGAAGCCGTCCACCGCGGTTCCGACCTCCTCGACCTCCCCGGCGACCTCGTGGCCCAGGATCATCGGGATCTTCGCCGGTGGGTACAGGCCCTCGACGAAGTGGAGTTCCGTTCCGCATATCCCTGCCCCCCGCACGCGAACGCGGACCTCGTCGGGTCCTAGGTCGGGCAACGGCACGTCCTCGAGGTGGAGGGGCTCGTTCGGGGCGTAGAAGCGAGCAGATCGCATCGTGACCTCCCTCGTATGGTCTCTCCGGGGCCTGGCGGCCCCAAGCTACAGGGTGTCCACTGCGATGATGCCGGCGGTGGTTGCGGCCCGACGAAGGGCGGGGGTCTCGGACATGACGGTCGACTAGGCCTCCCGCATGTGGTAGCGGGAGATCGAGATCGTGTTCCAC
>JBQTIP010000177.1:0-2332 GCA_052388025.1 Actinomycetota bacterium
GCTCACCCGACGCGACTAGGTCGCCTACCGCTTCGATGCCCGCGGATCAGCGCTCGAAGGGCTTCTGGGGTGTTGGGGATGGTCCGCTCGTCGGGCAAGGCCTCACCCGGGCGAAGGACCGCCACCGCGATGGTCTCCTTGTGCACATCCAGGCCGAGGTACGTAGCGTTGTCCATGGCCGGTCCACCTCCGTGTGTGGCCACCGCGCGGTCCGTTCCGCGCTTGATCCACGAATCTTCACTGATGGACCGGCCGTCTCATCGTGACTAAGGTGCTACTTGCGTGGGCGAGCTTGACTACAGACGCAGCCGTACGGAGCGTAGGCGTTCTTGGTATGGCCTCAAACGCCAAGTCAAGCGCGTGTTGTCTCTGCGTCTTCCCCACGCGGTCCTCCGCGCCATCGTTCGGGTGCGTCCAGAACTGGGTCGCGGCGGCCGCCTGCCGGCGCCGGCCCGTCTCAGGGAGGCAGAGGGGGAAGCCCTCGGCCGCCGGTACGTAATGCTGAGACCCGACCGGTGCGAGATTGCGAAGGAGCTCTACTGGGGGAGGGGACGTCGACCGAGGCCCGAGGACGCATTCGCGATTGACCTATTCGCTCGATTGGCTGAGAGGTCGGACGCGATCGTTGACATCGGAGCGTACACGGGGGTGTTCACCTTGGTCGGGACAGCAGTCAACCCGCGGATAAGAGCAGACAGCTTCGAAATCGTCCCCGATGTCTTCCAGGCGCTGTTTGAGAACTGCGTTCGAAACGATGTTCTGCATCGGACGACCCTCCATCACGTCGGCGTGGGGAGGCCCGGGGATCTGATGCGCGTCCCGGCGAGAACCGCAGGGTCGGCGCTCCCCTCGTACTATTCGCGGTCCCTCCACTTCGAGGCGGGTGTCCTCGTGGAGTTCGTCTCGCTCGATTCGCTCGTCCCCCTCTTCCCGCCCGGGAACCGCGTGCTCGTCAAGGTCGACGTGGAAGGAACCGAAAACGACGTATTCCGCCACGGACAGGCGTTCCTGTCGTCGCTGCGGCCGGACGTGCTGTGCGAGGTCTTGGCGGGGGTGGCGGACGTGGAGGAGCTCCAGGAGCTGCTCGGGAGCGGCTATTCGTACTACTTGGTCCGGGACTCTTCGCTTGCTCCTGGCGCGACCATCGAGCCAAGTGCGCGATTCAGGGACTGGTTCTTCACATCCCGGACGCCGGACGAGCTGGCTGCACTCGGCATCCAGATAGCCGAGGTTCAGGGGCAGTAGAAGCCCGACTGCCAGAACCAGGGCCGGGGAGCGGCGAAGATCGGCTCGCCCTGCGAGAGCAGGTGGCCGACGGTCGTCACCTCCCAGCCGCCCCGCTGGAGCTCGGGGAGGAGCAACTCCAGGGCGGCCATCGCCTCCGCCCGGTCGCCTCCGCCGTCGTGCGCGAGGAGGATGTCGCCAGGCCGGAGGTCCTGGAGGAGTCTGCTGGCGGCCCCCGCGGCGTCGAGACCAATGCCGCCGACGTAGTGGTCGAGCGCGATGGACCAGTGGACCGGGCGGAGGCCGAGCGAGCGGACGAAGGAGAGCTGGTCCGGCGTGGCGAGCCCCAAGGGAGCGCGGAACAGAGCGGCCGTAACGTTCTGAGAATCGAGGGCCGCCTGGGTCCGCAGGATCTGGTCGCGCACCTGCTCGATTCCGAGTCCTGGGAGCCGGGCGTGCGACCAGGTGTGATTGCCGAGCTCCATCCCAGCCGCCTCCCTGCGAACGATCCCGGGAGCCGCAGCCACGTTCCTCCCTACCAGGAAGAAGGTCGCGGCGGCACCGTCGGCCTCCAGCAGGCGGAGAACATGCTCCGTGTAGGCCTCGCTCGGACCGTCGTCGAAGGTGAGCGCGACGAGGCGGCGCTCGGTGACGACGCGACACACCCCCGGCCTAGCGGTTCCGGAGTAGGCGCCAGATGCCGCCAGGTGCCGAAGCTCAAGGGCGAGGAGCAGTCCGGCGGCTAGGGCCACAAGGATCAAAGATCGTCGGCCGCGCATGCGGCCCACAGGGTACGGCGTCGGAACTCTCCGGGGATGCGAATGCAGCCCCGCCGCCTTCCGCCCAGGCAACGGGGCTCCACTCGCCGCCGTGTCTTCCCTCTCTCAGGAGGTGCAGCTCGCCTGGGGGAAGGTAGCCGTCGTCTCGAGGGCACCCCCATCGCCGTTGTAGGGATGGTTGGTGCCAAGCGGCTCCTCATAGCGCCCGTCGGCCTGCCCCCGGATCTTCCAGTTACCCGCCGGCAGGTCGACCCCTCCGGGGCCGGTGCAAGGGTTGTCGGTGTACGAGACCGAGACGGAAGCTACGTTCGTGTTGCTGTTGGCCGGGG
>JBQTIP010000178.1:0-33688 GCA_052388025.1 Actinomycetota bacterium
AGGAGGAACAGCAGCATGGCCGAATTCGACATGAGCCTGGTTCAGCGCGGGGCGCGGCTTCGCCGCTCGCCTTACTTCGAGGCCGAGCAGCGATACAACCCGCTCGGATACACGGTGTACAACCACATGTTCTTCCCGATCCGCTTCGGCGACTTCGAGGCCGAATATCGGCACCTGCTCGAGCACGTCACCCTTTGGGACGTAAGCGTGGAGCGGTGCGTGGAGATCTCGGGTCCGGACGGTTTCAGGTTCACCCAGCTGATGACCCCGCGCGACCTCAGCACCTGCGAGGTGGGGCAGGCGAAGTACGTGCTGATTACCGCACCGGACGGCGGGATCCTGAACGACCCCGTCCTCACCCGCATGGAGGAGAACCGCTTCTGGCTGGCTCTCGCCTCGAGCGACGTCCTGTTCTACGCGAAGGGCCTGGCGGCCTTCGCCGGTATGGACGTCCGGATCCGAGAGGCCGATGTGTCCCCGTTGCAGATCCAGGGCCCGAAGTCGAAGGACGTGGTACGCGACCTGTTCGGGGAGGAGATTCTCGACCTCCGCTACTACTTCTTCAGGGAGACCGAGGTCGACGGCATACCGGTCGTGGTGACTCGTACCGGTTGGACGTCCGAGGTCGGTTACGAGGTGTATCTGTGCGACGGTACTCGCGGCGCCGAGCTGTGGGACAAGATCATGAAGGTCGGAGAGCCCTACAACATCAAGCCGACCGGCCCCTCGGACATCCGGCGTATCGAGGGGGGCATCTTCAACTGGGGGGCGGACATGACCTACGAGAACAACCCGTTCGAGATGGGCCTCGAGCGCCTGGTCGACCTCGACATGGAAGCCGACTTCATGGGCAAGGAGGCCTTGAAGCGCATCAGGGAGCGAGGCGTGAGCCGACGGATCGTGGGCGTCGAGCTGCACGGCGATCGGTTCCCGGCGCTCAACTACACCAAGTGGCCGGTGCTTGCGGCCGGCGAACACGTGGGCAAGGTGACGTCGGCCATCTACTCGCCTCGTCTCGAGAGGAACATCGGCTACGCGTGGGTGCCGGCCGGTCTGGCGACCGAGGGCACGAGGCTCGAAGTCGAGACGGAATGGGGGACGCGGACGGCGACGGTGGCCCAGATGCCCTTCGTCGACCCCACCAAGCAGATCCCGATCTCATAGCCGGAAGGGGGGCGCTCCAGTGGTCAACGAGCGGAATGAGATGCTGGAGAACAGCGCAACCCTGTACTTCGGCCCGTGGTACCGGAAGTCGCCGTTCTTCGAGGCCACTCGGCGGGCGGGCTGCACCGCCTACGACATCTACAACCACATGTACATCCCAGCGTACTATGACGACGTCGAGACAGAGTACTGGGCGCTGCTGAACGACGTCACGATCTGGGACGTCGGCGTCGAGCGGATCGTGGAGATCTCGGGCGCGGACGCCTCGGAGTTCATGAACACGCTCACATGCCGTGACCTCACTCGATGCGCCGTCGGGCAGGCCAAGTACATGATCGTGACGGCGCCGGACGGCGGGATCGTCAACGACCCCGTGCTCATGAGGCTGGAGGCGGACAGGTGGTGGATGGCCCTCGCCGACAGCGACGCCGGCCTCTACGCGTTGGGCGCGGCGGTGCATTCGGGCCTCACCGTGCGAGTGACGTACCCTGAGGTCTACCCGATCCAGGTGCAGGGGGCGAAGGCCAAGGACGTGATGGTGTCGCTCCTGGGCGACCGGATCCTCGACATCAAGTACTACTGGACGGCGCAAACGGAGCTCGACGGAATCCCGATCGTCATCAGCCGTACCGGCTGGACGGCGGTCGTGGGATACGAGATCTACCTATGCGACCCGACTAGGGGCGACGACCTCTGGAACGCGGTCATGGAGGCGGGGAAGCCCCACGGCATCCGGCCGATCGCCCCGTGCGAGGCTCGCCGCATCGAGGCCGGCATCTTCAACTACGGGTCCGATATGACGCTCGCGAACAACCCGTTCGAGATCATGGGGCTCGAGCGACTCGTCGAGGAGCAGGAAGCCGACTACATCGGCAAGGACGCCCTCATGCGGATCAAGGCGGACGGGGTCGACCGAAAGCTGGTGGGGATCGAGATCGAGGGCGGCGAGCTGGCGGCTGAGCTCGCCGAGTACTGGCCGGTGAACGTCAACGGCCGACGCGTGGGGCACGTCACCGACGCGGTTTGGTCGCCGCGACTCCAGACGAACATCGGTTATGTGTGGGTGCCGATCGAGCTGGCAGATCCGGGCACCAGGCTCGAGATCGAGACCCCGGCGGGGACCACCACCGGCCGCACCGCGGCCATCCCGTTCATCGACCCGAAGAAGGAGGTCCCGGCCTCTTAAGGCCGCTGCCCCCCGACCTGACCCGCGGTCGCGTTCGGTGGCTCCGATGGGGATGAACACTACGGCGGCCGGCAGCGAATACGCTGACGTACAGGTATCCGCAACCGGCAAGACCAACGGAGAGGTCCCTCGGATGAGACGATTGGTCGTCGCCCTTCTCGCAGCCACTGCCCTGGCCGCACCCGCGTGCACCGCCGGCACGGCGTCTTCCCCCGCTCCGGTCTCCCCGGCGGCCGTCGGCCTTCCGTCTCCGGATGGGTTCGACGACCGGATCGTCGAGGTGGTGAGGCGGGTCCTGCCGGCCGTGGTGAATGTGACGACGGACCAGCTCGATGCCGGGAGCCGGCCGGGCCAGGGAGTGGGGACCGGGTTCATCGTCTCCCCGGACGGGTACATCGTGACCAACTACCACGTCGTCGAGAACGCGCAGCGCATCCGTGTGATCACCTCGGGCGAAGGTCCGCGGGAGTACGAGGCCCGCGTCGTGGGTGGGCAGATCGAGGAGGACGTCGCGGTGCTTAAGGTGGAGGCGGAGGGGCTGCCCACAGTTCCGATCGGAAGCTCCGGCGACCTCGAGCTCGGCCAGCGCGTGATCGCCCTCGGCTACGCGCTCGCGCTGGAGGGAGGGCCGACTGTGACGACGGGGATCGTCTCGTCGCTCAACCGGGTGATCCAGGCGAACGACCCCGGCTGCCTCGAGTGCGACCCCCCGGGGGTCCGCAAGTACGGCAACGTCGTGCAGACCGATGCGGCCATCAACCCGGGGAACTCGGGCGGCCCGCTGGTGGATCTCGATGGACGGGTCGTGGGGATCAACAGCGCGGGCGCCGGAGAGGCCGAGAACATCGGCTTCGCCATCGCGATCGACGCGGCGTGGCCGATCATCAGTCACGCGATCGAGAACCCGGAGGCGGCCGTCGCGTACCTGGGAGTGGTCTCTCGGACCGTGGACGACGCCCTCGTCCTGGAGCTGCGGCTCGACACCCGGTCCGGTGCCTACATCGTGGGAGTCTCGCCCGGCGGTCCGGCCGAGGGCGTCGGCATCCGGGAAGGCGACGTGATCGTCCTCTTCGATGGCGAACCCGTGCAGTCGTCGGAGCAGCTGGGCGAGCTGATCAGGGATCATCGGCCCGGGGACCGCCTCGAGATCACGCTCGTCGGCTCGAGCGGCGGCCGTACCGTAAGTGTCACGTTGGGCGTGAACCCCAACCCGACTCGGGCCTGAGCCCGGCAGATCCAGGCTGCTCCGCCCGGTGTGCGCTAGCCTTGAGGACCGTGAAGGTCAGGATGCCGGGCACCGTTTTGCCGGCCGCGATCTGCGGCGGGGCATCCACGTGAGCGCGCCGTTCGAGCCGGGGGAGCGCGCCCTATTGATCGATGCCCGGCACCGGACCTATCTCGTGCGGCTGCAGGCCGGCGGCACCTTCCATACGCACGGCGGTGCGCTGGCTCACGACCTGATCATCGGTTCGCGGGAAGGCATCGAGGTGCACACGGCCGGCGGGATGGCGCTTCGGTGCTTTCGGCCGCGCCTCGCGGACTTCGTCCTGAAGATGCCGCGGGGTGCCCAGGTCGTCTACCCGAAGGACCTGGCGCAGATCCTCCTGCACGCGGACTTGGCGCCCGGCTCCCGCGTGCTGGAGGCGGGGACGGGCTCTGGGGCGCTCACGATCGCGCTCTGTCGGGCCACGGGGCCGGAGGGCCGCGTCGTCTCGTACGAGCTGCGGCCGGAGTTCGAGGCGAAGGCTGCGGCGAACATGGAGTCGTTCTTCGGGAAGACCCCCCCGTGGCTCGAGCTCCGGAGCGGCGACCTCCGCGAGGTGGCCGGCACGCGTGAGACGTTCGACCGCGTGGTTCTCGATCTGCCGAACCCGTGGGAGATGCTTGAGGCTTTGGGCACCGTGCTCGAGCCCGGAGGGATCCTGTGCGGCTACCTCCCGACAACCGTGCAGGTGCATCAGCTCGTCCTCGCGCTGCCGGAGCGCGGGTTCGACCACATCGAGACGTTCGAGACGCTGCTGCGGACGTGGCACGTAACCGAGCGGAGCGTCCGCCCCGACCACCGCATGGTCGGGCACACGGGGTTCGTCACGATCGCGCGCCGGGCGAGTCGATAGCCAGACGCAACCGGCAGCGGTCGGTGTACGTATGAGCTATCGAGAAGCGTGGAGCAACTCCGGCGGCTTCAGAAGCCATTGGAGAACCCCGACATATACTGGGTCGTACGCGGGAGGTGAGATGTCGAGCATCGATCCACGCGAGCGGCAGGAGAGCTACGAGAAGCAGATCCACGAGCTCCAGACCCAGGTCAAGTTCCTGGAGGACGAGGTCGCGCTGCTCCGCGGGCGCCTCACCAACGCCCCCCGCCAGGTGAAGATCCTCGAGGAGAAGCTGCTGGAGTCCAAGGGGGATCTCTCACGCGCTCTCGGCCAGAACGAGAAGATCGCCGGCGCGCTGAAGGCCGAGCGCGAGAAGATCGAAGCCCTGAAGGAGGAGGTTGAGAAGCTCAGCCGTCCGCCGGCCTCCTTCGGTGTCTTCCTGGCCACGAACGACGACGAGACCGTCGACGTCTTCACGGCGGGACGGAAGATGCGCGTGAACGTCGCGCCCGAGATCGACCAGGCGCGATTCCGCAAGGGTGTCGAGGTCATCCTGAACGACGCGCTGAACGTGGTGGAGGTTCTCGAGCCCGAGCGCCAGGGCGAAGTGGTCAAGGTCAAGGAGCACCTCGGCGACGACCGCGTGATCGTGATCGGCCGGGCCGACGAGGAGCTTGTGGCCGTGCTGTCGGCCTCCCTTCGCGAGGAGGTGATCCGCGCCGGCGATCCGCTCCTGTTCGACCCCCGTTCCGGCGTGGCGCTCGAGCGTCTGCCTAAGGAGGAGGTCGAAGAGCTCGTCCTGGAGGAGGTGCCGGACGTCTCCTACGAGGACATCGGGGGGCTGGAGGGGCAGATCGAGGACATCCGCGACGCGGTGGAGCTGCCCTTCCTCTACGCGGAGCTGTTCGCCGAGCACGAGCTGAAGCCCCCGAAGGGTGTCCTGCTGTACGGGCCACCGGGCTGCGGCAAGACGCTCATCGCGAAGGCCGTGGCCAGGTCGCTGGCCGACAAGGTCAGGGAACGAACCGGGCGTGAGGACGCCCACTCCTACTTCCTGAACATCAAGGGACCCGAGCTGTTGAACAAGTACGTCGGCGAGACCGAGCGCCAGATCCGGCAGATATTCCAGCGCGCGAAGGAGCGCTCCGAGGAGGGCCTGCCGGTCATCGTGTTCTTCGACGAGATGGACTCGATCTTCCGCACGCGGGGCTCCGGGATCTCCTCGGACGTCGAGAGCACGATCGTGCCCCAGCTGCTGTCGGAGCTGGATGGGGTCGAGACGCTCAAGAACGTCATCGTGATCGGCGCATCGAACCGCGAGGACCTGATCGACCCGGCCATCCTTCGACCGGGCCGGCTCGACGTGAAGATCAAGATCGAGCGGCCCACCCAGGCGCAAGCAAAGGACATCATGTCGAAGTATCTGCACGCCAACGTCCCGATCCACCCCAACGACGTAGCGAAGTCGGGCGGCGACGTCGCCCAGGCCGTCGAGCGCATGATCGAGCTGACGGCCGACCGCATGTACGCGCCTACCGAGGAGAACCGCTTCCTCGAGGTCACGTACGCCTCCGGCGACAAGGAGATCTTGTACTTCAAGGACTTCAACTCCGGCGCGATGATCGAGAACATCGTTCGCCGGGCGAAGAAGGAAGCCATCAAGCGCTTCCTCACGTCGGGAGAGAAGGGGATCACGCTGGAGGACCTTGCTCTGGCCATCCGGGACGAGTTCAAGGAGAACGAGGATCTCCCCAACACCACCAACCCCGACGACTGGGCTCGGATCTCTGGGAAGAAGGGCGAGCGGATCGTCTTCGTGCGCACCCTCCTGGCCGAGGAGCCCGGTGCGGGCGGACGCCAGGTCGAGCGTGTCAGCCCTGGACAGTATCTGTAACCCATGGCGATCGCCAAGGTCATCGGCACCGAGACCGAGTACGGCATCTCCGCGGTCGGCTCGCCCGATTTCAACCCCGTACTGTCCTCGTCGCTCCTCATCAGCACCTATGCGGGATCGCTTCGGCGGATCCGATGGGATTACGAGCAGGAATCGCCGCTCCGCGACGCGCGCGGGTTCGAGCCCGTGCAGATGCGGGAGCCGGCGGAGGAGGATCTCGGCCTCGCCAACGTGATCCTGCCGAACGGCGCGCGTTACTACGTCGACCACGCCCACCCTGAGTACTCCACGCCGGAGTGCTCGAGCCCCCGCGAGCTCGTCGTCCACGACCGCGCTGGGGAGCGGATTCTGGAACGCTCCCTGGAGGAGCTTCACCGCGTCCTGCCGATCGGGCAGCGCCTTGCGATCTACAAGAACAACACCGATGGGAAGGGGAACTCGTACGGAACTCACGAGAATTACCTGGTTGACCGCCGTGTGCCCTTCGGCAGCATCGTGCGCGACCTCACGCCGTTCCTGGTCAGCCGGCAGGTGTTCACAGGCGCAGGGAAGCTGGGCGCGGAGGGCGCCCGCGAGGAGCGCGGGCGGCCCCGGTACCAGCTCACCCAACGGTCCGACTTCTTCGAAGCCGAGGTGGGGCTGGAAACCACTCTGAAGCGGCCCATCATCAACACGCGAGACGAGCCACATGCCGATCCCGAGAAGTACCGGCGCCTGCACGTGATCATCGGAGACGCCAACATGTGCGAGGTGGCGACTTTCCTGAAGGTCGGGACCACCTCGCTCGTACTCAAGATGATCGAGGATGAGTTCCTACCCGATCTCTCGCTGGCCAACCCGGTCAATTCGCTGCACGACGTATCGCGGGACATCTCGTGCCGGGCGACGGTCGCCCTCGCCGACGGGCGGCGCCTGTCGGCCGTGCAGCTCCAGTGGGAGTATCTGGATCGTGCCAAGAAGTACGTCGAGCAAGAGGACCTGACGCCCGACAACGCGGAGCTAGTGCAGCGCTGGGAGTCGGTCCTCGTGGCACTCGAGGAGGAGCCCCTTTCGCTACATCGCGAGCTGGACTGGGTGGCAAAGTACCGGCTGCTCGAGGGCTACCGCGAGCGGGACGGCCTGGACTGGTCCGACCCTCGGCTTCGCCTGATCGACCTCCAGTACCACGACGTGCGCCGCGACAAGGGTCTCTACCACCGCCTCGCTGAGACGGGCCGGGTCGAGCGTCTTGTGTCCGAGGCGGAGATCGGGCGAGCGATCATCGAGCCGCCGGAAGACACGCGCGCGTACTTCCGCGGCCGGTGCATCGCGAAGTATCCCGACGCGATCGCTGCGGCGTCGTGGGACTCCCTGATCTTCGACACCGGGGAAGAGGCCTTGCAGCGCATCCCGATGCGGGAGCCGCTCAAGGGCACCCGTGAGCACGTGGCCGAGCTGCTCGAACGCTCGCCGGATCCCGGCACCCTCGTGCGGCTCCTCCAGGAGTAGTCGCTGCCAGCACCGGCCCGGCCCCCCACTACAATGGTCCTCGAACGACCGGAAGGAGTGTCGGTGCCCCAGGAGCAAGAACAGAAGAAGGTCCAGCGCAAGGGTGGTGGGGACGGTGCCCCGGGCGACGCCGGCCAGACTCGGGCCGACTCCAAGGGCGAGAAGCTCAAGGAGGAGATGGACGAGATCTTGGACGAGATCGATTCCGTCCTTGAGGAGAACGCCGAGGAGTTCATCAAGAGCTACGTCCAAAAGGGCGGCGAGTGAGGGGCGAACCCCCGGAGCGGCCGGTCGGCTCGGGTGAGCCCATAGGCGCGAACCCCAGCTTCTTCGACCTCGTGATGCGGGCGCGCCCGGAGAGCGCGCCACGTTGGGTCGGTCCGACCCCGGGCGAGATGCAGCTCGCGCAAGGCACGACCGTGCTCGGCTTGAAGTTCGAAGGCGGCGTCGTCATGGCCGGCGACCGTCGGGCGACCGAGGGATATTCGATCGCCGACGACCGGATCGAGAAGGTCTTCCAGGCGGACGACTACTCCGCGATCGCGATCGCGGGCGCCGCCGGGCAGGCGGTCGAGATCGTGAAGCTCTTCCAGCTCGAGCTGGAGCACTACGAGAAGATCACCGGCGACCGGCTGTCCCTGGAAGGCAAGGCCAACCGCCTGGGCCAGATGATCCGGGGGAACTTCCCGATGGCTCTGCAGGGGCTCGTGGTCGTGCCGCTCTTCGGCGGCTACGACCATGGGCGAGGCGGGGGGCGGCTCTTCTACTACGACGCCACCGGCGGACGGTGGGAGGAACAGGACTTCCACGCTACCGGATCGGGAGGGCGAGCGGCCAATAGCTCCCTGAAGAAACGGTGGCGGCCGGACCTCTCACGGGAGGAATCCCTCCGAGTGGCCGTGGAGGCGCTCCTCGACGCCTCCGAGGAGGACACGGGAACGGGCGGGCCCGATCCGAGCCGGGGCATCTACCCGACCGTCCAGATCGTCTCCGCGGAGGGCGTGGCCGCGGCCGGGGAGGACGAGGTTCGGACCGCGTACGAGGCGGTAGTGGGGGAGCGTTCCTGATGTCGTTCATGCCCTACGTGCCGCCCGAGCAGCTGATGAAGGATCGTTCCGACTACGCCCACAAGGGCATCGCCCGGGGCAAGTCGGTGGTGGCCGTGGAGTACGCCGACGGGGTGATGTTCATCGCGGAGAACCCAAGCGCGACCCTTCACAAGATCTCGGAGATCTACGACCGGATCGCGTTCGCCGGCGTCGGGAAGTACAGCGAGTTCGAGGACCTTCGCATCGCCGGGGTTCGCCTGGCCGACCTTCGCGGCTACTCCTACGGACGGGAGGACGTGAAGGCGCGGGATCTCGCGAACGCGTACTCCCAGACACTCTCGGGCATCTTCACGCAACAGATGAAGCCGTACGAGGTGGAGATCCTGGTCGGCGAGGTCTGCCCCGACGGATCGAACGAGATCTACCACGTCATGTTCGACGGAAGCGTGAACGACGAGCACGGGTTCGTCGCGATCGGCGGCCACGCCGAGGAGCTGACCCAAGCGGTTAAGGATACCTACCAGGAGGACTGGGACCTGGCCACGGCCGTGAAGAACGGCGTCGCGGCGCTTTCCTCGGCGGAGAAGCGGGACGTAGGCGTCGCCTCGGTGGAGGCCGGGGTCCTCGATCGAACGCGATCGCCGCGCCGGAAGTTTCGCCGTCTCCCGGACACCGAGGTGGGCGAGATCCTCTCTTCTCCGTAGGCCGGCGCTTACACTGGGAACGTGGACCGCCGGATCTTCGGGCTCGAGAACGAGTACGGCGTGACCTGCACGTTCCGGGGACAGCGGCGCCTTTCCCCGGATGAAGTGGCTCGCTACCTGTTCCGGCGGGTCGTCCACTGGGGACGTTCGTCCAACGTGTTCCTCGAGAACGGGGCCCGGCTGTACCTGGACGTGGGGTCGCATCCCGAATACGCGACACCCGAGTGCGACTCGGTCACCGACCTGGTGACACACGACAAGGCGGGGGAGCGGATCCTCGAGGCGCTGCTCTCGGCCGCGGAGGTGCGGCTACACGAGGAGGGCATCTCCGGGCAGATCTACCTTTTCAAGAACAACACGGACTCCGCAGGCAACTCCTACGGCTGCCACGAGAACTACCTCGTCGCGCGCCAGGGAGAGTTCGCGCGGATGGCCGACGTGCTGATCCCGTTCTTCGTGACGCGCCAGATCTACTGCGGGGCCGGGAAGGTCCTCCACGGGCCGCGTGGGGCGCAGTACTGCATCTCTCAGCGGGCCGAGCACATCTGGGAGGGCGTGTCGTCGGCCACCACGCGGTCGCGTCCGATCATCAACACGCGCGACGAGCCCCACGCCGACGCGGAGCGGTTCCGCAGGCTCCACGTGATCGTGGGCGATTCCAACATGAACGAGTGGACGACGCTCATGAAGGTGGGCATCACCGACCTCGTGCTGCGCATGGTCGAGGCCAGCACGGTGATGCGCGACCTGACGCTCGAGAACCCGATCCGAGCGATCCGGGAGATCTCACACGACGTGACCTGCCGCAAGCGGGTGCGCCTGGCGAACGGGAGGGAGCTCTCCGCGATCGACATCCAGACCGAGTACTACGAGCGCACGGCGAAGTTCATTGAGCGGCGAAGGGCCGATACCCTGTCGGCTCGCCTCCTGGAGGAATGGCGGGAGGCGCTCGAGGCGGTGGCGGCGGGAGAGCCCGAGCGCCTGGCCCGGAAGGTCGACTGGGTGGGCAAGCAGGTGATGATCGAGCGGTATCGGGCCAAGCATTCCTTGCCGCTGTCGCACCCGAGGGTGGCGCTCCTCGATCTCGCGTACCACGACGTGAATCGCAATCGCGGCCTCTACTACCTCCTTGAGCGAACGAACAAGACCGATCGGGTGTCGAGTGAGAAGGAGATCTCGCGGGCGGTGCGGGAGCCGCCCCAGACCACCAGGGCTAGGCTCCGGGGCGACTTCATCCGCCACGCGAAGCAGAAGCGCCGTGACTACACGGTCGACTGGGTGCACCTGAAGCTCAACGATCAGGCCCAGCGAACCGTGCTCTGCAAGGACCCCTTCCGCGCGGTCGACGAGCGCGTGGAGCAGCTCATCGCTCACATGTAGGCGGCCGGTCTCTTCTCTGGCCCGATTCAGCCCCCGCCGCGCCATGCGCGGACACCGGCGGCCATGCGGCCGGCGAGCACGCCCGCCGCTCCGGCCGCTAGGAAGAATGCGGGGTCGTCGGCGGGCGTGTGTCCCATCGACTCGATCTCGAGGCCGCGCTCCGTGAGGAGATCGAGCGCGGGCCGTCCGGGGACCTCGACGAGCTGGTGGCGCTCCTCGAGGCGGACGTCCCGGAGGGCCCCCCAGACCGAATCGCGCTGTTCGCCCTCCAGCGTGGGGACGGCTACGTTCACGCGGGCCGTGCACACGTCGGCGAGGATCGTGAGCGAGTGATGCGAGACCCCGCGGTGGCGGGCCCTGCCGTCGGCAAAGCTCATTCGGAGCGCCGCTACGGGGCGGCCGCCGAGTGTCCCGGCCGCGTTCAGCGCTAGCCCGCTAGCGAGGGCGCTGACGCCCCACTTGGTGTCGGTGCCGAGGTTCCCCGGCCCGTCGGCCACGACCACCAACTGGGCATCGAGGACCTCCTTCGCAGCCAGGAGCCCCGTCCAGAGGGTAACGGCCTCCAGCTCCCCGCCGAACGCCTGCCCGGCCGTCACGAACCCGTCGAGCAGGCCCGCATCCCGGAGGCGCGGCACCAGTCCGGAGAACGCCCCGGGGAGGGCCGCCTGGTCGGTCATCACGTAGACCACCCTCCCGGCGCCCGCCGCCTTCGCGCCGGCGGCGATCGGGGCGATCATCGAATGCAGCGGCGCGGCCACGACCGCCAACCCCTCCAGGCCCGGGGAGGCCTCAAGGGCCTCGCGGTGGCCCTCCTCCACCGACGCTACGGCCACCTGCAGAGGGGTGTAGCGGGCCTTCATCACGCGGCCCCCGTAGGCAGGCTCGGACTCCTCCCGTCCATCGACCGCCACAACGAAGTGGAAGCCGCCCGTCCCAAGCCCCAAGGCGAGCCCGGTCGTGTTGAGGAGGACGCGGTCCCCTTCGGCGACCGAACCCACCAGGTCCGGGTAGGCGATGGCCGCGTCGAGCCGGCCCTCGACCTCGACCTCCAGCTCGATCGCGCCGGGCCGGCTCGACGCTATCGCGACGACCCTCCCGCGCCTCAGGCGCACCATGGCAGCTGCCGGTTGGGGCGCATCACCCGAGTATGATGCCGCACGGATGCACCCGCTCGAGCGTCTGGTGAACCTGGTCGCGCTCTTGCTGGACTCGCGGCGCCCCCTGACGTTCGAGGAGATCCGCGATCTGCTCACGGCCTACGGGCAGGGCGACCTCGCAACCGCCAAGCGCATGTTCGAACGGGACAAGGACGTGCTCCGCGACATCGGGGTCCCCGTGGAGCTCGTGGCTACCGACGTCTGGGACGTGGAGCAGGGCTACACGATCTCCAAGGACCGCTACTACCTGCCGGAGATCACGTTCACCCCCGAAGAGATGTCGGCGCTCTTCGTCGCCGCCCACGGCGAAGGAGAGGACTCCTCGGCCGAGCAGGCCGTGCGCAAGCTGCTGTACGGCGTCGACGGGGGAGTGCTCGCCGGGCTGTCCCGCGGCCCGCTGGCAGCCGGGTCCGACGCGGCCGGAACGCGGCTCACTTTGATCGCCGACGCCATCTCGCGACAGCGGAGCGTCCGATTCGGATATCGCACGGCGAAGGGAACGCCGTCCACGCGACACGTCGATCCGCACGGCCTCGTCTGGCGCGGCGGGCATTGGTACGTCGTCGGGCTCGACCGCGATCGCGGGGACATCCGAGCGTTCCGGCTCTCCCGCCTTCAGGCGGAGCCCAAGGACGTGGGGGAGGGAAGCGCGCCGCCGGATGGCTTCCGGGCCGTGGATCACGTGCAGGCGGGCCCGTGGCGGCCGGGGGCGGCCGCGGCGCGAGCGCGTATCGGGTTCTCGCCCGCCGTCGCGTGGTGGGCCACGAGCGAGGTCCCGGGAGCCGAGATGGGAGCCACCGATGTGAACGGGTGGGCGGAGGTCGAGATTCCGGCGGCACAGGGTGGCGAGCTGGCCGAATGGGTCCTGTCGTTCGGCCCCGACGCGAAGGTGCTCTCGCCGGACTGGCTCCGGGACGAGGTGACCCGCAGGCTGGTGGCGGTTCTTGGCTCGCTCTGACGCTGCGCCCGGGAGGCGTCGGAGCACGAAGTCGTCGGAGCGGCTGCGGCGGCTCCTGGTCATGGTTCCGTACGTGGTTCGCCACCCGGGGACCGAGCTATCCGAGGTGGCACGGCTCTTCGCCGCGACCGAGGAGGAGCTGCTCGACGACCTTCGACTTCTGTTCATGTCCGGTCTCCCGCCCTATGGCCCGGGCGATCTCATCGACGTCGACATCCAGGACGGACGGGTGTGGATCGAGATGGCCGACTACTTCGCGCGTCCGCTCCGGCTCACGCGGAACGAGGCCGTGTCGCTCTATCTTCGTGGGACCGCACTCACCGGCGCGCCGGGGCTGCAGGAAGCGACCGCCCTGACCTCGGCGCTCGGCAAGCTCGAGGAGGGGCTCGGCCGGGAGACGCTCGGAGAGCTCGCCGGGCGTGTGGCGACGGCGGCCGGACGCCCGAGCGAGGCGCCGGAGATGCTGGAACCGGTGCGAGCGGCCGTCCAGGGGAGGGAGCGGCTCGAGATCCAGTACTACGCGGCGTCGACGGCGGAGACGACCGTTCGGCGCATCGATCCGGAGGAGGTCTTCTTCGCCATCGGCAACTGGTACGTCGTCGCCTGGGACCACCTCTCCGGTGAGGAGCGGCTCCTCAGGGTAGACCGGATCAAGAGCGCCGAGGCGACCGGTGAGCGATTCGAGCCGCGCGGCCTCGCGGGGGCGGGCCGCCCGCTCTACACGCCGGGCGAGCGCGGCGTCGCGATCCGCCTCTTGCTCCACCCGGAGGCGCGCTGGGTGGCCGAGTACTACTGGGTGGAATCCGAGACGGAACGGGAGGACGGCTCCCTAGAGGTCGTGCTGCCGGCGGGCCGCGTGGAGTGGGTCGCGAGGCTGCTCGTTCGACTCGGCGGCGGCGCGGAGATCCTCGATCCGCCCGGGCTGAAAGACCTGGTTCGCGACCTCGCACGCCGGACACTGGAACAGTACGAACGCAGTAGCCCCGACGATTCCTCCCAAGCTTAAGCGCCGGCGGGGCGAGGCCGATACAGGTTGCGTTATGACGACCATTCGGACGACCTGCCCCCGGTGCGGAGAAGTGGACATGGGCCCCGAGTCAATCGTGCTGTCGGTCCTGCAGGGTGGCCGGGAGGGAACCTACCGCTTCACCTGCCCGACCTGCATGGACGCCGTCGAGAAGCGGGCCGACCGCAAGATCGTTGCCCTCCTGGTGTCGGCCGGCGTCGACGTGGCCGGCCGTGGCTCGCATCTGATAGAGGGCCAGGCGGACATGGAGGCCACGTTCGCCGAGCCCCTCACCGACCCGCGGGGCGAGCTTCCAACGGGTCGGGCGTTCACCATCGACGACCTGATCGAGTTCCACTTCCAGCTGCAAGACGACCGCTACATCCAGGAGTTCCTGGCGCAGCATTGAACTCGAGCCTCCAGTAGCATTGATGTTCGTGTCAGCTTGGGCCGTCACTTGGCTGGTTGTGGGCTTGGTTTCAGCCGCCGCGCTGATCGCCGTGTTCGTCGGGCTCGTCCGTCACCTCCTGTTGCTCGCCCGAACCCTCGGACGGTTCCAGGAAGAGGTTCAACCCCTCGCTCAGGAGATCGCGGCCGAAGCGGAACGAGCCTCGACCTCCACGAACCGCCTGCCGCGGGTTCTGCCCTTTGGGCGCCGATGACCCGGGGGTAGAATCACGTGGGCGCGAAGCCCACGGAGATGAGATGTTCAACATCGGTCCGCTGGAACTCATGCTCATCCTGATCGTCGCCCTGCTCGTCGTGGGGCCGAAGCGCCTGCCCGAGGTGGGGCGATCGATCGGGAAGGGCCTCCGCGAGTTCCGCAGGGCGCAGGACGAGGTCCGGCAGTCGCTGAGGATGGATCTCGACGAGGACCCCGAGACTTCCACCGGCCGCCCCCAGGCGCCTCGACGCATCGCGCCGGCGGGCGATGCGACCGGCGGCCCGGCCGGCCACGTGAGCGAAGCGGAGAGTACGTCCGCCGATGGTTCCGAGCCGGATGAGCCACCGGCGGAGGATCCGCCGCCCCCGACCTCGCCGATCGAGGCGGGCTAGCCCGATCCCGCACCGATCCCGACGATGCGGCTGATCCCGAGGCGGCACCGTCGCGATCCCGAGGGGTCGATGACGCTCATCCAACATCTGGAGGAGCTCCGGCGCCGGCTCTTCATATCCCTGGGGGGCATCGGGATCGGGGCCATCGGGGGGTGGTTCCTGTACGACCCTGTCCTCCGTCTCCTGAAGGAGCCGTACTGCGAGACGCTCGCGAACCTGCCGGCCACGAGCCGTCCGCAGACCGGGTGCACGTTCGTCTTCATCGGGGCCCTCGACCCGGTCATCATCAAGCTCAAGGTCGTGGTGTTCCTTGGCCTCGCGATCGCCCTCCCGATCGTGCTCTACCAGCTGTGGGCGTTCATCGTTCCGGGGCTCACCAGGCGCGAGCGCCGCATGGCCGTTCCCTTCGTGCTCTCCTCGATGGCGCTCTTCGGGCTCGGTGCATGGTTCGCGTACCTCACGCTGCCGAGGGGACTCTCGTTCCTGCTCGGGTTCGCGGGGCCGGACTTCCAACCGTTGCTCACCGGCGACCGCTTCCTCGGGTTCGTCATCCTCGTCGTTCTCGCGTTCGGGATCTCGTTCGAGTTCCCGCTGGTCCTGATCTTCCTGGCCAACGTGGGCGTGGTGTCCAGCCGGAAGCTCCGGACGTGGCGTCGTTCGGCGATCCTGGCCATCGCCGTTTTCGCGGCCGTCATCACGCCGAGCGCCGACCCCTACACCATGACGGCGATGATGGTGCCCATGTACCTGTTCTACGAGGCCGCTATCCTGGTCGCTCGTCTCATGAAGAAATAGGGGAAACCGGATGGCGATCAAGGGAAAGAGCAAACCGCGCGCGAGGAGGGCGGTCACGCCGGGGCCGAAGCCGGCGTATGTGCCGGTGAGAAAGCCGCTCCTGGCGCGGCGGGGGGTCCAGATCGGGCTCGCCATCGTCCTGTCGGCGGGGTCGGTCTATGGGATCTGGTACGGAATCCAGAGAGAGCGGCGCAAGGACGCGGAGGCCGCGCTCGCGAAGCGGCTGCGGGCCTCTGTGACTGGGTACCAGACCGCTCTTGGCCCCGTGCTGGTTGGGGTCGGGCAGCAGAGCGGCCCGAGCACCTTCTCGGTGCTTCCCGATCTCGCCTCGAGCCTCGACGGGCTGAATGGCGGCGCCGTCTCGCCGGCCGACGCCGAGCTTGCGGCCGAGGCCGCCGAGGCCGGAGCCCGAACCGCCTGGAAGGCTATCGACGCGATCGACGTCCTCGACCTTGTCCGGAACAAAGGATTCGACGAGGTATTCGTCACCTACATGCTGAACTCGAAGGCGCGGATGGTTCAGGGGCTGAAGCTCTATCAGCAGGTTGCCGCAATGGTCCAGGAGGCTGCTCAGGCCCCCGAACAGGACCGCGCGGACCTGCTTGCGATCGCGGCCGACATCCTGGAGGTCGCGACGCAGACATTCGACGACGGCTTCGCGGACCTCATCCAGGCCCAGGCCAAGGCGGGTCTCATCTAGGTATGGCCGACGGCCTGATGCTGATTCATGCGTTCCCGCTCGACGCGCGGATGTGGGAGCCGCAGCTCTCGGCGTTCGCCCAGGGCTTCCCGGTGGCCGCGCCTCACCTGCCCGGATTCGGAGGCTCTCCCTCGGCGGGCGACACGATGACGATGGCGGCGGCGGCCGCCCGGTGCCTGGAGGAGCTCGACCGAGCCGGCGTGGACCGCGCCGTCGTCTGCGGCCTGTCGATGGGTGGTTACGTGGCCCTCGAGCTCTGGAGACGGGCGCCGGAGCGCTTCGCCGGGGTGGTCCTCGCCAACACCCGCGCGGGGGCGGACTCGGAGGAGGGCGCCGCGGCCCGCCGATCACTGGCGGACCGGCTTCGGGCGGAAGGGAGCGCGTTCTTCGTCGAGAGTCCGCCTCCTCTCCTGTCCGATGAGGCGCCGGGGGAGCTCCGAAGCCTCGTTCGGAGACTCATCGCGGAACAGACCCCCGAAGCGATCGCCGCAGCTGCGGCCGGGATGGCGGAGCGACCGGACTCGACCGGCGACCTTGCCGGGATCGACGTGCCCGCCCTCGTGGTCACGTCGAGCAAGGACACGCTCATCCCACCCGAGGTCACCTCCGAGATGGCTTCGCAGATTCCCAGAGCGGAGCTGGCCGGGATCGAGGGGGCCGGCCATCTGTCGAACCTCGAGGCGCCGGACGAGTTCAACCGGCTGCTCGCGCAGCACCTCGAGCGCAGCGGCCTTCCGTAGGGGGGCGCGGGCGGCTTGGGCCGCGCCCGTAGACTCTTGAGGTGTGATCGACCCCAAGCGCTTTGCCGCGCGCTACCCGTTCGCCCTCGACGAGTTCCAGATGTCCGCAGTCTCGGCCCTGGAGGCTGGCGAGTCCGTCCTGGTCGCGGCCCCCACGGGCTCAGGGAAGACCGTCGTCGCCGAGTTCGCGGTCGAGCGGGCGCTCGCGGACGACGCCAAGGCCTTCTACACCACCCCTCTGAAGGCACTGTCCAACCAGAAGTTCGGTGACTTCGTAGCGCGGTACGGAGCGGCGAGGGTCGGGCTGCTCACGGGCGACAACTCCATCAACTCGGACGCGCCCATCGTAGTGATGACAACCGAGGTGCTGCGCAACATGCTGTACCAGCAGAGCGACGCGCTGCGCGGGCTCGCCTTCGTGGTCATGGACGAGGTCCACTACCTGCAGGATCCCTATCGTGGCGCGGTCTGGGAGGAGGTGCTCATCCACCTCCCCCTCTCGGTGTCGGTGGTATGCCTCTCGGCGACGATCTCCAACGCCGAGGAATTCGGCGAATGGATCGGTACGCTGCGGGGGCCGACCAGAGTAGTGATCGAGGAGCGGCGGCCCGTCCCGTTGGAGCACCACTATCTCGTCGGCCGGGACCTGCATCCCATGCATGTGGAGCGCGCCGGCGACCTCTCGCCGAACCCGTACATCGTGTCCCTCGATCGTGAGGAGGTCAGGTACAAGACCTACACGCGACGAGGGAGCGGGACGGTACAGCACGAGAGAATCCCACGGCCCAGGGAGGGATACAGACGCGTCTACGTGCCCCGTCGCGAGGAGGTCGTGGAGGTCCTATCCGACGCGGGGATGCTTCCGGCGATCTACTTCGTGTTCAGCCGGGCCGGCTGCGACAGGAGCGTCGAGTGGCTGATGAGCTCGGGCATCCGCCTCACGACCAGCGAGGAGGGTCATCGTATTCGCGAGTTCGCCGAGATGCGGGCGGGATGGATGGACGAGGAGGATCTCGAGACCCTCGGCTTCCTCGATTTCGTAGAGGCCCTCGGCGCGGGCATCTCGGCGCATCACGCGGGCATGCTGCCGGTGTTCAAGGAAACCGTCGAGGAGCTGTTCGAGGCGGGGCTGGTGAAGGTCGTGTTCGCCACGGAGACTCTCTCGCTCGGGATCAACATGCCGGCCAAGACCGTGGTGATCGCGGACCTGTGGAAGTTCCAGGGCGAGCGCCACGAGCTCCTGACGCCGGGCGAGTACACGCAGCTTACGGGACGTGCCGGACGCCGAGGCATCGACGAGTTGGGCCACGCGGTCGTCGTGTTCCAACGGCAGGTGCCATTCGAGCGCGTCGCGTCGCTGGCAACGACCCGGACCTACGAGCTCACGTCGTCGTTCCGTCCCTCCTACAACATGACGGTGAACCTCGTCCGCAACTACTCCCGTGAGCAGGCGCACCATCTGCTGAACTCCTCGTTCGCCCAGTTCCTCGCGGACCGAGGTGTGGTCGCGCTGGAGCGGCAGCTGGAGCGTGATCGCGCTCACCTGGCCGGGTACCGGGAGCAGATGGCCTGCCACCTCGGCGACTTCCAAGAGTACTGGGGGCTGAGAGAGAAGGCAGAGCGGATCAGAGAGGAGGCCCGGAGGGGGCACGAGCGCGCCCGTGCCGAGGCCATTCGGGACGCCGTCGCGTCGCTACGCCCGGGGGAGGTGATCTTCGTCCCGCGGGCACGGCGCCGGGGGCTCGCCGTGGTGCTCTCCTCCGGCGACGGTCGCCCCACTGTGCTCGCGCAGGATCGCAAGCTCTTTAGACTGTCCGCTCGCGACTTCGAGGAGCCGCCTGTTGCCCTCACGAGGCTACAGCTTCCGAGGTCCGGAAGCGCTCGCAGCGCGCGGTACCGCCGAGACCTGGTCGCGAAGCTGGTGGCTCTCGACGTCCGTCCCGCGAAGGCCGAGCGCCGCCGGCTGGACCCGAAGGTCGATCGGGATGCCGCCCGATACGAGCGGCTCGCGGCCGAGCACCCGTGTCATGGGTGTCCCGACCGGGCCACGCACGAGCGCTGGGGAGCGCGAGTGGCCCAGATCGAGCGGCAGATCCGCGGCGCCGACCGGCGGATCCGCACGCGGACGGAGACCCTGGCACGCCAGTTCGACCGCGTCCTTGCCGTCCTCGACGGGCTCGGCTACGTGGCGGGCTTCGGGATCCTCCCGAAGGGGCAGATGCTGGCCCGGATCTACGGGGAGGCCGATATCCTGGTGACCGAGGCGATCGAGGCCGGGCTCCTTGCGGGCGTCTCGCCGGCGGAGGCGGCTGCGCTCGTCTCGACGCTCGTCTACGAGTCCCGCGAGCGTGTCCCTCACGCCGGCGAGATGCCGACGGCCGAGGGCGCAACCCGCTACAAGCGTCTCGTGGCCCTCTGGCGCCGCATCCGGCGGTCGGAGGACGAGCATCAGGTGGAATTGTGCAGGGAGCTCGATGCCGGCTTCGCGACGCCCGTGTTCCACTGGGCAGAGGGCAAGCCCCTCGAGGACGCCCTGGGTGAGACCGGCATGGCGCCGGGGGACTTCGTCCGCAATTGCAAGCAGCTCGTCGACCTCCTGCGGCAGATCGAGGAGGTGGCGCCGGAGGACACGGCCACCGTCGTGCGCAGCGCACGACGGGCCGTGAACCGTGGGGTCGTCGCCTACACGGGAGTCTGACCGCCGGTAGGATTCGGCGCGTGGGGAGTCCCTTCGGCGAGCTAACCGTCATCGTGAACCCGCACGCGGGCAAGCGGCGCGTGGGGCAGGAGATCCCGGAGCTCGAGCGCACTCTGCAATCCAAGGGCCTCGACTACCGGCTGCTCCTGACCCAGGGACCGGAAGACGCCACCAGGATGGCCCGGGAGGCCCTCGAGTCGGGCGGGCGGTTCTTGGTCGCGGTAGGCGGCGACGGCACGGTGCACGAGGTGGTCAACGGGATGTTCGCGGACGGCAAGCCCATCGTGGACGGTGCGGTGCTCGGCGTCGTGGCGGCGGGGTCGGGATGTGACCTGATCCGAACGTTCGGACTTCCCGGAGACGCGACGCGCGCGTGTGGACACCTCACGGGGGAGAACACGTACCCCATGGACGTAGGCAAAGTCACATACACGGCCGACGGGCACGAGGCCGTCCGCTACTTCCCGAACATCGCCGAAGCGGGCCTCGGTGCCGCCGTGGCAACGCGAGCGGAGCGGCTCCCGCGGTCGCTCGGGCAGTCGCGGTACTTCTTCGGGTTCTGGCTGACACTCCCTCGCTTCAAGCTCGCGAATGTCCGGGTCGAGGCGGATCGGAAGACGTACGAGGGTCCGGCCTACAACGTCGTCGTCGCCAACTGCCAGTACTACGGCGGCGGGATGAAGATCTCGCCGCGCTCGTACCCGGGCGACGGTGCCCTCGACGTGCTCGTGATGAAGGGCCCGAAGTCCGACTCGTTCACCACACTGCCGAAGGTGTACCGCGGGGAGCACGTCCCCCACCCCCACATCGCGGAGTTCAAGGCAAAGGAGGCGGTGCGGGTAGAGGCCGACCGCCCTCTGCCGATCGAGGCGGACGGCGAGATCCTGGGCACGACGCCGGCCATTTTCGAGGTCCTGGCGCAGCCTATCCTCATGAAGCTGTAGCAGGGCGAGCGAGCGTTACCTGGCGCGGCTGGCCAGGGCGGCCGACGAGGCGGAGACCTGGTCCGACGGTCAAGACCCCTATGCGGCCGCCGCGCGCCTGCTCCCGGCCAGCGATGCCTACGCCGCCACGGATCGGATGTGGGCGGCCCACCTGATGGGCCTCCAGGGCGCCATGCCCGACGCCGCGTTCGTCCCCGCCTCCCCGGTGCTCTCGCGGCTGCGCGCGGTGAAGGACGACCACGAGCTCGAGCTGCTGTCCCGGGCTGCGCGTGGCGCGGACGATAGCTTTCGCCGGATCGTGCAGCTGCGGCTGGAGGGGCCGCGAGAGGAAGAGGTCGCCCGATGCCTCAGCGAGCTGCTCGTCGAGCACGGCCACGACCGGGCCGAGCTCACCATCGTCGCGTCGGGGCCGAACGGCGCGTCGTCTCACCACGAGCCCGGCGGCCGGACGATCCGGCCGGGCGACCCTGTGGTCATGGACTTCGGCGGGGCCCTCGCCGGCTTCTTCTCCGACACCACTCGCACGGTCTGCCTGGGCGAGCCGCCCCCGGGGTTCCTCGAGGTCTACGAGCTGGTCCGGGAGGCTCAGGAGGAGGCCTTCCGAGCGGTGGCCCCCGGGGTGCCGGTCCTTCCCGGGATGTGCTCCTCGATCGAGCCCGGCATCTACCTGGAGGGGCAGTTCGGGGTGAGGATCGAGGATGTCGTGACGGTCACGGCCGAGGGCGGCGCCCGGCTGAACCGCACGTCGCGGGAGCTTCGCAGGCTCTAGCTGGGCGTGTTGAGAGATTGCAACGGCACGGATCTGTCTGTAATCCTATGAAGCAGTCAGCGCGAACCGGCAAGGGATGAAGACGCAAGAGTTCGATCTCGACAAGTACATCCGGGCGTCCAGGAAGGTGAACCTCGAGGGCGTCCGATGGAGTGACATCACGGAGCATCCTCTTTCCACGGAGGAGGCGCGATGCCTCGCCTACATGATGGACATCGAGACCCACACGGTCATCTATCTGAGGGATCTGCTCGCGACCCGCGCCGCCTACGATCCGGAGGTGACCGCGTTCCTGTCCTGCTGGGTCTACGAGGAGCTCTGGCACGGGGAAGCGTTCAGCCGCTTCCTGGGTGAGGCCGGCGTATCGCTCCCCCCGGACGACGAGCACGTGACGCGCGGCACGCCATACCCATCGCGCAGCCGGCGCATATCGTGGATCCGGCAGAAGCTGGGGAGCGGGGCATACGTAAGCCACATCGGAACGCTCCTGGGATCTGCGACGTTCAGGGACTTCGTCGCCCTGCACATGACGTGGGGTGCGGCCAACGAGCTCACCACGCTCTCCGGGTACCACCGCCTGATCGCCAAGACGCGACACCCGGTCCTGGTCGACGTGCTCGAGCGGATCATCAAGGACGAGCGGCGACACTTCGCGTTCTACCGGGCGCAGGCCCGCAGGCGACTCGCCCGGAGCCCGACGGCGCGGCGCGTGACGCGGTGGGCCATGGAGCACCTGTGGGCGCCCGTCGGAACCGGCGTGCGCCCCCAGGAGGAAACCGATTTCGTGGTCACCTGGCTGTTCGACGACGCCGAAGGTCGGAGCGCGATCGACGACATGGATTCCGCCATCGGGGAGCTGCCGGGGTTCTCAGGCGCGACGATCTTCAGGGACGCCCTCGACGAGGCCGTCTGCCGCCGGGTCGCCTGACCTTAGGCTCGAGGGCGGACCTTCGTCCCCTCGGGCGTGTCCATGACCTCGAGGCCCATCGCGGCCATCCGATCGCGGATGGCGTCGCTCGCGGCGAAGTCCTTGGCCGCGCGGGCGGCGTCTCGCTCGGCGACGAGCGCCCGCACCTCCTCGCTCGGCCCCCACGCCCGGCGGAAGTTGCGCTCGAGGTCCAGTCCTAGTACCGGGTCCCAGGAGGACAGCAGAGTGTATTTCTCGCCGTCCGCCACGCGAGACGACCGCTCGACCTCGTTCAAGACCACGACTGCGGCCGGCATGTTGAGGTCGTCCGAGACCGCGCCCCGGAATCGTCCGTCGAGCTCCTGTGCCGCCTCCGAAAGCTCAGCCGCTGCCGGCGCCCACTCGGCCATCCGCTGCCGGAGCTGCCGCACCTTGCGGTCGGCCGCCTCCATGGCCTCCCATGTGAAGTCCATCTCGCTGCGGTACCGGGTCTGGAAGGTGAGGTAGCGAAACGCGAGGGGATCGAGGCGACGCTCGAGCAGCTCTCGAACGAGCACGACGTTCTTCGCCGACTTCGCGATCTTCTGCCCGGACAGGCGAAGCATCCCACCGTGCGCCCAGGTGGAGATCACCTGGTGGCCGGTCGCGCCCTCCGACTGTGCGATCTCGTCCTCGTGATGAGGGAACGTGAGGTCGACTCCGCCGGTGTGGATATCGAAGCGCTCGCCGAGGTGCTTCATGGACATCGCCGAGCACTCTATGTGCCAGCCGGGGAAGCCCTCGCCCCACGGGCTCGACCACTTCATGAGCCGCCCGGGGCCGGCCGCCTTCCACAAGGAGAAGTCCGCGGCCGTCCTCTTCCGAGGGTCGGTCTCGAGGTCCCGGTGGCCCGGTCGGAGCTTGTCGAGGGTGTTGCCTGAGAGCTTTCCGTACTCGGGAAACGACGAGACATCGTAGTAGATGGTGCCGTCGTCCACGACGTAGGCGTGACCCCTATCCACGAGCTTCCGGGTTAGGTCGAGCATCTCCTCGATGTGCTCGGTCGCCCTTGGGTAGCGGTCTGCTGGGCGGATGCCGACAGCGGCTGCGTCCTCCATGAACGCCTTCGTGTACTTCTCGGCGATCTCGAGCGGCTGCAGGCCCTCGTCCTCCACGGCGAGCAGCATCTTGTCCACGGCCTCCGGCGAGGACTCGTCGGTCATGTGCCCGACGTCGGTGATGTTCGTGACCTGGGTGACGTCGTAGCCCTCGAACTCCAGGGCCCGGCGGACCAGATCGCCGAGCAGGTACGTCCGGAGGTTGCCGAGATGAACGTACCGGTAGACGGTCGGTCCGCACGTATACATGCGGATCCTGCGGTCGTCGAGCGGGACGATCTCCTCGGCGCGGCGGGTCAGGGTGTTGTAAAGACGCACGTTGCCCAGCATAACCGGGGAGATGCGGCGGCTGTTCCTCGGCGAGGGGAGCCTACGGCTACTCGGGCGGCACAGCTCCCGTGTCGGGATCGGACGCAACCGGCTCGGAGGCGGGCTGTGGGGCCTGCCCGTCCCCATCTCCCAGCGCAGGCTGCTGCCCGTTCCCGGTCAGCGCGTCTATCGGCATCTCGAAGGGCTCCCGCTCGCCGAGCTCGGCCATGAGCTGCTCGATCTCGTCGCCGATCAGCTCCTCGCGCTCGAGCAGCGCGTCCCGGACGCCGTCGACCACGTGGCGCTTGTTCAGGAGGAGCGTACGGACCCGTGCCTTGCAGTCGCTCAGGATCGCTTCGACCTCCTGCCTGGACTGGTGGTCGGACAGGACCGCCCTGATCGGGTCACCGTCGAGTGCACTCGGCGCCATCGCGCCGACCGAGATCAGGCTCTTACCCATGCCGAACAGCCCCACGTAGGCCGCGGCGGTGCGTGTGGCGGCCACCAGGTCTGAGGAGGGGCCCGAGGTCGACTGCCCGAACCAGATCTCCTCCGCGACCAGGCCGGCCAGGGAGACCTGGATACGGGCGAGGAGCTGCTTCTGGGTCCGCAGGAACATCTCCTCGATCTCCTGATAGCTGACCAGGCCGAGCGCCGACTCGCGCTTCTGGATGGTGATGACCTGGATCTGCATCTCCTCGCGCTCCAGAGCGTAAGAGGCGACGGCGTGCGCGCCCTCGTGGACCGCCACCATCTCTTTCTCGCGAGCCGTGTACTTCACGTGCTGCTTGAGGCCGATCTCCTCGGCGAGCTTGGCCTGCCACAGGTCGTCCCAGCGGAGGGCGTCGCGCCCGTCCTGGAGGGCGAAGATCAGGGCCTCGTTCACGATGTTCTTGATCATGGCCGGGGAGTACCCCATGGTCATGCGAGCCAGCTTCCCGTAGTCGATCGGCTCGTGCCGGACCTTGGCCAGATAGTAGCGGGCGATGTCCTCCCGGCCCTCGCCGTCCGGGTTCCCGACGTGGATCTTGCGGTCGAACCGCCCCGGCCGCAGCAGCGCCGGGTCAAGCGTGGACGCGCGGTTCGTCGCCCCGATGATCAGGATGTTGTAGAAGGGCACCCTGGGCTTCGCGTGGAAGAGGATCCGCTTCACGTGCCGCCACAGCCCGCGCGGGACGATCAGGCCGTCCATCTGGACGAGGAGCTCGTTCACGATCCCCATCCCGCCCCCACCCATACCCATGCCGCCCATGATGATCCGGTGGGTGGCAGGGTCCGCGGCAACCGAGCGGTCGGAGACGGCTCCTCGGCTCCCGCCGAGTGCGTCCAGCTCGTCGATGAAGATGACCGCGCCGCCGTACTTGTCGGACATGTTGCGGGCCTTCGTGAACAGCCGGCGGACCTTGAGGTTCCCGATGCCCATGAACATAGCGGCGAAGCCGCTGCCGGTCGCGTAGAGGAACGGCACGCCGGTCGCGCCGGCGACGGCCTTCGCCATCAGCGTTTTGCCGGTGCCGGGAGGTCCCTCGAACAGGATGCCGTGGGGGGGGTACCCCCCCATCTGCTTGAAGTCCTTGAACCCCTGGAAGAGCCGGAGCACCTCCTTGGTGGAGTTCACGGCGGCGGGCTGCCCGCGGACGTCGTCGAACGAGATGTCGTATTCGTTCGGGTAGATCGTGTAGTTGTTCCCCCGGGCGAGGAACCAGAACATCGCGATGAACTGGATGAGGACGAAGGTGATCGCGAACGCGATGCCGATGATCAGCTGACGGTAGCCGGCCAGGTTGTCCCCGAAGTGGAAGACGGCGTCGTACGGGCGCACCCCAAGCATGAGGTAGGCGATGACGACGTAGATCCCCAGGATGATGGCGGCACGCTTGATCCATCGCAGGTACCGCCGGTACGCGATCATGACCAGGCAACCTCCCTGCCGGACGCGCACGTTAGGGTACCCCAAGTGTACGCCTTCGCCTCGGAAAACGGGAGAGTTGGACGCTGAGGCGCCCTAAGGCGTGAGCGGGCGCCCCTCGAACGGGATGGACAGGACCACGGTCGTGCGCGTCTGCACACCGCCCGTCTCCCTCAGACGGCGGATGAGATCCTCGAGGTCGCCGGTCGTCTTGGTCCGAACCTTGAGGATGTAGTTCGCTTCGCCGGCGACGCTGAAGCAGTCGACGACCTCGTCGAACTCGACCACCCGATCGGGAAGGTCGTCGGGCTGGGTCGGATCGAGCGGGATCGCCGCCACAAGCGCCGTTACGAACAGCCCGAGGGCCTCCGGGTCGACGACCGCACGGTAGCCCCGGATGACCCCGCCCTGCTCGAGCTTGCGGACGCGCTCGTGGACGGAGGAGGCGGAGAGTCCCACGCGGCGACCGACGTCGGCATAAGTGGCCCTGGCGTCCTCCTGGAGAGCCGCGATTATCTGGAGATCTCGGTCATCGAGCACACGAGCATGATACGGGGGAGCCCGGCGGGGGAGGAACGAACCCCCGAGCGGCCCATTGCCGCGTCGGCGCGCCCCGGGTAGAACTTCACCTGTCGAACGGCCTCCTCCTCCTCCGGGCCATGAGGGGGAAGGTGTCGCCCGTGAGCGCTTCGGAGGCGAGGTTCGACGCGCGCCTGATCCCGGTTTCCAAGCGGGACGGCGTCCGCTGGCTGACCGTGCTGAACGGTCCGGCCGCGACTGCCTACCGGGCGCGCGTGGCTCGGGTTGCGCCGCGGATCGAATCCGTCCTCGCTCCCTGCGTGATTGCCAACCGCTTGAGCTTGCCCGCCCGGCCCGCCGCCGGGCCCGGATTCCACCTCGAACCCTGGCGCTCGGCCCGGAGGAGGCTCCTCGCCGAGGCGCGGAGGCGACTGGTCACGCGCAGGGCGCTCCTCCTGACGGACGTGAAGGCGTGCTTCGCGAGCATCCGGCCCGAGATCGTGAACGAGCGCCTCCTCGAGCTCGGCTGCAAGCCGGCGGAGGTCCGACGAATCGCGAACGTGCTCGACGAGTTCCGGCAGCAGGGCGTCACGGGTCTCCCCGTCGGTCCCGAGCCGTCGGCGATCCTCGCGAACGCGGTCCTGGAGGCGGCCGATCGCGCCATCGCGGTTGCGGGAGCCGATCACCTTCGGTGGGTGGACGATTTCCTCGTGTTCGCGGCGGACGCCGACCAGGCAGGAGCGGTGCTGGAGCGCCTGCGGTTCTCCCTGGCGGCCCTAGGGCTCGCCCTGTCGGAGCCCAAGACGCGGCTGATCGAGGACTCCCACCTGGCGCTCGCCGCGATCGAGCGAGGCGCACCGTCCGCTCTCGAGCCCCGCCTATAATCGGCGCTCCGGATGCGCACCCTCTATCGGGCTTCCCGCGTGCACACGCTCTCGCATCACCCGGCGGGGGAGTGGATCCTGGTTGACGACCGCCACGTCCAGCGCGTGGGAGCCGGCGAGCCGCCCGACGCCGACCGGGTCGTGGAGCTACCCGGAACCACCATCGTCCCAGGCTTCATCGACTCCCACGTCCACCTGACGGGAACCGGCGTCCACCACCTGACGCCCGAGGTCGGGGAGGCGGGATCCGCCGAGGAGCTGGTACAAACGGTGCGCCGGGTTGCGGCCGAGCGCAACGCGCCCACCCTCGTCCATGGTTACGACGAGTCGAGGTGGGCCACGCGGCGGCTGCCGACTCTGGCCGAGCTGGACGCGGCCTCCAAGCATCCGCTCGTCATCGTGAGGGTGGACGGGCACCTCTCCCTGGCAAACTCACTAGCCGTCGAAGCCGCCGGTATCGCGGCCGAGCCTGGGAGCGAACGCGACCAGAGCGGGGGACTCACGGGCGTGGTCACCCGCCGGGCGAACGAGCAGCTCCGCCGCTGGTTCCAGCAGCAGTTCTCCGACCACGACATCGAGGAGCTGCAGCTGCGAGCCGCCGGGATCGCAGCCTCTCGAGGCGTCACGTGCATCCACGAGATGTCGATGCCGAAGGAGCGGGGCCTCCGCGACCTTCAGATCCTCCTTGGGCATCGCTCCCGCCTTCCCGTCGACGTAGTCACCTACCTCGCAACGACCGACATCCCTCAAGTGATCGACCTGCAGCTGCCGAGAATCGGCGGCGACCTGCCGCTCGACGGCTCGATCGGCGCGAGGACCGCCCGGCTGTCGGCACCCTACGTGGACGGCGAGGGCGCCGGCGTGGGTTACCTGGACGACGAAGAGCTGGTCGAGTTCCTGCACGACGCCCACCTCGCCGGGCTCCAGGTGGGAGTGCACGCCATCGGCGACCTGGCCATAGAGCAGGTCGTCGGCGCGTGGGAGCGCGTCTATCACGCGCTCGACTCTCGAGGGCGACGGCACTTCCGCGCGCGCCGCCACCGCGTCGAGCACTTCGAGATGCCGGGTTCCCAGCAGATCGAGCGGGCGGCCATGCTCGGTCTGGCCATCTCGGTACAGCCGGCGTTCGACGCCGCCTGGGGGCACCCGGGTGCCCTCTACGATGTGCGCCTCGGGTGGGACCGGGCGGCGCCCATGAACCCCTTCCGAACCCTCATCGAGCGCGGCCTGGAGGTCGGCGCCGGGTCCGATTCCCCGATCACCGCGCTCGACCCGTTCGAGGGAATCCGGGCGCTCGAGGCCCATCATGACGCCGGCCAGCGGCTCCGCCGTGAGGAAACCGTCCGCCTGTATACGCAAGGGAGCGCCAGGCTCGCCCACTTGGAGGAGAAGAAAGGCAGCCTCGAGCCTGGGATGCACGCGGACCTCGCGGCCTACGAAGCGGACCCGCTCACGGCCGACCTGGCCGAGGGGCTCCGGCCCGTCCTTACGGTGTCATTGGGACGTGAGGTATTCGCGGCCTGACGTGTCATCCGAGCCGAGCCCGTCGCGAGCCGGCTCCGGTTGACAGCCGGAAACCGCCAACCTACAGTACGCACGCGCTACCGCTCTGCGGGAGTGCGCGAGGACCCAAGAGGCTGAGTAGAGAACGCGGCGCCCCGGCGCCGCGGCACCAAAGGTCTCTTGGGTCCTCTTTCGTCCCCTGAGCACGGATCCCGGCCCTTCGGAACAACTCCGACGCCGCCGATGTTCTCAAGCCAGAAACCCCTCTCGGGGATGCGGCGGCAGTACAATCCCCCGACCACAAGACCTAGGGATCTCGTGGAAGACATCGAAGAGCAGGTCGAGGACGAAGAGAAGGACGAGGACGCCGAGGGGGCTGAGGTCGTCGGCGAGCCAGTGGTTGCCGCCCGCGACGCCGACGGCGACGAGGTCGAGTCGATCGAGGGTCTGCTGGTCAAGAAGGAGGCCAGGGCAGAGGAGGAGGAGGACGATGAGGACTCCGTGCTCTCCCTCTCCCGCGAGGAGCGGCTGGAGCCCTTGGCGGTCAAGGTGGTTCCGCCGCAGCCGACCGAGTTCATATGCAAGAAGTGTTACCTGGTGAAGCATCGGAGTCAGCTGAAGGACAAGACCAGGATGCTCTGCCGGGACTGCGCCTGAGCCTCGCGGGCCTCCGCCTCCCTCTAGCGCTCGCCATCGTCCTGCTCTCCGGGGCCGCGCTCTCCCTCGCTCTCCCGCCCGCCGACCTCGGTCCTGTGGCTTTCGTGGCGCTTGTGCCGCTCCTCGTGGCGGTCCGGGATGCGCCGCCCCGGCGAGGCGCGTTCCTGGGCCTCGCGTTCGGGTTCGCCTATTTCGGCGCCGTGCTCTATTGGATCCTGCTGTTCGGGGAGCTTGCGTGGCTCACGCTCTCGCTCACCTCGGCGGCGTTCATCGCGATATTCGGGCTCTTCGCTCCCGCCGTCTGGAGGAGCGAGCGTCCGTTGCTCTCCGTCGCGGGCCTGTCGTCGCTCTGGATCGTCGTCGAATGGGCGCGCAGCATGTGGCCGGTCGGTGGATTCACGTGGGGCGGGCTCGGCACCACGCAGGCGGGCAACGGCTTCCTGATGCCGCTTGCTTCGGTCGCCGGGGTCTGGGGGCTGAGCTTCGTCGTCGTCCTGGTGAATGGGCTGCTGCTGCTCTCGCTGGAGCGGTGGCGGGGGAGAGGCATCAGGGCGCGAGCCCTCGTGCCGATCGGAGCGTCGGTGGCGCTCGTGCTCGCACCCGGCCTGATCCCGCTGCCCGCTCCCAACGGGCCGACCCTCGATGTCGCCGTCCTCCAGGTCGACGTGCGCCGGGCACGGGGCCTTGACCCGTTGGCGGAGGACCGCGCGGTGGCCGAGATGAACGTGGCGTTGCACGAAGGTCTGACCGAGGACCCGCCGGACCTCGTCGTGTGGGGGGAGAGCGCGCTCGACCCCGGCGCGCAGAGCGGGACGACCTGGGCTCGAGTCACCGGGGCTATCGCCGACGTTGGAGTCCCCACGCTCGCCGGCGCGGTCACACCGGATCCCGCGGGTCGCTTCCACAACCAGGGACTGCTGTTCGACGCCAAGGGAACCGTTGTCGACCGCTACACCAAGGTCCATCTGGTCCCGTTCGGCGAGTACGTGCCATGGCGGGCGTACCTGGATTGGATCTCGGCGCTGGGGCAGATCCCCTACGACATCGTGCCGGGATCCCGGCTCCACACGCTCGAGCTGGACGGTCTCCGGTTCGGCAACGTGATCTGCTTCGAGAACAGCTTCCCGTCGCTCGACCGTGCCCTCGTCGCCGGCGGCGCGGGGTTCCTGGTGATAACGACCAACAACGCCTCCTACGAGCTCACGGCAGCCTCGCGCCAGCACGTGATCATGAGCCGGCTCAGGGCGGTGGAGAACGGCCGGTGGGTCGTCCACGCTGCCGTCTCGGGCATCAGCGCCTTCATCGATCCCACGGGCCGTGTCGTCGCCCGTACCGGATTGTTCGCTCCCGGGGTCGTGCGGCATCCGATCCGCGCGTCAGCGGCCAGGACCCTCTACACGCGGTTCGGCGACTGGCTCCCCCTGGCCTCGCTCGCACTGGCGTCCGGCCTCGTACTGGCTCCAGGGCGCCGGCGAGGCCGGGCGGCAGTGGTGCCCTTGTCGGCGAAGCCCCGAACCCTGGTTATCCTTCCGACGTACAACGAGCGCCCGACGATCGAGGCCGTGCTCGCGGGAGTCCTGGGCGTCGACGGCGTCGACGTGGTCGTGGTGGACGACGCATCGGCCGACGGGACCGCGGAGGCCGTGAGGAGGGTGGCGGCGCATGACCGGCGGGTTCGCCTCGTCTCGCGTCCGTCGAAGAGCGGGCTCGCGAGCGCCTACTTGGTGGGGTTCCGGATCGCCGTCGCGGAGGGATACGACCTCGTCGTCGAGATGGATGCCGACATGTCCCACGATCCGTCGGACCTGCCGAGGCTCCTTGCCGCGGCAAGCGACCACGACCTCGCGATCGGCAGCAGGTATGTTCCCGGCGGCTCCGTGACCAACTGGAGCCGCCCCCGCCGCGCCCTGTCCAGAGCCGGAAACGCTTATGCGAGGCTGGCGCTCGGCCTCCCCCTTCGCGACTCGACCAGCGGCTATCGCGTCTTCCGCAGCGCCTCGCTGCGACCGCTCCTTCACAGGCCAATCCGATCCGATGGCTACGGGTTCCAGATCGAGATGGCTTACCGCGCGTGGACGGCCGGCCACAGCTTGGTCGAGGTTCCCATCACTTTCCGCGAACGTGAGCACGGCCACTCGAAGATCTCGCGCCGGATCGTGCTCGAGGCACTTTGGCTGGTAACGGTCTGGGGCATCCGGGCACGCTTCCGCCCCTCTCCACGGGCACGGGCAGAACGCCCATAACGTACATTATGTCAACTTGAGAAAGGGACGATCCGCAGCGAGCTGCTCCCCCCTCACCACGGGCACCTCCCAAGCTCGCCGGACAAGGATGCGGCGTTCGGCCTAGGGCCGAGGACCACACGGGGGTGGTCCGTTCGCGTGATGACAGGGGGACGCGGGGAACCCTACGCTACCGACGAACGCTCTTTCATGGGCCCAGATGGCCTACACAGGGGCGTGTGAGGATGGTGGATCACCGTAGGAGCGAGGAGTAGTTCGATGATCAGAGGTCCGGTCCGGAAAACCTCGGCTCGCGCTCACAGCCGCGTGAGGAGAGTGGGGATGGCCGTCCTGATGATCCTTTCGCTACTCTCCCTCCAGGGCCAGTTCGCGGTGGCCGACGGCGGAGACGGCGCGATCGCGCTCACTCCCGGCGGCCTCGGCACCCCCTCCCCCACCACGCCCCCCGCGGTGACCCCCGATCCCGACGAAAGCGCCCCGGCCACCGACGGCGGGACCGCCGGGAAGGCGTCCGGTCGTTCGAGCAACAACGAGTCCGCAGCCGGGCCCTCGACCGACGCCACGATCAACGTCCTCCCGGGTCCTCCGCGCGTTGAGATCACGAAGTCCACGAACGCGCCCGCCGGCGGAGTGAACCCGGGAGACTCCTTCAGCTTCACGATCACAGTCAGCAACGTGAGCGATTTCGTCCTTCTCCATACCGTGATCGACGATACGATCCCGGCCGGCCTGACGATCAACAGCGTGTCCGGGCCCAACTGCTCGATCAGCGGCCAGGCGGTCTCCTGCGCGGTCGGCAACATGGATCCCCACACGAGCGTGTTGGTCACGATCGACGTGACGGCCACAGCCGACGCCTGCCCGAGCGTGTCTAACCAGGCGAGCGTCACGAAGGTCAAGGGCCAGGGCACCGTGACCACCTTCAGCAACCAGGTCACCGTCGACGTCGCCTGCACCCCCGACGTCCACGTCTCGAAGAGCGCCTCGACGAGCTCGGTCGAGCCGGGCGGCTCGTTCAGCTACACCGTCACGGTCTCCAACGACGGGAACGCGACCGCGAACGACGTCACGATGACCGACACGATCCCGTCCGGCCTCACGATCACGAGCGTGGAAGGAGCCGAATGCTCGGTCATCGGCCAGACCGTGACGTGCGCCCTCGGCGACCTGGCACCCGGCGCGAGCGTGGAGATCACGATCAATGTGACGGCCGACGAGGGCGCCTGCCCGAGCGTGACCAACCAGGCTCAGGTGAGCGCCTCCAACGAGTCCGGTGGAACCCAGGAGGACAACACCAGCAACCAGGTGACGGTGAGCGTGAGCTGCGAGCCGGGCGTGCACATCACGAAGGGCGCGTCGGTCGGCTCGACGGTCCCCGGCGGGTCCTTCAGCTACACCGTGACGGTCTCCAACGACGGGAACGCCACGGCCCACAACGTGGTGGTCACGGACACGATCCCGGGCAGCCTCACGATCACGAGCGTCTCGGGCCCGAACTGCTCGGTCGTCGGCCAGACCGTAACGTGCAACGTCGGCGACCTGGCACCAGGCGCGAGCGTGGAGATCACGATCAACGTGACCGCCGACGAGGGCGCCTGCCCGAGCGTGACGAACCAGGCGACCGTCACGTTCGATCAGGGGGAAGGATCCGCATCCGTGGGCAGCAATCGGGTGATCGTCGACGTGATCTGCGATGAGCCGGAGCCGGACGTCGACATCTCGAAGAGCGCGTCTTCCGTCTCGGTTCAGCCAGGTGACTCGTTCAGCTTCACGATCACCGTCACGAACAACGGCGACGCCACGGCCCACGACGTGGTCGTTACCGACACCTTGCCGGCAGGGCTCACGATCACGAGCGTCTCGGGCCCGAACT
>JBQTIP010000179.1:0-36735 GCA_052388025.1 Actinomycetota bacterium
CTGAAGGCCGAACGGCAGGCCGCTCTCGAAGCGCCCCGCCGGAACCGTGATCGCGGGGTGCCCGGTGATGTTCTGCACCGCGCAGTTGTAGACCTCGGGCGGCGGACCCGGTGCATCGGAACCGGGATCGGGACCCTCGGCGCGCCACCCCGCGGAAGCCAGCGTGGGAGTGACGATCACCGCGTCGTCGCGGAGCAGCTCGTCCAGCTCGCGGACGTACTCGAAGCGCCGGCGCCGCGCCGCCAGGTGATCGTCGATCGTGACACGAAGGCCGTCCTCGAGGAAGCCGCGCGTGGCCGGATGGAAGAGGTCCATCGATCGCTCGACCCGCTCGCGGCCGAGCGACTCCACGAGCTCGGGACCGGTCAGCACGAACCAGTCGTGGTCGGGGTTGCCCGAGCGGAAGATGGCCTGGGGCTCGAGCGGATCGACGGCGATGCCGAGGTCGCCTGCAAGCGACCGGAGCGCGGCGTCGAAGAGGTCCCGCACGGACTCGGGACGCGGTCCCCACGGGGTGAACCTCGCCGCGGCAAACGCCAGACGGAGCGGGCGGCCCGGCTTCGGCTGCCACTCCGGGAGAGCCGTGGGATCGCCGGCGACCGTTCCCGCCTCGACGGAGAGCAGCAGGCGAAGGTCGGCGATGGAGGTCGCGAGGGGGCCGCAGGTTGTGAGGTCGGGCCAGCAGAGGCGGGGGTCGCGCCCGATCAAGCCGTTGGTCGGCTTGATCCCGGCGAGACCGCAGAAGGCGGCGGGAATGCGGATCGACCCGCCGGTGTCGGTGGCGGTCGCGATCGGGGCCATGCCGGCAGCGATCGCCGCGCCCGAGCCGCCGCTCGATCCACCGGGCGACCACTCGCGCGCCCAGGGGTTCCGCGTCACGCCGAACAGGTGGTTCGCGGTGAAGCCCTCCGCGGCGAACTCCGGCGTGTTCGTCTTCCCCACGGGGATCGCTCCGGCGGCCCGGAGCCGTCCGGGCACGAGGCCGTCGCGAGCGGCCGGGGGAGCGTCCTTGAAGAGCAGCGATCCGTGCGTCGTCGGCATACCCGCCAGGTCCTCGATGTCCTTTACCAGGAAGGGCACGCCGGCGAGCGGGCCCACGTCGTCTCCACCGGCGATGCGCTCGTCGAGAGCCGCGGCCTCCGCCATCGCCTCGTCCGCGCGAAGCGCGACCACCGCGTTGAGGGCGGGGTTGTGCAGCCCGACCCGCTCGAGGGATATCTGCACGAGCTCGCGCGCCGACACCCGGCGAGCACGAACCGCGTCCGCGAGTTCCGATAGCATCGCGCCCTATCCTTGCGCAAAGGCGCAGGGCGAGAAAGCGCGAGGAGGGTGGCGAGGAGATGCGCGCGGCCGTCTTGGATCGACCGGGTACACCGCTTCGTGTCGAGGAGCTGGAGCTTGACCCGCCGGGACCCGGCGAGGTCCTGGTCCGGATGGCGGCGAGCGGCGTCTGCCATTCCGACCTGCATCGGGCCGACGGGGACTGGGGGCCGGTCCCTCCCACCGTGCTGGGACACGAGGGCTCGGGCGTGGTCGAGGTGGTCGGCGCCGGAGTCGAGGAACCGTCGCCCGGGCAGCTCGTCGCGCTGAACTGGTATTACCCGTGCCTCGCGTGCGAGGCGTGCCACCTGGGACGTCGGTGGCTCTGCACCGGGACCAAGGCGCTCGAGCACCGGCTCCCCGACGACTCGACCCGGCTCCACCGCGCGGACGGCTCGGAGGTCCTTCCGTACCTGGCGCTGGGAACCTTCGGCGAGCGGGCGGTCGTGGCGGCTCAGGCCGCCGTCCCCGTTCCCGACGCCGTGCCTCCCGAGGTTGCGGCCCTGATCGGCTGCGCCGTGACGACCGGCGTGATGGCGGTGCTGCGGACCGCCGAGGTCCCTGCGGGAGCCTCCGTGGCCGTCATCGGCCTTGGCGGCGTGGGCCTCTCCGTCGTGATGGGCGCCGCCCTCACCGGCGCCGGCACGATCGTCGCCGTCGACCGCGTTCCGGAGAAGCTGGAGCGGGCGCGCGAGCTCGGCGCGACCGACGTGGTGCTTGCGGGCGACAACCCCCGCGTCACCCGGAGGGCAATCGCCGGTCGCACGGGCGGGGGCCCCGACTTCGCCTTCGAGGCCATCGGGCTCCCCGCCACGATCGAGCTGACGATCGAAGCGGTCCGGCCCGGCGGCACGGCCGTCCTCGTCGGGCTGACGAAGCTCGACGACCGCGCGTCCTTCGACGCCTTCTCGCTCGTCGACCAGAGCAAGCGCGTCGTCGGCTCGAACTACGGTTGGTCGATCCCGCAGGTCGACTTCCCGCGCCTCGCTCGCGTGTACCTCGCGGGACGGCTTCCCATCGACAAGCTGATCGACGGGCGGATCGGGCTCGAGGACATCAACGGGGCCTTCGACGCCATGCGGAGGGGCGAAGGGCTCCGAAAGGTCGTCGCGTTCTGACGGGAGGCGTGATGGGAGGGATCCGCGCGTCGGCGAAGGCGTCGTCGTTCACCGAGTCGGTCATCCGCGAGATGACGCGCCTGGCAATGGCGCACGACGCCATCAACCTCGCCCAGGGGTTCCCCGACTTCCCCGCTCCGGTGGAGGTGAAGGAGGCCGCCCGGCGGGCCATCGCGGAGGACATCAACCAGTACGCCATCACCTGGGGAGCGCAGAACTTCCGAGAGGCCATCTCGGCCAAGTACCGCCGGATTTACGGGATGTCCGTCGATCCGGAACGCGAGGTCTGCGTCACGTGCGGCTCCACCGAGGCCATGGCCTCGGCGGTCCTGGGGATCATCGACCCCGGGGACCAGGTCGTGATGTTCGAGCCGTTCTACGAGAACTACGGACCCGACGCCATCCTCGCAGGAGCCGTCCCTCACTACGTCTCCCTCCGCGAGCCGGACTGGACGTTCGACGAGGGGGAGCTCAGGGAAGCGTTCACCGACCGGACCCGCGGGATCATCCTCAACACGCCCAACAACCCCACCGGGAAGGTCTTCGGCCGCGAGGAGTTGGAGGCCATCGCCGCGCTCTGCGTGAAGCACGGTGCCGTCGCGTTCAGCGATGAGATCTACGAGCACATCACGTACGAGGGAGCGGAGCACGTCCCGATCGCGACGATCCCGGGCATGGAGGACCGCACCGTCACCGTGAACGCGCTCTCCAAGACGTACTCGGTTACCGGGTGGCGGGTCGGATGGACCGTCGCCTCCCCAACGCTCACCGACGGGATCCGCAAGGTGCACGACTTCCTCACGGTCGGGGCGGCGGCGCCCCTCCAGGAGGCCGGCGTCGTCGCGCTGGGGCTCCCGGAGAGCTACTACGAGACCCTGGCTCGTGAGTACCGGGAGCGCCGCGACCTCTTGCTGGACGTCCTGGGGAGCGCGGGATTCAAGAGCTCCGCTCCACTCGGGGCGTACTACGTGATGGCCGACATCTCGCACCTGGGATACGCGGGTGACGTCGAGGCCTCGGTCCGGATGGTCGAGGACGTCGGAGTGGCGACGGTGCCCGGATCGTCCTTCTACTCGGTTCCCGAGCTCGGGCGGTCGACGGTTCGCCTCTCGTTCAGCAAGCGGCTCGAGACGCTGCGGGAGGCCGGGGAGCGGCTGGGGAGGCTTCGGCCGCGGGACTGACTCCCGAAGCGTAGTTTCCATCGGGGGCCACGAGGATCGAGAAGCGGGCGAACCGCGCTTCACGTACCGGATGGCCGGCGTAGTCGCTCGAAGTCCTCCACTGAACGTCGCCGCTCAGCGCCGCGGCGAACCCCTCGGCCACCTCGCGCACGAAGGCGGCGTTCTCCGCATAGCGGTTGAAATGGGCCATGTAGACGACCCGGACGCCACCGGCGAGCTGAGCGATCCGCCCGGTAGATCGAGCGAACGCCGCAACGTCCGAGTCGGGCATGTGCGCGTAGATCGGCCCGGTGTTGAACGTGTCGCCGCCGAACAGGCCCCCGCTTGCCTCGTCGAGCAGACAGACCGAGTCCGGCGTGTGGCCGGGTGTGTGCAGCACAAGGAGCGACCGGCCACCCAGCTGGATCCGGTCGCCGTCGTGAAGGAGCCGAGTAGCCACGCTGGGCGCGATGCGCCAGGTCGAAGGGTCGAAGCCGGGAGGGAAGGGCCGCGGGGTCGTCTCCTCGGACAGGAACGCGAAGAACCGCTCGTCGAGCGCGCGGAACTCGCCGAACCGCTCGAGCAGCTCCCGCATGTGCGCGACGTAGTGGACGACGCGCTCGGAAGGGACCTCTCGAGCGAGCGGCTCGGCGCCCAGGTCCTGGATCGCGATGTCGTCGAACCGAGCGTTCCCTCCGACGTGGTCCCAGTGGTAATGCGTGTTCACCACCAGCACGTCCCGGTCGGTGAGCGACTCCACGATCGCCCGGATGTCGGCGACGCCCATGCCGCTGTCGATGAGCGCCGCGCGCTCCGTCCCCAGGACCAGGTACGAGTTCACGTGACAGGGCTCGGCGACTAGCCACACGCCGGGCTCGAGTTCTCGCGTGGCGAACCAGCCGTCGCCGGCCGGCATCACTGATGCTCGAGCACGTCGGGGTCGGCTCCCAGGAACCTCAGCAGGTTCCCGAAGATGGCGAACAGCGAGAACACGGTGGCAGCTATCAGGATGAACACCACGGTCACGGCCGCGATGGTCGGCGTGAACCCGTACCGGAGGCTGTTGAAGATCTTGATGGGCAGCGTTTCGACGGAGAAGCCGGCCACCATGAACGCGATGATGTACTCGTTCAGGCTGAGGACGAACGCGGCCGCGTAGCCGGTGATCATCGACGGTATGAGGAGCGGTAGCGTGATCGTCCGGAACGTCGTCCGGGGCGCGGCACCGAGCGTTTGGGCGGCCTCGGGGAGCGACGGGTCGAGCGCCTCCATGGCCAGGCTGACCGTGATCAGCGGCAGCGTCGAGAAGAAGATCGCATGGGCCACGATCACGTTCTCCATCCGTCCGATGTGCCCCGTGGCGTTCCAGAAGACCTGTGCCCCGAGGGCACTGATGATCGGCGGCAGCATGAAGGGCAGGATCCCCAACGCGTACAGGATCGGGGCAAGGCGCACCCGGTAGTTCCGCAGGACGTACGCGAGCGGCAGCGCGATGGTGACGGCCAGCGCGGCGCTTGTGGCGGCGATGATGAAGCTCCGCTCGATGGCGGCTCGCCACGAGGGGTCGGTAACGAGCTGCGCGTACCACGTGCCGGACAGCCCCTCGGGCGGGAAGTCCATGTAGCGGTTCTCGTTGAACGACACGACGGCGACTACCAGCAGAGGGCTCACAAGGAACGCCGTGACCACGGAGGTCAGTGCCCACCGCGTCGCGCGGGTCACGCCACCCTCCGGGTCCTCGACTCCACCACCGACACGATGCCCACGACGGCCAGCGAGAGCACCGTGAGGAACATGGCCATGGCGGAAGCGAACGGGACGTTCGCGTTGAACGAAGCCTGGTCGGAGATGAACACCGAGAGCGTCCAGTGCTCCGGGCGGCCGAGGATCGCGGCGATCAGGTAGCTGCCCAGCGTGAACACGAACACCAGCAGGAAGCCGGCCATGATCGTCGGACGCATGATCGGGACCACCACCGTCCAGAACGTCCTCTTCGGCGACGCCCCGAGCGTCTGCGCCGCCTCGGTGACCTCGCGGTCCAGGCGCGAGAGGGCCGGGTAGATCGTGAGGACGCAGTACGGGAAGGCGATGTAGCAGAGGCCGAGCAGCACGGCCCAGAAGCCCGGCTGGTAGGCCTGAGGCTCGTCCATCAGGCCCAGCGCGACCAGGATGTTCGAGATCCCCGAGGCCCGGCCGAGGAGGACGCTCCAGGAGAAGCCCACGATCACCTCGGACAGGCTGAGCGCCGAGAGCACCAGGATCAGCAGCACGACGTGCGGGCGCCGGCGCATCCGGGTCAAGAAGTACGTGAACGGGAAGGCGACCGCGATGCACACGGCGCCGGCCAAGAGGCAGATGCCGATCGAGAACGCCGCACGCTCCAGGAACACTCGACCGAACATTCGCCGGTAGCTGTCGAAGACGAATGCCTCCTCGTAGAAGCCCCCCGAGATCCGCTCGTAGAAGGAGGTGGCGGCCATGATCAGGAACGGCACGAGGAAGAAGACCCCCAGCATGATCACGGGGAAAGACAGGACCGCGTACCCGCCGCGCCCGGGCCTCTGCCGTTCGGTCACGGCCGCACCGGAACACACGACTCGGGCGGGAACAGCACGGCCACCTCGTCTCCCTGGTCGACGTGTCCGCGATCTCTCGGGCTCCCCGCAACGATCACGTTATCGTCCAACCCGCAGTCCACGTAGCACTCGAACAGCTCACCGAGATCTCGGACGAAGACCACGGTTCCCGGCAACGTGTTCGCCTCCGTCGAATCGCGCCCGAGGATCCGCGCGTCCTCGGGCCGGACGGAGAACAGCATCTCGCCGTCTGTTCCCAGGTCGTCGCCGCCGGCGACGGTGAACTCCCGGCCGCGGACGGTAACGGCGCCCGGCCCTCGGGTTCGGCCGGAAAGGAGGTTCGTCGTGCCGATGAACCGGGCCACGAACGCGCTGGCCGGCCGTCGGTACACGTCGAGGGGCTCCCCGATCTGCTCGATTCGGCCCTCGCGCATCACCACGACGAGATCGGACATGGTCATGGCCTCGCGCTGGTCGTGCGTGACCATGATCGTCGTGATGCCGAGCTTCTGCTGCAGTAGCCGGAGCTCGACCTGGAGTTCCTCGCGAAGGTTCGCGTCCAGTGACGACAGCGGCTCGTCGAGGAGGAACAACCTGGGCTCGAGGGCCAGCGCCCGCGCCGTGGCCACCCGCTGCCGCTGCCCCCCGGAGAGCTGCGAGATGCGGCGGTCGCCCAACCCTTGGAGCGCCACGAGCGCCAGGAGCTCGTCGACCCGGCGGCGGATCTCACCCGCCGGTACGCCGCGGATGCGCATGCCGTAGCCGACGTTCCCGGCGACGTTCAGGTGGGGGAACAGCGCGAGCGTCTGGAACACCATCCCGATGTCGCGGATGTGCGGTGGCCGGTCGGTGATGTCCCCGCCGTCCAGGAACACACGGCCCTCGGTCGGCTGCTCCAGGCCGGCGATCATGCGGAGAAGCGTCGTCTTCCCGCAGCCGGAGGGGCCGAGGAACGAGATCAGCCGGCCGGCAGGCAGATCCAGGTCGACCCCGGCGACCGCCAAGAGGTCGCCGAAGCGCTTGACCAGTCCCTGGAGCCTGAGCCCGCCGCGCCCCTGTATCTCCGGGGTTCCCGCGCCGCCTTCGCCTTCCACTCCGCGCTACGAGAGGATTACCTCGGACCAGCGCTGGTCGATCCAGTCCTCCCACACGTCGTACATCTCGTACTTCGGGCGGAGCGCCGCCTCCGGGCCGGGACCGCCGACGGCCTCGTATTCCTCGTCGGTGAGGTCCAGGTGCTCCTTCGGGATGACCGGCGAGGTGCCGAGCGTACGGGCCAGCTCCGCCTGGATCGTCGGCTGGCACATGTAGTCGATGAACGCCTGGCAGGCCGCGAGGTTCTCCGTCGTCTTCGTCACGGCCCAGAAGCCGGAATCGAGTATCGCGCCCTCGACCGGGAAGACGCTCCGCAGCGGCTCGCCCTGCGACGCGGCATAGGTCGTGATGTCGTGGTAGAACTGCCCGAGCGACACCTCGCCGGTGTTGTACGCGCCCTGCGCGGTGGCCTCGTCCCGGAACCACAGCTTGACGTTCGGCTTTACCTCAGCGAGCTTGGCCAGCACTTCGTCCACGCCCTCCTGGGTCTCCAGGATGTCGTAGCCGCCGAAGTAGGATGCCGCCGCGATCTCGATGAGGTAGGAGTTGGCCGCGTTCTTCAGCAGGGCCAGCTCGTTCTCCCACTGCGGGTCCCAGAACGCGGTCCACGTGTCGGGGCTCTCCGGCACGCGCTCGGTGTTGGAGACGATCGTGATGTACCAGGACACTGCGCCGATCCCCACGGCGCCCCCTGCCGAGTTGGTCCGCACGAACCCCTCGGCCAAGAACTCCATGTTCGGGATCCCGGACAGGTCCAGGGGCGCCAGGATGTCGCCATTGATGGCTCGCTGGATCCCGACGCCCGAGAGCATGGACACGTCGGACGGGACCGACCCCGCCTTTATGGCCTGATCGAGCTGCACGACCCAGACCTCGGACGTGGGCTGGGCGAGCGACTCCACCTCCACGCCGGTCGCCTCGGTGAAGCCCGGGTACATGTTCCTGAAGTTCTCCTCGAAGAACCCGCCGTAGGTGCTGACCTTGATCTTGGTTCCCTCGATCGTTGCCGGGGTGGCCGAGCCGGTGCCGCCGGACGTGACCGGCGCCTCTCGCGCGCAGGCGGCAAGGAGTGCCGGGAGGGTGAGGGCGGCGGCGCCCGCGACCGGTGCCCGTCTCAGAAGTTCCCGTCTGGTGATCGGTGTGCCCGCGTTCACGGTGCCCCCCCTTGGACGGTGTCGATTGCACGCTACTCCCGTAACCGGGAAAGGTTCAAGGGACCCTCCACCGTGAGCGACGCGCCACGACCAGAGGGCGGGCACGTGGGGCCCGCCCTCATGGATGCCGATCCCGGTCGGGACGGCGGGATTTGAACCCGCGACCTCAGCGTCCCGAACGCTGCGCGCTACCAAGCTGCGCTACGTCCCGTCGAACGGCAGTCTACCGGCTCGTCGTCGCGTCCGGCCGGGTAGGCTCTGCCCGGTCCGGTCTGAGAGGGAGTGCACGAGGATGACGGTGCTCGCGTACCTGAGGTTCGTCCTCGCCCCCGGCGCCGAGCGAGAGGACTTCGAGCGCGATCTGGCGGCGATCCGGGCGCTGGCCGAGGGGCAGCCGGGCTTCCGCTGGGGCGAGGTCGGCCGCGACCCTTGGAACGATCGAACCTACATCGTCGCGAGCGAGTGGGACGAGGTGGACCAGATCCGAGCCTTCGAGCACCACCCGGAGCACGAGGCGATCATCGATCGCTGGGCGGCGCAATACCGGGAGGAACTCGTGCACCGGCGCTTCGTTCCGTGGATCCGCCCCGAGGCGGGCTCTTGAGGATCGCCCAAGTCTGCCCGCCGTGGCTCGCCGTGCCCCCCAGGGGTTACGGAGGGATCGAGTGGGTGGTCGCCCTGCTCGCGGACGGGCTCGCGGAGCGCGGCCACGACGTCACGCTGTTCGCGACCGGCGACTCGGAGACGAAGGCGCGGCTGGAGTACGTCTTCGAGCAGGCGCCGGGGCCGAGGCTGATCAACGACATCTGGCACGACACGGTCCACTCGATGCTGGCATTCCGGGATCCCCCGCGATTCGACGTCTTCCACGTGCACTCGCCCTGGTCCGCGCTCGTGGCCGGTGCCATCAGCGGCGTGCCCACCGTTCACACGCTGCACGGCTCGTTCACCGACGAGATGCGACGGCTCTACTCGGAGATCCCCGACAGGGTGTGGTTCGTCGCCATCAGCGAGGCCCAGCGGCGGCACATGGAGGAGCTCCGCTACGCCGGCGTCGTCTACAACGGGATCGACCTCGACCGGTACGCGTTCACGCCCGAGAAGGAGGACTTCGTCCTGTTCCTCGGGCGCGCCGCGCCCGAGAAGGGGCTCCTGCGAGCCGTGATGGCCGCGCGCGAGTCGGGGGAGAAGCTGGTCGCCGCGCTGAAGATCGCCCACCCGACCGAGGAGGAGCACTGGGAGAACGAGGTGAAGCCGGTCCTCCCCGCCGGCGCGGAGATACTGGGCGAGATCACGCACGAGGAGAAGTCGAGCCTGCTGGCGCGCGCCAAGGCGGTGCTGTTCCCGATCGATTGGGACGAGCCATTCGGGCTGGTGATGACCGAGGCCATGGCCTGCGGCACACCCGTCATCGCCACGCCGCGGGGCTCGGTCCCCGAGGTCATCGCCGACGGCGAGACCGGGTTCATCGTGTCGGTGGACGGCTACGCCGAAGAGGCCGCCGATCGCTTCCAGCGCCTCGGCGAGATCGACCCCGCCGCCTGCCGCGAGCGCGTCCGGCTGCTGTTCTCGAAGGACGCCATGGTCGAGGGCTACGAGCGCGCCTTCGGCCGCGCGACCGGCGAAGGCTAGGCCGGACGGGGACAGAGCTCGAGGAGCGCCGCCTCGGGGCGGCAGAGGAACCGGAACGGCGCATACTTGCTGGTCCCGATCCCCGGTGAGACGTGCATGTATGCGTCCCCCATCCGGACCAGACCCGACGACAGTCGCCTGGGGAGGTGCGAGTTGGTTACGAGGGCGCCGACGAGGGGCATGCGGACCTGCCCTCCATGGGTGTGCCCCGCGACGATGAAGTCGTAGCCGAGGGCCGAGAGCTCGGGCGCCGCGTCCGGCGAGTGCACGACCGCGATGCCGAATCGCGCCGGCGCTCGGCGCAGGGCGCCGCGGAGGTCCTGGCGGCCGATGTTCGGATCGTCCAAGCCCACCAGCTCGACCGGGAGACCGTTTAGGGCGACCTCCAGCCGCACGTTCGGCAGGTGCGTCCAGCCGTCGGCCTCGAGCCGGGCGATCAGCTCCGGGGCCCGTCCCCGCTTGGCCCGCCTGACCTTCCTCCGCTTGAGGAAATAGCGGAAGTAGTTCAGTCGCCTGGTCACGTAGTAGTCGTTCGATCCCAGCACGAAGTACGAGGCCAGCCTCCCTCTCGTCGGTCGGAGCACGGCCGCCGCCTCCTCCACCGCCTGGGGCTCGCCCAAGATGTCCCCCGTCACGACCGTCACGTCCGCCGGCGGGAGGCCGGCGAGGAAGCCCGTCATCTTGCGGTCACCCCGGACGAAATGAAGGTCCGATAGGTGGAGCACCGAGACGGACCCGGGCGCATTCGCCGGTAGGATGTCGAGGCGGTAGCGGGCGAGCCGGTACCAGCGGCGCTCGATGAGCACCCCGTAGGCGACGCACAGCAGGCCCGCGCCGAGCACGATGAGCACCGCGGGGAGCAGCATGGAGCAGAGTCTACGGTGACCGAAGGATCGGACCTCAAGCAGCGCCTCGCGGAAGAGATGAAAGACGCCCTGAAAGCCGGGCAGAAGGTTCGCCTCTCCGCCCTCCGGCTCCTTGCAGCCTCAGTGAAGAACCGAGAGGTGGAGCTGCTGCACACGCTCTCCGACGAGGAGCTCCAGGAGGTGGCGCTGCGCGAGGTAAAGCACCGCAACGAGGCGATCGAGGCCTACCAGGCCGCGGGCCGACAGGAGCTGGTCGACCGCGAGCGCGAAGAACGCGAGGTCCTCCAGCCCTACATCCCGGCTCAGCTCTCGGACGCGGAGGTCGACGCGATCGTCGACGAGGCGCTGGCGGCCACCGGTGCCGCTTCGCCTCAGGAGATGGGCAAGGTCATGGGCTTCGTCATGGGGCGGGCCAAGGGGAAGGTAGACGGGAGCGTCGTGCAGGCGAAGGTTCGCTCGCGCCTCGGCGCCTAGCTTCAGATTCGGTTCGGCCTGCCTCCAGCGGGCCGGAAGCGCCCCACCTCGATCAACACCTTTGATCCCTCGGCCGCCTTCACCCGGCCGGCCGGCGTCTGCGCGAGCACGATCCCGTCAAGGGCGGGGTCGATCACGTCGATGCGTCGGACCTTCACCACGAACAGCTTGGCCTCGATCCTTGCCACCGCGTCGGCCTCTTTAAGCCCGACGACGTCCGGGACGAAGTTCTGCGGTGGGATGCCGTCGCTGACCTTGATCGTGACGAGGCTGCCGAGGACGGCGCCCGAGCCTCCCTTCGGCGTCTGTTCCGCAACGGTGTCCTTCGGCTCGAGCGAGTGCACCATCTGGATCTTGGGCGTGAAGTTCGCTTCCGCCAGGGCCTCCTCTGCCTCCTCGGAGAGCAGGCCGACGACGTCGGGGATCGTGCCGGACTCCGGAGGCGGTGGGGCCGGGAAGCTCAGCACCGGGAACCCCCGCATCACTCGGCTCATGTAGTCGTGCCAGATCGGCGCCGCGATGGTCCCCCCGAACACCGAGCCCCCGAAGTAGGTGTCCAGCGGGATCTGCCCCTGGCGGAAGCCGACCCAGACCGCCGTGGATTCCTGCGGCGTGTAGCCCGCGAACCAGACGTTGGTGTAATCCTGCGACGTCCCCGTCTTGCCGGCGACCGGCCGGCCGAGCGCGGCGGCCGTCCCCGTCCCGCCGGTGACCACTCGCTGGAGCATCGCGGTGACGAGATGCGCGATCTCCGGCGAGATCACCTGCTCGCACTTGGCCTTGTGCTGGTAGAGCTTCTTCCCGCCGGGGAGCTCGACTCGCGCCACGGCGAAGGGCTCGCAGTATTTTCCTTCGTTCGCGAGCGTCGCGAAGCCGGAGGCCATCTCGAGCGGCGAGACCTCCTCGGCCCCCAGCGTGATCGAGGGTACGGCGTCGAGGGGTGCCGTGATCCCCATGTCGTGTGCGGCCTGAACCACGTTCTCCGGGCCGACGTCGAGCACGAGCTGCGCGAAGACGACGTTCACCGACCCCTGCGTGGCCGCCCAGAGGTCCATGTAGCCTCGGTCGCCCGCTCCCTCCGCGTTGGTCACGCAGTGGCAGTCGTTGTTCCAGCCCTCCAGCCGGATCGGTGACTGCGAGGAGTAGACCTTGCCGGGCGGGATGTCCCTCCGGAACGCCGCCACCAGCGTGAACGGCTTGAAGGCCGAGCCGGGCTGCCGACGGCCGAGCCAGACCAGGTCCTTCTGGTTCTTCTCGTAGTTCCTGCCCGAGAACATCGTCCGGATGGCCCCGGTCTTCACGTCCACCGTCGCGAGGCCGGCGTCGGGCGCGCCCGGTGCCACCCAGGGTTGCGTGTACACGGCCTCCTCGGCGTAGCGCTGCCAGTCGGGGTCGAGCGTCGTGTAGATCTTCAGACCACCCTGGAACAACCTGTGCAGGCGCTGGTTGTACGTCTTGCCGAACGCGTCGAACTCCCTGTTCTCCATGTCCAGGATCTGCTTCTTCAGGTAGTAGACGAAAAACGGCTCGACAGTCTCCTCCCTTTGCCCCGCCGTGGCGGGCAGCCGGATCGGCCCAGCCTTCGCCCGATCGACGTCTTCCTGCGGGACCCACCCCAGCTCTGCCAGACGATCCAGCACGTCGTTCCTCCGGCTCGTCGCCGCCTGGGGACGGTCCAGCGGGTCGTAGGTCTCGGGCGCCGCGACCATGCCGGCGAGGAGGGCCGACTCCGGCAGGTTGAGCTCCGACGCGGGCTTCTGAAAGTAGAAGCGCGCCGCCGTCCCGATCCCGTAGATGCCGTTTCCGAAGTAGACGTCGTTCAGGTACAGCTCGAGGATCTGGTCCTTCGTGTACTCCTGCTCCAGGCGGATGGCGAGCGCCGCTTCCTGAAACTTCCTCGCGAACGTCTGCTCCGCGTTCTCTATCACGACGTTCTTGACGAGCTGCTGGGTGATCGTGGAGCCGCCCTGCGTGATCCTCCCCGCGACGAGGTTCGCGAGCATAGCGCGGATCACGGAGGGCACGTTGATGGCGCCGTGCTCGTAGAATGCGTCGTCCTCGATCGCCAGCACGGCCTTCTGGGCGATGTCGCTCACGTTCCGGAGCCGGACGATCTGGCGGTTCTCGTCGAGGTAGATCGTGGCCAGAACCGAACCGTCGCTCGCGTAGATGGTCGAGCGCTCGGGGAAGTGAGGGATCTGCGTGAACGTTGCGCCCTCGATCCCCAGGCGTTCGTTCAACGAGTTGACCCCGAGCCCCATAGCCCCGAAGACGGGCAGGAGCACCAAGGCGACCAGGCCCGCGGCGACCGCGATGACCGAGGCGAACAGGAGTGGGACGAGCGGTGCCCTCGGGATCCGGAAGCGAGCGTCCTCCCTGCTTGGAGCTGCCGGGGACCGGTGTTTGGGCGGAGCCTGCATGCGAGGTCCGGCCCAGGATACCCCGGCGTCTGCGAGTACGATGGGGCGACCGATGCGTCGCGCCGCCCTCTTCATGCTCCTGCTCGCGCTGTGCGTGTGGCCGGCCGCGGCCGCGGCCGCCCCGGAGTCGACCGGGGAGATCATCAAGGTCGACGGGTCGATCGACCGCACCATGGCCGGGTACCTGACCGGCGCTCTCGACCAGGCCGAGCGCGACGGGTCGATCGTTGTCATCCAGCTAGACACGGCCGGGACGCTCGATCGCTCGGCCTTCGTCCTCGCCCAGCGCATCTTCGAGTCCCGGGTTCCGGTGATCGTCTGGGTCGGCCCGGCGCCGGCCAAGGCCTCCGGGGCCGGGTTGCTGTTCATGTACGCGGCCAGCCTTGCCGCGGTCTCGCCCGGGTCGCAGACCGGCCCGCTTGAACCCTTGGACCTCGCGCACCCCTCGACCGAGATCGCGGACCTCGAGCCCTTGATCCATGTGTGGCTACGGGCGCGCGGCAAGACCACCATGCTGCCCGTCCACGACCGGCCGCTCACGGCTGCCGAGGCCCTGGATCACCGGATCGCCCAGGTGGCGGCCCTATCGATCCCGGATCTGCTGAACAACAAGATCAACGGGATGACGGTTCAGACGGCGGCCGGGCCGGTCCGGCTCGTGACCAGGCTGGCGAATGATTCCTCGGAGCCCGAGGTGGCCTGGCGGTTCCACGATCTCGGTCCCGTGGGCAGGGTCCTGCACGCGATGGCGTCTCCGTCCGCGATCTACCTGCTCCTGGTGCTCGGGTTCGCCGCGCTCGCCTTCGAGCTCACGCAGCCGGGGTTCGGCTTCGCCGGGTTCGCCGGCGTGGGGATGCTCGCGCTCGCGATCTACGGGCTCACGGTCGTGCCGGCGTCGTGGTTGGGGATCGCCCTCCTCGTGGCGGGATTGATCTTGCTCTCGTTCGATGTTCGGCTGAGGCGGCTGGGGCCGCTCACCGCTCTTGGACTCGCCGCGTTCCTCGCTGGCTCGCTGCTCGCCTTCGGCTACGTGGCCCCGATCATCGATCTTTCGCCGTGGCTGATCGGCTCGCTCACCGTGGCGAGCCTCATTTACTACGGCTTCATCCTGACGGTCGCCCTCCAGTCCAGGGATCGCCTCACCTTCACCCGTAAGGGGCTGGTCGGTCTCGTCGGGGAGACCAGGGGCGAGCTGGAGCCGGAGGGTCCGGTCTTCGTCAAGGGGAGCCTGTGGCGGGGCCGTAGCGCGGACGGGCCGATCCCGCCGGGCACCAGGATCCGAGTGCGCGGGATCGACGGGTTGACCCTTCGCGTGGAGCCCGACCCCGGGCCGAAGCCCGACGACGAGTAGACCGATCTCCCGCAGCCTTCTTGCGAAATTGTGCCTTTCCTCCCGCCGGCGGCCCTTCCGTGAGCCGGGAGGAATCCCCGAACCGTCCAGATACGAAAACCTGGGTAGAGACCGAACCGGGAGGGAAACGGCCCGCATGGCCGATCCGATGCCTACTGATTGGACGTGGGGGTGGCAGTTCGAGGCGGCATGTCGCGGCGAGGACTCCGCCTTGTTCTTCGCCCCGAACTACTTCGAGCGACGGCAGGAGAAGAACGCACGCGAGGCCAAGGCCAAGGTCTTCTGCGCTCGGTGCCGTGTAAGGGCCGCCTGCCTCGAGTACGCGCTTCGGATCCGCGAGCCCCACGGGATCTGGGGCGGGCTGAACGAGCTGGAGCGCCGCTTGATGCTCAGGGAGCGAGAGCTGCGCGCCGGCTGATCCGCGACGTGTAGCGCTTCCTCGAGGGCGGTGCGTACATGCGCCGCCCTTCTCTCATCTGCGAGAATCCGCGCGAGGAAGGAGGAGGCCATCGGCTTCGAGGAGCGTCTGGCGGAGCTCGGTCTGGAGCTGCCGGTCCCCGCGGCGCCGGTCGCGTCCTACATCCCGGTCAGGGTGAGCGGCCGATTGGTGTTCGTCGCCGGCCAGGTTGCCCTGGAGAGCGGCGAGATCCTCCACCCGGGGCATCTTGGCGCTGAGGTCGGCCTCGAGCAGGGGCAGGTGGCCGCTCGGCGCTGCGTGCTCCAGTCGCTCGCGGCGCTGAAGGCCGAGCTCGGGTCCCTGGACAGGGTCAGCCGGATCGTGCAGGTGACCGTGTTCGTGGCGTCGGCTGCGGGGTTCAACGACCAGCCGAAAGTCGCGAACGGGGCGAGTGACCTGCTCGTCGAAGTCCTGGGGGAGGCGGGGCGGCACGCAAGGGCTGCCGTGGGAGTGAGCGAGCTCCCGCTCCGAGCTCCGGTCGAGGTCACGCTCATCGCTGAGATCGACTAGCCGGGCTCCCGAAGCACCCTCACGTCGCCCCGGCGCCGCGTTATGCCCTCTCGGTCCAGATACTCGAGGAGCGGTAGCGCGAACTTCCGCGAGGTCCCCAGGTGCTCCCGGAACGCGCTGACGGTGATGTCAGCTTCGCCGAAGCCCCGAGCCGCCTCCTCCGCTCGCCGCACGAATCCGGGTGTCATGACGAGGTCCGGTGACACGCGAACGAGCTGCCCGTCATGTGCCGCCGCGTCGATCACCTCGCGTGGGAAGCCGCTCCTGACAAGCTCGCCGACGGTCGGCGGTGTCGGCTCCGCTTGCGCGACGGCTCCGACCAGCCGCTTGACCTCCTCTTCTCTCCCGGCGAGCGTTGCGCGATGCGAGGCAAGGCGCACGGTGGAGCCTTCGCGGGCTATGCGCCCCCGGGAGTCCAGATCGTCGAGCAACGCCTCGACCAGCCCTTGATCTGCCGGTGCGCGGCCTCGCTCGAGGGTCTCGGCCACAGTCGCCCGCGCGACGGCAAGGTCGACGCCCTCCAGCAGCGGGTGATCTCGGTGGAAGCCGCGAAGCGTCTCTTCGACCGAGCCGCTCACGCGATCGTGCAGGGACCCACTGACCCACCACGTTCCGATCGACACGGATTCGCCGGCCGGTCCCGGACGGCCGCCCGTGAGCATCTCGACGTCCCCCGCGCGGACAGCCCCACGCTCGCCGACGAGAAGCGCAGGGAGATCGGCCCGCGACGTGCGCTCCCTGGCCGACAGCCGCTTCTCGGGATCCGGGCCGGGCCTGGCGGGGGGCTCGACGTCGAGCACAACGCCTCCGGCGACGGTCTCTCGGCGCCCGGCCTCGCGCAGCACGAACCGGTCGTGGACGTCCAGGACCAATGGAGACGCAAGCCGGATACGCGCGAACGCGCCTCCCGTCCCCGTGAGCCGCCCGCCACCGTAGAAGCGGACGCGGGCGTCGCGTTCCGCGGAGCCCGCATACAGCTTGTAGGCGCCGCGGGCGGTGAGCGGATGGTCCAAGCCCCGCACCGGACGGATCCGAGCTTCAAACAGCCTCGTGGGCCGCCACTGTCCGGGCAGCCCCACCACGTCGCCCCGGGAGAGATCACCGCGGTTGGGGCCCACGAGGTTCGCGGCCACGCGCGATACGGGGCGGGCCTCTTCGAGGGTCCGCTTGTGGGTCTGCAGGCCTCGCACGCGGGCGCGCGCGCCCACCGGGTACAGCTCGACTTCCTGGCCGACGGTCAACGGCCCGCCGGTCAGCGTGCCGGTGACCACGGTTCCGGCGCCTCTGATCGTGAAGATCCGATCGACGAACTGCCTCGGGCGCCCGTCTTGTTCCGGGTCGGGCGCGGCGCCGACCATCGCGTCGAGAGCCGTTCGGAGCTCGTCGAGCCCTTCGCCTGTGGACGACGAACATGGGACGATCGGGGAACCCTCGATGGTCGTTCCGCTCAATCGGTCGCTCGTCTCCGCGACGGCGAGCGCCAGGGTTTCGCCGTCCACGAGATCGCGTTTGGTGAGCGCGACGACCCCTCCCGCGACACCGAGGACGTCCAGGATCGCGAGGTGCTCCTCCGACTGCGGCTTCCAGCCCTCGTCGGCGGCGACGACGAACAGCACGAGCCGAACCGGTCCGACGCCGGCGAGCATGTTGCGGATGAACCGCTCGTGCCCCGGCACGTCGACGAACCCGATCTCACGGCCGGACGGCAGCTCGCACCACGCGAAGCCGAGGTCGATGGTGAGCCCGCGGCGCTTCTCCTCGGCGAGCCGGTCGGGGTCCATGCCGGTGAGGCGGATGATGAGGCTCGACTTCCCGTGGTCGACGTGTCCGGCGGTGGCGACGACCTGCATGGGCGGTCCGGACGCGCCGGCTCGCGCAGCCTCGACGTCAGTCCTCCTGGAGGTCATCCCCCTCCAGCGCGTACAGGATCGCTCGCGCGAGGTCGCCGAGCAGCTCCGCGGGCACGGTCCGCACGTCGAAGAGGACCCCGCGCTCGTCGACGCGGCAGAACACGGAGGGTCTCCCCGCACGAAGTCGCGCGGCGAGGGTCTCGGGCTCCGGGGTCCGGAGCGCCACCGCCCACGACGGCACGCCGTATCCGGGCAGCGATCCGCCGCCCGCCGCCGCCTCCGACGCGTGGACGTGAGCTCCCTCGAGATCGCCGTCGAGCGCTTCCGCGAGCTGTTGGGCCCGACGCTTCACCTCGTCCGCCGGCTCGCGGAGCGTCCGCCAAACGGGAAGGTCGAACTGCTTGCCGGTCGCGTACGCGGCGAGGGTCGTCTCCAGGGCTGCAACCTGCATCTTGTCCACGCGAACGGCTCGGGCGATCGGGTTGCGGCGCAAGCGTTCGACGAGAACCGCACGGCCGAGCACGATCCCCGCCTGAGGGCCACCGAGTAGCTTGTCACCGGAAAACGTCACGAGGCCGGCGCCTTCGGCAAGTGCCTCCGTGGTTGCCGGCTCTTCCGTGGGGATGCCTGCATACCGGTCTAGGAGCCCCGAGCCGAGGTCGTAGAGGAAGGGCACGCCGGCCTTGTCTGCAAGTGTGGCGAGCTCGCGAGCCCGCGGCGACGCCGTGAAGCCGACGACGCGATAGTTGCTGGGATGAACCTTAAGGATCAGGCCGGTTCGGTCCGAGAGCGCGCTGCGATAGTCGCTCAGGCGGGTCCTGTTGGTAGTCCCGACCTCCAGGAGCTTCGCGCCTGAGGCCGCCATGATGTCCGGGATGCGAAACTCGCCGCCGATCTCGATGAGCTCGCCGCGCGATACCAGCACCTCGCGGCGACGGGCGAGCGCGGCGAGGGCCAACAACAGCGCCGCCGCGCCGTTGTTCACGACCAGCCCCGCCTCGGCGCCCGTGAGGGCGGTAAGCAGCAGCTCGGCGCGCGTCGTGCGCTTCCCTCGTTTGCCCGAGTCGCGGTCGACCTCGAGGTCCGTGTAGGTGCGGGCGGCTCGCGCCGCGGCCCGCGCCGCCCTTTCGGAGATTGGCGCCCGCCCCAGCCCCGTGTGCAGCACGACGCCGGTCGCGTTGATGACCGGGGTGAGCCCTGCGGCGGCTTGCGACGCAAGGGTCATCGCGCGGGCGAGGATTGCGTCGTCACCGGGCGGAGCGGCTCCGGCTGCGGCCGCCGCACGGACGGCTTCCAGCGTCTGGTTCAGCGTGAGTTTCAGGAGGGGACGGCCGAACGTTGCCGTCGCGCGGCGGCCGGGATCCGAGCGGAGCAGCGCGTCGACGGAGGGGATCAGTCGCTCGAGCCCGATCCTCGCCGCCTTGGCCGCCATCGAGCTGAGCGTACCCGTTCGCCCGGCTCGCCGACCTGCGCGGCTGGGCGGCGGCGGGGAACTTCCGGCAGAATAGGAGCGGTGGACATCGAAGAGCGAGCAGCGCTGTCGAGCGCCGCCGAGCACTGGATGGTGCGCGGAGGTGGAGTCGACGTCGAGGTGGCCCGCCCCGGCGGCCTCGCGACCGAGGAGATGATCCTCAACATCGGTCCACAGCACCCTTCCACGCACGGGGTGCTTCGCATCGTCCTTGAGCTCGATGGCGAGGTCATCACCCGCGCCGAGCCGGTGATCGGCTACATGCACCGGGGGGCCGAGAAGCTCTCCGAGTACCGCGACGCCGTTCAGGTCCTCGTCCTCATGAACCGGCACGACTGGATCTCCGCGTTCAACAACGAGCTGGGCTGGGTCATCGCGGTCGAGCGGCTGGCCGGGATCGAGGTGCCGGAGCGCGCACAGTGGATCCGTACCATGATGGCCGAGTGGAACCGAGTCCTGAGCCACCTGATGTTCACCGGCTCCTACCCGCTCGAGCTCGGAGCGATGACCCCGATCTTCTACGCGTTCCGCGAGCGGGAGATGATTCAGGACCTCATGGAGGCGGCCACGGGCGCCCGCATGCACCACTCCTATGCGCGCGTCGGCGGGCTGAAGGACGACCTGCCGCGCGGATTCCTGAAGGAGTCGGGCGAGGTGCTCAAGTGGGTTCGCGCGAAGCTCAAGGAGTACGAGACTCTGATCATGGGCAACGAGATCATCTTCGCGCGAACCAAGGGCGTCGGGGTACTCCCGCCCGAGCTCGCGGTCGCCTACGGCTGCTCCGGCCCGGTGCTGCAAGCCTCGGGCGTGCCGATGGATCCGCGCAAGGACGAACCCTACGAGAAGTACGGGGAGGTCGAGTTCCGGGTGCCCGTCGGTCAGAACGGGGACTGCTACGACCGCCTCTGGGTTCTGGTCCAGCGGATGTGGGAGTCCTGCAAGATCATCGAGCAGTGCATGGAGAAGCTTCCGCCTGGGCCGTACATTGCGCCGAAGCTCCCGAAGGCAGTGAAGCCCGAGGGTGAGGTGTACGTCCGGACGGAGAACCCGCTCGGGCTGATGGGGTACTACCTGGTCGGCAACGGGAGGAAGTACCCGTACCGCCTCAAGATGCGGACGGCGTCGTTCTCGAACGTGTCCGTTCTGCCAGCGATGCTGCCGGGGACCCTCGTCCCGGACCTCATCGCGATCCTCGGCAGCGTGTTCTTCGTCGTCGGCGACGTGGATCGCTGAGCGGCCGCCGCTCTCTCTCTACCGCGCTCTGGAAGCCTCTTCGAGCCAGGCCGGCCAGGCCAGGTCCGCCGCTGCGACGGCCAGCCACTGTAGGCGCCCGAGCCCGGCCGGATCGACCAGGAGCGTCGCCTCGCTCCGCCCGCCCCAAGCGCGGACGGCGCCGATCCCCTCCCCGCTTTCGAGCATCCGCACCTGCCGCGTTCGCTCACCCTCGGCCCAGGCATGAAACCCCAGCGCCTTCAGCGCGTCGCGTTGCGAGACCGGCCCGAGCGTCTGGAGATCGTGGTCTCGAGCGCGCCGCGCGAGCACCGTGAAGTCGACCCCGGCCGTGATATCGGCGCTCCCCGGTTCATCGAGCACCGCCTCCACCACCCGGTGCGACCGGTAGCCGTGGACCGGGCCGGCAGGCATCCCCGAGGCCTCGCCGTAGTCGATCAGCAGCGCATAGCCGCTCGAGAGGTGCGCGGACAACCGGTCGATCAAGGAGAGCGCCCCCACGGGCACGACAGCCGTCTCGCCCTCGTGCAGTGGAGGACAGAGGTCGGCGAGCTCCTCGTCGCAGGGCGTCTCGACCTCCACGAACCGATCGCCCGACTCGCCGACCTCGAGCTCCACGATGCGGCCTGCGGTGCGGGAGACCCTACGGAAAGGAAGGTTGTCCAAGAGCTCGTTCGCGATCACGCACGCGGCCTGGGTACCCTCCTCCAGCTCAGCGGCGACCCGGACCGGCAGCCGGGCGAGACTCGCCCGAGCCCCGGCGCTCCGCTCGACGGCCACGTACTCGACCGGGATATCTCGCAGGGCTTCGAGCACCTGCCGAGCGAGTGTGCCGTCCCCGGCCCCGAGCTCGACCACGACGAACGGGTCCGGGCGTCCGAGCGTCTTCCACATCCGCTCCAGCCCATGGCCGAGGAGCCGTCCGAAGACCGGATGGACGTGGGGACTGGTGACGAAGTGGCCCTCCCGCCCGACGGGGGGCTCCTCGTAGAAGCCGCCCGGCCCGTACAAGGCGAGCTCCATGAACTCCGCGAACGTTACGGGCCCGCGTTCGCGGATGGCGCTTCGGATCGCACGGACGACGTCTTCGCTCATCGGATGGAGTATCCGGCATCGGTCGAAAGCCCGTGCCTGTCTCCCACCTGCAAGAATCCCTGCGTGGAACCCGAAGGCGTGGCCGTGCCCAAACCGGCCGCGACCGTGGTCGCGGCGCGGTCGAGCCCAAGCGGCCTGGAGGTCTTGGTGTTGCAGCGCGGACCCGAGAGCCGATTCCTTCCCGGGTACGTCGTCTTCCCCGGCGGCGCCGTCGAACCCGAGGACGGGAGCCTGGCCTCCCGGTGGTTTGGATCCGAGGGGGAAGCCGCCAGGGCGTGTGCGATCAGGGAGCTGGCGGAGGAGGCCGGACTGGTGCTCACGGCCGGCGGGCTCGTCGAGGCCGAAGGCGACGATCCGCTCGGTGCGGTCTCGGCGGCCTCACCGCCGGTCGGCGCTCTCCGGGAGATCTCCCGCTGGATCGCCCCAGAGGAGGTGCCGGTCCGGTTCGACGCGACGTTCTTCGCTGTTCCGGCTCGCGTAGGGCTGGAACCGCGTCCGGACGGCGAAGAAGTGGATCGCGCCTGGTGGGCACGGCCGGCGGATGTGCTGGCCGATTTCGCCGCTGAGGGGTGCCGGCTCTATTGGCCGACGTTCAAGGTGCTGGAGTCCCTTTCCGGATGCGCATCGGTGGACGATGTGCTCGCCCTGCGAATCCCACAGGTCGAGCGCGACGACGAGGTGGCACCGCTCTCGTGACAGCGTCCTTGCTGCGCATCGTCCGCGTGCTCGCGCCGAATCCCAGCGTGCACACGCTGGAGGGGACCAACACCTGGCTCGTCGGCCGGGGTCCGTGCGCGGTGATCGATCCGGGGCCCGACGACCCCGTACATCTGAGGGAGGTTCTCCGAGAGGCGGGTCGGGTCGCCGCGATCCTCGTGACGCACGATCACCCAGACCACGCTCCCGGCGCGGTCTGGCTCGCCTCCGCGAGCGGGGCGCCGGTCATGGCCCTCAAACCGCCGGCGGGCGGTGAGCGTCTGCGGGACGGGCAGATCGTCCGCGCCGGCGCCCTCGCGATCACCTCCGTGCACACGCCGGGCCACACACCCGATCATGTCTCGTTCTTCATCCACGGCGAGGGAGCGCTGTTCACCGGCGACGCGGTGCTCGGGCGCGGCACGAGCGTGATCGATCCACCCGAGGGCGAGCTGGTCGCTTACCTTCGTTCACTGAGGCGGATGCAGGAACTCGGCGCCAGGACGATCTATCCCGGCCACGGCCCGATCGTCCTGAACGCGGCGGCGAAGCTCGAGGAGTACGTGGAACACCGGGCGATGCGCGAGGAGCAGGTGCTCTCCGGCCTGCGGAACGGAGCGCGGACCCCCGCCGAGCTCGTTGAGGAGATCTACGCCGACTACCCGGTCGAGGCGTATCCGCTCGCGGAGCGATCGGTGCTCGCCCATCTGATGAAGCTCGAGGCCGAGGGCCGTGTGGCGAGTTCCGGCACAAGAAGCGCACCGAGGTACGAGCTGTCGACGCCGCGTTCGTGCGAGCGCTGCGGCCGCCCGGTCCGCGGCAGAGCGCGCCTGTGCGGCCGATGCAGCCTGGCGGTGCTGCAGGAGCAGCCGGAAGGCTAGCCCGGCGCGCGTTGCCAGACCGAGACGTGCGCGGCGCTGTCACTCCCGAATGGTTTGCGCTTCCAGCCGCTCCAGCGTTCCCGCAGCCTCAGGCTGGCGAGCTGCGCCATCAGGTCGAGCTGACGAACACACCCTCGTCGGTTAGGTGCGCCGCCACGTTCCGGAAGCAACGCACCTGGTCCTCCTGTGTGAGCAGCCCGAAGAACGTGTTGAACGCGACGAAAATGAGCGAGAAACGGCCGTCGACGTCCACATCGGCGAAGTCGCCCATCGTGACCGGGATGTCGGCGCCCCCGGGCTTCGCCCGGAGCTTCGAGACCATTGCCTTGGATGCGTCGATGCCGTGGACCTCGACACCCTTCGCGGCCAGGGGAAGGGCGATCCGTCCGGTGCCGATCCCGAGCTCTAGCACCGGCCCTGCACCCGCGACGCTTGCCAAGAACTCGGCCGCTGCTTCCTCGTGGTGCGGGTACCGCGGCCACTCGTCGTAGACGTCCGCGATGCGATCTCCGTAGGTTCCGGGGCCGTATTCGTCCATGGTCAAGCTGAGCAGGCGACGCCCCCACCGTGTCAAGGCGAGGCCTCGGTCAGCCGATGAGGACCGACCCGCGCATTCCGTATGCGTAGTGGCCCGGCAGATGGCATCCGAAGAGCAGCTTTCCCGATTGCGGGAAAGTGAATGTGGTCGTTCGCGTCTGTCCCGCCGGGATCGAGATCTCACCGGGCTTCACGCCGTGATGGGGCTCCGAGCCCGCCTCGTGGGCGTGCTGCACCGTCTCGTCGCCGAGGATGAACTCGTGGTCGATGGGATCGCTGTTCCGCACGACGAACCGGACGGTCTCGCCGGGTCGCGCCGTCAAGAGAGAAGAACCGAACTGTGAGTAGTGGATGGTCACGACGACGGTCCGCATCTCCGGCCGGGCGCCGAGGCCGCAGCCCGCCAGGCCAACGGGCCCGACCAGCAGGGCGACGGCGACGGCGCCCGCTCGGAGGATGATCGTGCGACGCATCAGACGGCGGGACGAGGGCTCCTGGCCCCCTGCGCCCTCGTGGCGACCAGGACGAGGAGGACGAGGACTCCGGTGACCGCGATCAGCGCTCCGACCCTCGCGGGGGGTGCCTCATCCCCTCCGACCGGGTCGAGACCCGCCTGAACCCTGGAAGGGGAGCCGGCTCCGCTGGCATCGATCGCGAGGTCGTAGCGTAGATCGCCGGCCTTCGAGTCCACCCTAAGGTAGGTGAGCCACATTCCCGAGCTTGGGATCCAGCCCATCCCCTTGTCGGAGCGGAGGTCCGCGATCAGGGAATCGGAGGCCGGCTCGCTCCGCTCGAGGATGAGGCCGCTCGGGAGCAGATCGGCCGAGACCGCGGGGATCGCGGCAGGCAGCGTGGTCGGCTCCCGGCCGGTGAGGAGGTAGACGTCGGCCTCCACGCGTGCCTCGGGAGTCTGTCCCAGAGCCAGGATCCGCAGCGGAACCCATGGGTTGGGAGTCGGGATTGTGAGGTGGATCGGCGTGCCGTCGCCCGTCGAGAAGCCGCGCTCGCGCGCCTCGCGGGCGTCGAACCTCGCGGCCATGAAGATGGGGCTGCGCTCGGCGTAGAAGTCCAAGACCTCCGGCGCGTCGGGTGTGAGCGCGAATCCGTGCTCACGCGCCCAGTTGCCCACCGCGGTGCCGCCGCCCTTCAGGATGGTGATCTCGAGCGCGTCGATCTTGGTTTCGAGCAGGACCTCGGCCGAAGCGGGCGCCGCTCCTGCGCCGTCGGCCGCGAGGGCCACACCCTCGGCGATCGGCTGAGTCTCGAGGATGAGCCGCTGGAGGGTCCATTCTCCTCCCCGCTCGACGCTCGTCGGCACGCCGGGAAGCGGGATGATCGAGCCCACCTCGCCGCCCCCGCCCCCGCCTCCGGCGAACTCGAACGACGTGACGTAGTGCTCGACGCCGTTGTGATAACCGGCCATCGTGGTGGTCCGAAGCAAGCTCACCGCGCCGTTCGGTGCCACCAGGCCCCCACATGCCCATGCCGGGCCCGCTCCAACGAGCATGAGAGTCATGCTGATTCCGACTAGGGCGATCCTGCGGCGCATGGCGGACCTCGCTTTCCCGGGACGCCCCGTGCGTCCGATGGGCGTTAGACGACCGCCTCTCGATCGCCGTTCCCGTCACGGCGGAGCGCTCCGTTCGCCTGCTCGGCCTCGAGCGCAAGGGGATCGGGGATCACGTACACGCGCCCTTCCATGTGGATCAGGCCCCTGGCCGTCATGCGCCCGATCACTTTGTTCACGGTCTCGCGACTGGCGCCGACCATCCGGGCCAAGTCCTCCTGGGTGATGGAGGCCCGGACCAGGACGCCGCCTTCGACCAACGTGCCGTGGTCGCGCGCGAGCGCGGCCAGGCGCTTGCCGACCCGGGTGGGAACATCGTGCAGCAAGGCGTGCTGCAAGCTCTCGGTGGTGCGTTGCAGCCGGGTGGCGACCACTCGAAGGAGTGCGAGCGAGAGGTCGGGCCGGCGCTCCAGAAGAGCATGGAGCGAGTCGCGGGCGACGATCCCGAGACGGCAGTCCGACAGAGCCCGCGCCCGATAGGGGCAGGGCCTCGGCTCGAAGATCCAGTGCTCGCCAAAGACGTCGCCCGGGCCGGCGAGATCGACGATGGCCTCGCGCCCTGTCTCCGAGATCACGGAGAGCGACACGAAGCCCTTGTGCACCAGATACAGCGGGGAGCTCGGGTCGCCCTGGCCGACAATCGTCTCGCCTCGGACGAAGCGTCGTTCGCTCGACAGGGCAACGAGATCATCGATCATAAGTCCGGGCTGGTCCTTCCGTCGCTGAGCTTAGCCGCCGGTAGTGACATCGAAGGTCGGCCTTCACACGTCGCCGCCGCGCGGGGTAGGCTCCCGTGTCCGAACGGAACCCGAAGGAGGCCTGAAGGTGAGCAGACGAGGGCAGCACGTCCTTGCCCACGTCCCGCTGTTCGCGGGACTCTCCCAGCGAGCCCTCCGGCGGGTGAGCGACCTCGCGGAGGAGGTCCGCTACATGGAGGGGGCGCCGGTCGTGAGGGAGGGAGATGACGGCGACAGCTTCTACGTCATCCTCGAAGGGCAGGCCAAAGTGGTCCGTGGCACCGGCCGAGTCCTGACGCGTCTGGTCCCCGGGGACTTCTTCGGCGAGGTGTCCTTGCTGGACGGCGGGGAGAGGACTGCCACGGTGGTGTCGGAGACCCCTCTCACGATGCTCATGTTGGGGCGCAAGCCGTTCGCCAAGATGCTCGAGCAACAGCCCGACGTCGCGGTCAAGATGCTGGAGGAGCTGGCCGCGCGGCTTCGACGCATGGAACGCACGCTCACTGGATAGCCCTGGGTCTCGATGCGGGCCGAGTTCTACCGACCCGAGCGACCCGAGGAGGTGATCGCCGTCGCTCGCTGGTACGGGCGCTCGGCGCACCTCCAATTGAACGACGAGTCGGCGGGCGAGGCGCTGGGCAGGCTCTTCCGACCGACACCGGTGGTGGTCGACGACGGCGCCAGCCGCCGCCTCGGAACGCACGGAGAGGTTGTGTTGCAGCCGGGCACCCTCGAATGGTTCCGCGCCGCAGCGCTCACCCGGGCGGCGGAAGCGGGGATGGCGGCCCGCATCGTACCCGGCGTAACTGAGGGAGGCTGGGATCCGGCCGCCGCCTACCGGAGCTTCGAGGAGGCGATCGAAAGGCTGGGGCCGGCGGAGGGCTAACCGGCTCCCTTCGCGCCGAGGTGCTTCCGCCCGGCGTCGCAGAAGCTCAGGAAGTCGCACCAGCGGCACTGGTCCCCGGGCGTCGGGTCGAACCGGCCGGCCGCGACCGCCTCGAGCGATTCGACGACCTTCCGCCTGATCGCAGCGGGATCACGGGCCTCGTGCGACACTTCCTCGCCGCTTGCGAGGTACAGGTAGGTGAGCGCGAGCTCGTCGGGGCGCTTTCCCCAGATCTCGATGCACGCCAGGGCATAAAGGTCGAGCTGGAGGTCCGCGAGCGGGTCGTCGGCGGCGGGTACGCGGCCCGTCTTGTAGTCGACGATCTCCCACGGCCCGTTCTGTGTCCCGTAGATCGCATCGATCCGCCCGCTGATCACGAACCCTTCGACCTGAAGTAGGAAGGGTCGTTCCGCGAAGAGCGGAACCCTGCCCGAGAACCGGCTCTCCGAGAACGCCCGCTGAAGGCGCTCGATCTTTCCGGGCTCCCCGGTGAGCTCCTCCGCCGTCAGATCGGGCGCCTCGTCCAGGCCGAGCAGCGACGTCTGCCCGCTCGCTCGGAGCTCGATCCACCGGTGGATCTGCGTGCCGATCCGGGCGGCCGGCCCGCTGAAGCGCGGCAGCGGCCGCACCGAGGTCCAGAAGAAGCGCTTCGGGCATCGCGCGTACTCGATGACCCCGCCGACCGAGATCGTTGAGGGTGGCCGCGCCGGTGAAGGTCCGGCCGCCTCTCGCTCCAGCAGGTGCTCGGCAAGGGCGCGCCGCTCACCGGCCAGCGTTTCGTAGTCGCTGCGGCCGTTCCCGGGGAGCTCGGCGATGAGGGCCGGTTGCACGCCGCCCGCGGCCGCCGCCGCCGCCGCGGCCCGGCGCCAGCCCCAGGGGAACAGGTCGTCGGACTCCGGGCGAAGGGCGGGTCCGGGCCAGTCGCGAACGAACCGCTCCCGGTACCCCATGAGCGGGTTCTCCTCGACGACCTCCGGCCCGCGGTCGACCGTTGCCAGGCCGCTTAGCTCGCCCCAGTCGGAGAGCTCGAGGAGGAACTCGCCGGCGCCCTTCGCGTTGATGGTCTCCCCGTACCAGTGCGCCCCCGAGGCGAACAGGCGACGGCGGGCCCGGGTCAGCGCCACGTAGCAGGTGCGCCGCTCCTCGATCAGCTCCTGCGACTGCAGGGCCTCCTTGAAGCGTGAGAGCACACCCTCGTAGCGAGGAAGGATGGCCGAGTCCCCGCGCAGCTCGAAGTCCAGCGACTTCCCGCGCTCCGCCGGGTTGTGCTGGATGCGCTTGCTGGGCAGCAGGCCGTCCGCGAGCCCCGGGACGAACACGGTGTCGAACTCGAGGCCCTTGGCGACGTGGATCGTCATGACCTTCACGGAGTCCTCGTCGCTCGGCTGCACGGGCGACCACTCCTGGCGCTCGGCGCGATCGACGGTATCGACGTAGTCGAGGAACGCCCTGAGCGTCAGCTCGCCCTCGATGGGCGCGAAGGCATGAACCTCCTCGAGGAAGGCCGCCAGGTTACGACGCGTCGCGGCCGCAACGGCTTGATCGAGCTCCGCATCGAGCTCGGTCAGGATTCCCGTCCGGCGGATCACCTCCGCCAGGAACTCGCCCACGGGCCGCCCGGCGTCGAGACGGAGCTCGGCCAGCTCCTCGCGGAACTCCTCCAGCCGTGCACGTCCGTCCTCCGACAGCCCCTCCACCTCGTCGAGGTGCTCGAGCGCCTCCGCGAACAGGAACGGGGTGCTCTCCCCTTCGTCCTCGTCGGTGTCGCGGAGCCGGTAGTTCCTCTGCTTGGCCCACGCGGCCACACGCGCGATGTCCTTGAAGCCCACGCGGTACCTGGGGCCGAGCAGGATCCGGGCCAACGCCACGCTCGCGAGGGGATCGAGCACCGCGCGGGCGTAGGCGAGCACCTCGACGACCTCGGGCATCTTGAGCAGACCCGCGAGTCCGACGATCTCCACCGGGATGTCCCGTTCCGCGAACGCGCGCTGGATCGAGAAGAACAGCCTGCTCGTGCGGCAGAGGACGGCGAAGTCCGACCAGCGCGCGTCCCCCGCGTGCGCCTCGCGGATGCGATCGGCGATCGTTGCCGCTTCGGTCCACTCATCGGAGAACCGGACAACCTCAACCTCGCCCTCGCCGTTGGGCCCCCAGGGGACGAGCCGCTTGTCGGGATCCGGGCGCTGTGCCTCCGGGAGCGGTCCGATGACGGTGTCGGCGGCGGAGAGGATCCGGGCTCCCGATCGGAAGTTGGTGTAGAGCGGCAGCTTCTCCGCAGGCGCCCCATCGCTCCGAGGGAACTGACGCGGAAACTCGAGCAGGTTGAAGAGGCTCGCGCCGCGCCAGGCGTAGATGTTCTGGTCGGGGTCGCCGACCGCGGTCACCGGGAAGCCCCCGCCGAACAGGCTGGCCATGAGCCGCGCCTGCGCCACGTTGGTGTCCTGGTACTCGTCGAGCAGGACGCACCGGAACCTCGAGCGGTACTCGGCGCCGACCTCCGGATGCTCCTCGACCACCTTGAGGGCGAGCTCGATCTGATCGCCGAAATCGATCACGCCGACGTCCCGCTTGAGCCGCCGGAAGAGCTCGACGGCGCGCGACAGCTCGATCCGCTCCTGGGAGGCCCTATATGCGCGATCCGACCGGTGCGCCTTCAGCGCCTCCATCCGCTCCTCGTTGAAGCGGATGATCTCCTCCGGGGTCCGGCGGTGGTTCGCGGCCTGGTCGGCGAGCTCGAGGATCTTCGCCACGACGGAGGGTTGCCACTCCGTCTTCACGAACTCGAAGGTCATCAGGTCCAGCACCCTCGAGCAGAGCTCGGTCCGTTGCGCGGGGGTCAGCACTCGCTGGCCGGGCTCGACCTCCGCCAGCATCCCGTACCGCTGCAGAACCTGGGCCGCGAAGCCGTGGTAGTTGGCGATCTCGGGCTCCTCGCCTTCCGGCAGATCGACCGGCGCGAGGGCGTGCCTGATCCGCAGCGCCAGGTTCTCGGTGGCCTTGTTCGTGAAGGTCAGGCAAAGCACGTTCCCCGGCTGCACCCCTTCGTGGGTGGCCTCGATCCGTCCGAGGGCGACCAGCGCGAGGTAGACGACCCGGGCGGCCATGACCGACGTCTTGCCGGAGCCCGCGCCGGCGACCAGCACGTAGGGCTCGAGCGGCATCGAGATGGCGCGCCATTGCTCCTCGGTGGGATCGCCCCGCATGAACTCGACGATCTCTCGGGGGTAGTCCCCCGCCGGCCGGCCGCTCACTGCTGCTCCTCGGTCACGGGGAACAGCGGGACGCCCTCCGGGTACAGCGGGCAGAGCGTCTTGAAGTCGCAGAAGAAGCAGTTCGCGGCAGGGTTCGGGTGGTACGTCTCCGAGTCGATCAGCGTCCGGATCCGGTCGATCAGATCCGAGAGGCGTTCGCGCATCCTGGCTTGATAGTCCTCCTCGGTCTTCGATGAAACCTGCCAGCCTCGCCTCTCCAGCTCTCCGGTCCTCCAATGTCCCTTCAGGAACGCCAGCTCGACGCCGCGCACGGGCCTGTAACGCGACAGCTCCTCCGACTCCAGCACGGCCAGGTAGTACGTCCCGAGCTGGAGGCTCTCCTCGGCCTTCGGGGCGTTGTCGGGCTTTCCGGTCTTGAAGTCGGTGATGCGATTCCCGCCGGCAAGGATCGGGCCTATCCGGTCGATGTAGCCGTTGATCGTGGCGCCGTCGTAGTCGAACTCGAATCCGATCTCGGTGGCGACGGCCGGCGTCTGGCCGTAGTGCTGGACCCAGTTGGGGAGCACCTTGGTCATGACCAGATCCTTGAACGCCGCGGAGACGGCGAGCGAGGGAAACTCCTGGCGCCTCCAGCGTTCCTCGACGGCGGCCCGGAGCGCATCGAGAGTGCGGTCGATCTTGCCGTTCTCGCAGTCCTCGATGATGCGGTGGACGATCTTGCCCACCCAGGCTTGATAGCCGGCCGGCCTGCCGAGTCCCAGCTCCTCCGCGAGCACGAACTGAAGCTCGCAGTTCTCCAGCGTGTCGAGTCTGGAGTACGAGACTCGGATGGCGTCGTGGAGCGGGTGCCCGGTGTCGGTCCAGTCTCGCTGGAACCACCAGCGGTGAGGCTGGACCTTCAATGCGAGGAGCCCGTCGAGCGAGGCGAGGCGCTCGGCCGGGGGCGCCGAGGGGTTCGCCAGCGTCCGCCGCCACACGGCCGCCGCCTCGGCCACCGAGACGGGCTCCTCGAAGGGGCCGGTCGGCGCCGGCGCCCACTCGAGACCCAGCTCGTCCGCGAACCTCGACCCGGCCGAGATCGCGGCCTCCTCGCCGTGTGCGTCGCTCGCGGTGAGCACCACCCGGCGACGGGCGCGGCCGATAACCATCCGGAACAGACGCCGCTCGTCCTCCAGCCGGAGGCGGTTGCGCTCGGACTGGGCGATGCGTCGTTCCAGCGTCTTGAGGTCGAACATCGGCTCGGGCCTGGTGAGGCTGGGGAAGTCGCCCTCGACCGTACCGGTGACGATCACCGTGTCGAACTCCCGCCCGACCGCACCGTGCGCCGTCAGCACGTGCGCCGCTTCCGGGTCGCCGGGGTCGGACGCCCGATGGCCCGGCCCCTCTTCGCCGGCTTCGAGACCGCTGAGGAAGGCCTCGACCGATCGGTCGCCCCGACCCGAGCCGTTGCCGGCGATCACGTCGGATAGAGCCATCACCGCATCTAGGTCGCGGGGGCCCTCGGCCGCGTCGGCGGCGTCGCGCACGAGCTGCTGTGAGAATCGGAGCCTCCGCCACAGGATCGCGAAGGTCTCCAGCACCGAGCGCCGGGCGACCTTCTCCGCTTCCTCGAGAATCTCCCGTAGCTCGCCGAGCGCTTCTGCGTGCGACGGATCGAGCCCTTCGGTGATCGAGAGCGCGGCCGCGGGCGAGCCCAGCGTGGCCTGGGCGATCCGGATCAGGCCCCGCGCGTCGGCGGGGGACAGTCGTACCAGGTCCGACGTCAGCACCGACTCGATCAGCGCGTCGCGCTCGGCGGGCCGCGCGAGCCATCGCAAGGCGAGCAGGAAGGGGAGCGTTGCCGGCTCGGCGGTGATGGACATGCCCCCTTCCGGCACGGTCCGAGGGATCCCGGCGTCGTCCAGCGCACGGAGGAGGCCGCCCATGTGGTCGCCCTGGCGGCGGACGACCACCGCGAGGTCGCCCCACGACACGTTCTCGTCCACGTGGGTGCGGCGAAGCTCTCGCGCGATCGCAGCATGCTCCTCGGAGATGTGCGAAGCGCGCCAGGCGTCGAGGCGCACATCGGTGCCGCGGTGTCGGGTTCGGAGCTCCACGCGCTCCGCGGCTGGATACCGCTCGGCGAACCGCGATAGGGGCTTGTCGGTCGTGCCTTGGAACGAGAAGACGTGGGCCTCCGGATCTCCCGCGACGACCAGGCCCTTCGGATCGAGCCCCGCGATCAGAGCCTCGACCGCCAGCGTGGTGTCGTGATAGTCGTCTACGAGCAGGTGATCGAAGAGAGGCCCCCCCTTCTCCGCTGCCGCGGCCGCCTGCTCCACGAGCGCGGCGAAGTCGACCACCCCCTCACCGTCGAGGACCTGCAGGTACCGTTCGTAGAACGTCGCGAGCTCGAGCCAACCCGTCAGCCCAGAGGCCTCGGCACGCGCGCGGATGTCGTCAGGGCGCAGCAGTGCCTCCTGCGCCCTGATCACGAACTGGCGCAGGTGATCGGCGAAGCCGCGAAGCCGAAGCATCGATCCGTAGGCGGGCCATTGGGCCGGATCCTCGCCGTCCAGCAGCTCACGTACCTTCGCGAACTGTTCCGCGGCGGAAAGGACATCGGGCGGCCGTTCGTATTCGAGCGCGCGGTATCGCTCGCTCACCACGCGGAAGGCAAGGCCGTGCACCGTCAGCACCGGGAGGTCGGGCAGCGAGCGTTGCAGACGCGAGAGGAGCGCCGCCCTGTTCCGTTGCCGCTCGCTCCTGGATCCCACCACGAGGGCCACACGTTCGGGGACCGATCCGCCTTCGATCAATCGGGCGAACCGCTCCCGCAGGACCGAGGTCTTGCCCGTCCCGGCCGAGCCGGTCACGAGGATGGGACCGGCGGCGTGGTCCAGCACCTTTCGCTGCTCGGCGTCGGGGGTGAACGGCATGGCGTGATGCTAGCGCCGACCGCTGACATGCCGGAAATGGGGGGCGGGCGAGCAGCTACCCGACGGGCTCGCCCTTGAGCCAGCGGGCGATCGCGCCGGGTGTGATCGCTCCAGCCAGCTCGCCGTCTCGGAGCACCAGCGCGGCTCGACCCGACCCAAGGCGGTCCGACACGCGGTCGAGCGGCTCCTCAGGCGTCGCGAGCACCACATCCTCCAGCGGGATCAGCGCGTCGCGCACCGGTCGGAGGGGGTCCTGGACCCCGATCTCCCTGGCGGAGCCGAAGGACACCATGCCGATCACCTTCCCCTCCTCGACCACGGGGAAGGCCTCGCCCTCGTGGCCGCGGAGGAACCGGTCGAGCGCTTCTGAGAGCGAGATCTCGGCAAGGATCGCCGGGGGAGGGGGGCTCATGGCATCCGCTACGGTCCCGCGGGATAAGCGCTCGCCGAAGCCGATCTGCTGCTCCGACGCCCGGGCGCCCTGGAGGATGAAGACCCCTATCACGACGAGCCAGATGAGGAGGAACGTGTCGCCCTGGATGCCCTTCACGGCGCCCGCCACGATGACGAGGGCCGCGACGACCATGCCCGCGCGTGCCGCGACCCGCGTTGCCAGCTTCCGGTCGCCGGCGATGCGCCACACGACGGACTGGAGCATCCGGCCGCCGTCCAGCGGGAGCCCGGGGAGCACGTTGAAGCCGGCCATGAACAGGTTCACCCATCCCACGTAGCCGAAGACGCCGGCGAGCGGGCTGCTGGCCGCTTCAACGGCCCGCGACAGCCCCCAGAACAGCCCTCCGAGCGCGAGGCTGGTGGCCGGACCGACGGCTGAGATCACGAACGCGGGGCCCGGACCCTTCTCCTCGGACTTGGCGCTCGTGAACCCGCCGAACACGACCAGCGTGACTCCGAAGACATGGATCCCGGATGCTCGCGCGGCGCCCGCGTGTGCGAGCTCGTGGAGCAGGACAGAGCCGAAGAAGAGAGTAGAGGCGAGTACCGCGAAGATGACGGCGGCTCCGCTCGTTATGTGCAGGTAGTTGTAATTGAACTGGAACCAGAGGCTGTACGTGACCAGGACGGCGATCCAGATCCACGAGGAGTCGATGTTGATGGGGACGCCGCCGATGCTCCCGATCCTGTAGGCCTTCCCGAACACGCTCGCTCCATCTGGTTCGTCCGTCCCGCGAGCCTATCGCAGGGCTGGTGAAATGGACCTCCTGGACAGGAGACTATTCCAGGGCCAGGAGCGAGCCGAGTTGCCGCGCGTTGTTCACCGCGTAGTCCCGATAGCAGTTGTTCATCAGCACGTGGGTCTCGCGGGCGGCCTCTGCGAGCCCTTCGATTCTTGGTGCCCATTCCTTGAGCTCGTCCTCGCTGTACTCGTAGCGGAACCGCTCGGATGCGGTCTCCGCCCTGGAGTTCCACGCGGCAGTGTTGCGTCCGTGGAAGCGGATCATGGACAGGTCCTCGGCCGTTGCCGCTGCGATGGGTGGAACGCTCGAGTCGAACCCCTGCGGCATGTCGACACACACGAGCGGGAGGTCGTGCTCCTCGAGGAACGAGAGCGTCTCGTCGCGGTTGCGCTCCGCGAGCCAGGTCTCGTGGCGGAACTCGACCGCGATCCGAAAGTCCTTCAGCCGCTCGGCACATTCCAGCACGTAGTCGCGACTCTTCCGCCCGATTACGAACCACTGCGGGAACTGGAAGAGCACGGCGCCGAGCTTCCCGGCAGAGTGAAGCGGCATGAGCGCGTCGTGGAACCGTTGCCAAACCTCGTCCACGACGTCGCCAGCGAGATGCTCGCGGTAGATGTTGCGCTTCGTGGCCAGCTCGGTCGGGAGCCGCTCGCGGATGTCGCCGTAGAGCGAGTCGAACCTGGTGGGGTGGTTCGTGAGCAGCGAGTACGCCTTGATGTTGAACGTGAAGTCGGGTGGCGTCCGCTCGATCCAGAGGACCGCGTTCCGCTCGGACGGCGGGAAGTAATAGGTGGAGTCCACCTCGACGAGCGGGAACTGGGAGGCGTAGAAGCGCAGGCGAGCCTCCGCCGTGCGGGCTTCGGGAGGGTAGAAGCTGCCCTCCTTCACGAGGGTGGGGTCCGTCCAGCTCGAGGTCCCGATGAGGATGCGGCCCATGAGATGAAGCTTAGGGCGGTTGCCGCCGGCGAGGGACATGATGAGGCCCCGGGGGATTCCCCCGGGGCCTCATCGGTGGTCTCTTGTGTTAGTCGTCGTTGTCCGAGCCGGAGTCGTCGTCGCCGTCCTGGCCCGAGTTATCCTCGTGCTCGCCCTGGTCACCGTCCTGGCCCGAGTTATCCTCGTGCTCGCCCTGGTCACCGTGCTGGCCCTCCTGATCCTGCGAATCGCCCGGGCCGGAGTTCTCGCCCGGGCCGGAGTTCTCGCCAGGACCCGAGTTGTCGTCCTCTTGGGACTCGTCCCCAACCTCGTCGCCGGCGTCGTCCTCGGGTACTTGCTCGCCCGCGCACTGGGGGTCGGTCGCGTGCTCCGCCTCGTCGCACGGGCCCTTCACATCAACCTGCGCCGGGCTCGACACGAGCGAGCCGCCGACGGAAGCCACCGCGGCCGTCGCCCCTCCCGCGAGTGCCAGTGCTCCGGCTATCGCGAGGATCCTCATGAACTTGGTGCTCATCTTGCTGCCTCCTCTCACTCGACCGTTCCTTGCATCCAGAGTAGAGAGGGGGTCATTAGGGGCCTGACAAGGGAGGGTTAACGCGAGGGCAAAGGTGGCTCAGTCGTCTCCGCCGCCATCGTCGCCACCACCAGAGCCTGAACTGCTGCTCCCGGAGCCCGAGTTGTCCGAGCCACCATCGGAGCCCGAGTTATCCGAGCCACCACCGTCCTCATCCCCGCCGTGGTCATCACCTGAGCGAGAAGGGCTCGCCGATGGGTCGTCGGAGCCGCTACCACCACCGCCGTCGTCGGAGTCGCCACCACCGCCGCTGCCGTTGCCGTCATCTGACGGTCCGGTCGTCTCGCTAGCCTTTGGTGGATCGGACCGGCCCTCTTCAGGAGTGAGACTCGCGGAGCCGGCGTCGATGAGCGGAGCGGGCTCGCTGATGTTCTTTCCGGCAAGGGCGAATCCGCCCAGCGTGAGCCCGACGGCGAGGGCGAGGCCGGACACTCCATATCCGAGGGTCCTCAGTGTTCGCTTCATGCGGTCCCAGCGTAGCCGCCGAACCCCTAAGGGGAGGTTAAGAATCCTCTTCGAGAGGGCTATCCGATGCGGCCAGGTGGACCTCTACCCTCGTTCCGCCCTCGGCCGGCGACAGAACCTCGACGGCGCCGCCCCATTTCTCCGCCAGCTCCCGCACGATCGCCAGGCCGAGGCCCGAGCCGCCCGAAGGCGCGCCGCGGCCGCGGTAGAAGCGCTCGGTCACTCGCTCGACCTCGTCGGGCCTGATTCCGGGGCCTCGGTCCTGCACCGCAACGATCAGGCTCCCGTCCGCCCGCCCCGATTCCACGACCACGTGCCCGGGCGCGTAGCGGATCGCGTTCTCGAGAA
>JBQTIP010000180.1:0-1911 GCA_052388025.1 Actinomycetota bacterium
ACTGGTCCACGCCGGACCGAGAGCTTGCCTCGGTCGTAGCGGGCCAGCACGAGCAGGTCCTCGGCCAGCCGGGAGACCCGTTCCGACTCCTCGGCGGCGCTCCGAAGCGCTGCCTCCAGCTCGCCCGGCGTCCGGGAGCGCCGGAGCGCCAGGTCCAGCTCGGTCTTCAGGATGGCGAGGGGAGTTCGTAGCTCGTGGCTCGCGTCGTCCACGAACCGCCGCTCCCGCTCCAGGCCCTCCTCCAGCCGGGCCAGCATCCGGTTGAGCGTCTCGCCCAGGCGGGCCACCTCGTCCCTCGTCCCGGGGACGGGCAGGCGCCGACCGGGCTCGCTCGCCGACAGGGCCTCGGCCTCGGCCCGCATCCGCTCCACCGGTCGGAGGGCCGCCCCGGCGAGGAGCCAGGCGATGGCCGTCGTCAGCCCGAGCGCCACCGGGCCGCCCAGCCAGAGCAGCCGGACCAGCGCGGCGAGCGCGTCCTCGAGGTCCTCGAGGGAGGAGCCGACCACCACGACGGAGCCCTCATCGGAGGGGACGGCCAGGAACCTCGCGCGCACCGGCTCCTCCGGGGTGGGGACGGTGGCCTCGAGGAACCGTGGTGCGCCGAGCCCGGAGAGTGCGGACGGCGGGATGACGGGGCGCGTCCCCAGCCCGGGGCTGGCCTGCAGGACGGAGCCATCGGGGGCGAGGATCTGGGCGAAGGCCTCCCCCGGCTCGATGAGCCGGCCTTCCTCGCCGAACTGGATCCCCGACTCGTCGATACCGGCGAGGAGGACCTCGGCCCGGGAGCGCAGCCCGGCGTCAACCGTGTTGAGCAGGTCGGCCCGGAACCGGACGTAGAGGAAGATCCCGCTCCCGGCAAGAACCAGCGCCATGAGCCCCGCGAAGACCACGGTGAGCCTAGCCCGGATGGGCACGGGTCCCTCCCTCGTCGCGCAGGCGGTAGCCGGCGCCGCGAACTGTCTCGATCGATCGCTTCCGGAACGGCCGGTCGACCTTCGATCGCAGGTACCGGACGTAGACGTCCACCACGTTCGATCCGCCGTCGTAGGCGAAGTCCCACACGTGCTCGATGATCCGGGTGCGGCTCAGCACCTCCCCGGGGTGGCGCATGAAGAACTCTAGGAGGGCGAACTCCTTGTTCGTGAGCTCGATGTCCCCTTCGCCTCGCCGGACCCGGCGGGTGGCCGGGTCGAGGCTGAGGTCACCGACCCGAAGGACCGTCGGGCGCTCCCCGGCTCCGCGCCTGACAAGGGCCCGGACCCTCGCGAGGAGCTCCGCGAACGAGAAGGGCTTGGTGAGGTAGTCGTCCGCCCCGGCGTCGAGCCCGCCGACCCGGTCAAGGACGGCGTCCCTCGCGGTGAGCATGAGCACCGGGGCCCAGCGTCCCGCCGCGCGGAGCCTGCCGCAGACCTCGAACCCGTCCACATCGGGGAGCATCACGTCGAGGACGACCACGTCGTAGTCGTTCTCCGTCCCCAGCCAGACCGCCTCCTCTCCGTTGGGGGCGACGTCGACCGCGTAGCCCTCCTCCCCCAGCCCGCGCCTGAGGAGCCCGGCCATCTTCACCTCGTCCTCGACCACCAGGACCCGCATCTTGCCAAGCCTAGAGGGCCGACGATGAGAATGGGATGAGACGAAGGAGAGTGGACCCACGGAAGTCCCGGTCGCCCTTGTTCTCTGCCGACGTAGGAGCCGAATTCTCACGCCCGATTCACGGTCTTCTCACCGGCCCTTCGCGACTATGGCTTCGCGAGAGACGAAGGAGGTGAGCAAGATGATTGGGAAGAAGCTGATGGCAGCGGGGGCAGTCGCCCTCGCGATCCTCTCCGTCGGCGGTGCGGCCATCGCCGCCGGAAAAGGCTCCGACGCGACTCGAACCCCCGCCACCGTGCAGAGCAGCTCGGGCGACAC
>JBQTIP010000181.1:0-5678 GCA_052388025.1 Actinomycetota bacterium
ATCAGGACGAAGGTCCCTGGCCTCGAGCAGATCGTCCTGCAGCCGGTGGTTGGCGGTCCAGGTGGAGCAGAGTGCGAGGTGGGCGGAGAGACCGTGCGCGCATCCTTCAACCACCCATTCATCGACGAGGCCATCGCTCGCGTCGTCGGAGGAGACGTCGTGGCGGGTGCGTCGCCGGAGGTGCGGACCTGTTCGGACTATCGGGACAGCACCGGCCACCTGGAGAACGATGCGAGAGGTCCCATCGGTCTCAGCATCGGCAACTTCTACGTATAGCCCGCCGGGCACGACCCGATACGTCTCCTGCAGTAAGCAACATACGCACACCGGTCGATGAGCGGCGAACACCCCGCCCGTACACTCGGATCACCTCTTAGCGATGGGGATGTGCCGTTGTCGACCCCAGGGCTCAGCATGGCTTCGACCCCTTCGCGAGAGATCGATCCGCGGATGATGACGGCCACTGTGCGGGACGCGGAAGGGTCGGGCGTGAGCGTGCTGGTTGCAGGCGTCCGGATCGGCGCCGGGCACCCGATCCGGGTGATCGCAGGACCCTGCTCGGTCGAGGGCCTCGATCAGTTCCGGGAGACGGCCGAGAGCGTCCGACGCGCAGGAGCCATGCTCCTTCGAGGAGGGGCGTTCAAGCCCAGGACATCACCGTATGCGTTCCAAGGGCTAGGACAGCGCGGGCTCGAGATCATGCGAGAGGTGGCGGACGATCTCGGTATGGGGGTCGTCACAGAGGCCATGGCTGCCGCCGACGTCCCCCTGGTGGCGAGGTTCGCCGACATGATCCAGATCGGCGCCAGGAACATGGACAACCGGCCGCTCCTCGAGAGCTCGGCGGATTCGGGGCTCCCAATCTTGCTCAAGCGTGGTATGGCCGCCACGGTGGACGAGGTCCTCTCCGCGGCCGAGCACATCGTCGAGAGGGGTACCGACCAGGTGGTCATCTGCGAGCGGGGCAGCCGTACCTTCGAGCCGTCGACCCGTAACAGCCTGGACATCGCGGCCGTCCCCGAGATCAAGCTTCGAAGCGAGCTCCCCGTCATCGTCGATCCTTCACATGGCACCGGGAAAGCGGATCTCGTCACACCCATAGCTCTTGCCGGCATCGCCGCCGGAGCCGACGGCGTGATCGTGGAGGTCCATCCGGACCCCTCCGTGGCGCTGTCCGACGGACCCCAGTCACTAGTCGCCTCAGAGTTCGGTGCGTTCGCTCAGGCCATGAGCGCCATGGCGAAGGCCGTGGGAAGGGGTGCCCTCTAGTATGAGTCAGACTAGCGGGCCGGTCGTGGTCCTCGACCCCCGGGCGTCGAACGGGGAGCGTGAGGAAGCGCTGGCGGCAGCCGGCGCGCTTCACCCGGGCGCGGCGATGGCGCGCGGCGACACTTGGGCCGCGATCGCGATCGGGGACGGTGTCGGACCCATCGAGGTCGAGTCCTTCCGTAACCTCGCCTCCGTTGAGCGGATCGTGGATGTCTCCGCTCCCTATCGCCTGGCCAGCCGAGAGGTCTTCGCGCAGGACACATCGGTCGTCGTGAGACGGAGCTCCGACGTGCCGGGACCGGCGATCGGCGGAGGTGAGCCCATCGTTGTCATGGCGTCGTGCGCGGCGGCAGCCATGGACGGCGAGCGGCGGCTCACGACCCTGGCCGGGCCCGTTCGAGAGGCCGGCGCGATGCTCCTCTTTGCCGGTGAGGTAACGACCGGCGTCGACCACCTGCCCGGCATAACCATGCAAGCGATGGCCGGCATCCGGTCGATCGCCGAGGACGCCGGCATGGCGCTCTGCCTCGAGGTGTCGGACGCCAGGCAGATCGCCGAGGTGGCTGAGGTCGCCGATGTCCTGCAGGTCGGGAGTCGGAACATGCAGGACTTCAATCTGCTGCGAGAGCTCGGCCGCGCCGATCGTCCGGTGCTGCTGAAGCGAGGACGGGCCGCAACCGTGGAGGAGTTCCTCCTGGCCGCCGAGTATGTGCTGTCGCACGGGAACGGTCGCGTGATCCTCTGCGAGTCGGGGATCCGGACCTTCGATCCGCTCGGAAAACCACGCTTCGAGATCAATGCGATCCCGGTGATCAAGCGGGCCACGCATCTCCCGCTGATGGCCGATCCGTCTCAGGCCACGCCGCACGCGCGGCTGGTGCCGGCGGTCGCGCGGGCGGCGATCGCGGCGGGTGCCGACGGCCTGGTGCTGGAGGTGGCCGAGCTCGATGGGCAGGAGGAAACGGAGGCGACCATCGGCCTGAATACGTTGAGACGACTTCTTGCGGACCTGGATCCCATCGCGCAAGCGGTGGGCCGACGAATGTGATGGGGAGACGACATGGCGAAACGAGTTGAGCCACTCGCGATCGACGCGTTCGACATCCTGCGGACGACGGACCGAACGCTCGGAGAGGTGATCGAGTCCATCATCGGCGTCCCGCCGGGCCTCCAAGTGATCGGGCAGTGGCGGCTGGAGCCTCCGCATCCCGCGTGGGTATCGCCCCCACTGTCCCGGCGGTCGCTGATCCTCGAGCGCTGCACGGGCTACCGCAATCAGCTCGAGCCGCTCTCGCACAACCTCTCCTATGTCGATCTCGGGCGTGTCGATCCTGAGATAGCGCGACAGCTTGAGTCTGGGGAGCTGCATCTTGGGAGGCTGTTCCTGCGGCGGGACATCGAGAAGTTCGGGTTTGAGTTCGGCACCGACGCCGACGACGCCGGGCTCGTCGCTAAGCTGCGCAGTCGTGTCGGTGGGTCGATGGCCGAATTGCACCCGTTCGTCTGGCGCCGCTACTACGCGGCGATCGAAGGGCTGGTTACCTTCATCGTCATCGAGACGCTCCCATGCTCGCCTTGGTGGCGGCTCCTCGGACACGAGAATGGGAAGCAGCGAATTCCGAGCAGGCTGGTCTGATGAGAACGGGAACGCAGGAGCATACATCGACCGTCGCATACAACTCGATGGTCGACCTGCTCGAGCGGAACCTGGTCCCCGGCCGGGCAGAGCGGCCCTATCTCATTACCGAGGAGCGGACTTGGAGCTACGAGGAGGTCGCCGCGGCCGCGGACGCCGCGGGTTCGGGCCTCCTGGGGCTCGGGCTGTCCCCCGGCGACCGCGTGATCCTCGCGACCCGCGACCGGGCGGAGTTCGTGATCTCGTTCTGGGGCGCCATCAAGGCCGGGCTCGTCGCCGTGCCGGTGGCCCAGGGCCTATCGACGTCGGACCTCGATTTCATGCTCACGGATAGTGAGGCTCGCGTGATCGTGTGCGACGCTGCCTCCGCCGGCGCCGTGCTGCCCGCGGCCGAGCGGACCGGGGCGATGTGCCTCCTGGTGGACGGCGAGCAGCGGGACGCGATCAGATCCTGGGCCGAGGTCTGTGGGGTCCCGGCGTCTCTGGACGCGGCCCCGACGACGGGCGAGGACATCGCGCTATGGCTCTACACCTCCGGGACGACCGGCTTGCCCAAGGCGGTCATGCACCGCCACCGGCACCTGGAGGCGGCGCCGGGCGCCCTCTCGAGGCAGGTCATCGGGATGGAGGCCGGCGACGTCGTCCTTTCGGTATCGAAGATGTTCTTCGCCTACGGACTCGGAAACTCCGTCTACCTGCCGGCCGCCGCGGGCGCCTCGGTGGTGGTGAACGAGGCTCCGGTCATCCCGATACACGTGCAGGGGCTCCTGAACAGGACCCGGCCGACGCTCCTGTTCGCCGTCCCCGCCTTCTATGGCGGGCTGATGCACCTCGCGGAGGCCGAGCTGCCGTCGTCGCTGCGGATGACGATCAGCGCCGGCGAGGCCCTGACCGCGGACCTCTTCGAGCGGTTCCGGGATCGCTTCGGCCTCTCGCTGTTGGACGGCCTCGGGGCGACCGAGGCGCTCCATCACATAACGTCGAACCGGCCCGACGATGTGGTCGCGGGAAGCGCCGGGCGCGCGCTCGACGGCTACGAGGTCACGGCCCTGGACCGCGATCAGCAGCCGGTCCCGGAAGGCGAAAGCGGGGAGCTGTGGGTGAAGGGGCCGACCACCTTTGCCGGGTACTGGCGCCGGCCCGAGCTCACGTCCCGCTCGTTCCTCGACGGATGGATGCGGACCGGCGACCTCGTGCGGGTGGTTGACGGGCGCGTGTTCCACGAAGGGCGACTCGACGACCTGATCAAGCTCGGCGGCGTCTGGGTCGCGCCACGCGAGATCGAGGAGGTCCTGAGGGCCCACGAAGACGTGCAGGATGCCGCGGTCGTTGCCGTCGACGACGAGACCGGAGTGCCGATCCTGAGGGCGTTCTTGCTGTCGGATCGAAGGGACGACGCCCTCCGTAAGGAAGTGCTCCGCCTCTGCCGCGGGCGTCTGGCCACGTTCAAGCTGCCGAAGTCGATCGAAGTGGTCGCCGAGCTACCGCGAACGCCGACGGGAAAGCTGAAGCGGTTCGTCCTCCGGAACGGCTCGAGGAGCGCCGAGCCCGCGACCTCGTGAGGGGTCCTAGGGCTCGCCCTGTTGTTTCCTCTTGACGAACTCCGCCAACGCTTCGACGGACTTGAAATTCTCGCTGACCACCTGATCGTTAGTGATCGTCACCTCGAACCTCTCCTCCAGGAAGCCGAGCAGGGACATGAGCCCGAACGAGTCCAGGAGGCCCGAGAGGAGCGGCTGGTCTGGCGAGAGGCTCGCACCGTCGTCCTCCCCCAGGACCTCTTCGATGATGAACGTCCGGATCTGCTCCTCGATCTCGGCCGACATGTCTGCTCCTTTCCGGTTGTGCCGGTTGTTCAACTGATTCCATCGGCGCGTCGTCGAGGAGGGTGAACCGTGAATCCTCTCATCCCCCCGCGGTGCCGACCACCCGCTCCAGGGCGCCGACGAAGGCCGGCGTATCCAATAGGGCCGACCACCGGATCGATTCGTCGCCGGCGTAGAGGATCTCGTAGAGCTGGTGCTCGTACATCGTGTCCGGTGTCGAGCGGATCACGTACGGACCCATGGCCCGGGAATGTCTCTCGGTGGCGGCGTAGCCGCAGGCCTGCTCGGACGTGGCGAACCGGTAGAGCAGGAAACGCTCCCCATCGATCGTGAGCGCGATGGCGTTCACGCATCCCGCCCTGAGCTGACCGGGTGGGAGAAAGCCGATCTCGAGCACCTCGAACCCCGAGAGCCGGAGCCCCCGCACCAGATCGAGGAACCCCGGCTCGGGAGCCGACCGATCGGGCCGCTCGCTCCCGCGCGCGATCTCCTCGATCGCCCCCGAGTCCAGGACCGGCGCCCATCGCACGACGCCTGGAGGGATCGGGATGACCTGAGCTGGATCCACGTGCCGTTCCTCCGGGTCCGACTCGATGACGAATCGCCCGATCCGGCGGGTCTTCCCGTCGAGACTGCGCTCGCGCAGCGGCAGTCCCGACCAAGCGCCCTCGAAGGCGTCGAAGTCGCGCGCGGCTCGTTCCGAAGAGAACGCGTGCAGGTTCAAGCGATGCCCGTCCACGTACACGGTCAGGCTGGACTCCGACTCACGCGGCCTGCGTTGACTCACCATCGGGCCGCCGATCCGTACCCCGTGACCTCGCGCGGCGAGCGCCGAGAGGAAGGGTTCGAATCGGGAAGTGTCGTTCGGGTCGTGTTCCCCGAGCTTCGGCGGCCATCTCTTGCTACGGTAAAGACGAATGTCGCGATGGTTGTAGATCAGGGCGTGC
>JBQTIP010000182.1:0-16095 GCA_052388025.1 Actinomycetota bacterium
GTCCGAGATCCAGCGCCGAATCATCGCCCGGAGCCTCGGGCTCTAGGACGATGCCGCCCCCGTCTCCGGGAGTGACGCCGAATTGACCTTCCTCCTGCACCAGCTTCTGATCGAAGCGGCCGCCTCGAACCCCGCGCACCCGGCCGTTCGATGCGCCGGCAGCTCACACTCGTACGCCGGGCTGGACGCGGCCTCGAACGGCGTGGCCCGGGCGCTCATTGCCGGTGGGGTGCGCCGGGGCGACCGCGTTGGGATCTACCTCCCTAAGCGCGTGGAGATCGTCGTCGCCGTCTACGCGAGCCTCAAAGCGGGCGCGGCCTACGTGCCGCTCGATCCGAAGGCGCCGGTACGGCGCGTCGGGCTGATCGCTTCCGACTGCGAGGTGAGCGCCCTGATCACGACGCCGGGGCGCGCCGCGGAGCTCCTGGAGACGATGGAGGGGGCGGTGCCCGGGCTGGTCGTCCTGATCGACGACGGGACCGAGGCCGGGGATCTGCCGTGCCCTTCGGTCGCGTACTCGGAGGTCGCCTCCCGGCCTGCGAAGCCCCCCGAGGTGCCGGTCATCGAGACCGATCTCGCCTACATCCTGTACACCTCGGGATCGACGGGCGTGCCCAAAGGGGTGATGCTGACCCATCGGAACGCGCTCACCTTCGTCGAGTGGTGCGCGTCGAAGATCGGGGTGGGGCCCGACGACCGGCTGTCGAACCACGCTCCGCTGCACTTCGATCTCTCGGTGTTCGACCTCTACCTTGCGGCGCTGGGCGGCGCGACGCTGGTCCTGGTACCAGAGGAGGACGCGTACTTCGGGTCGGCGCTCGCCCGCCTGATCAGCGAAGAGCGGATCACGGTCTGGTACTCGGTCCCGACGGCGCTCGGCCTCCTGACCCGCGTCGTCGAAGAATCGGGCGCGTTTCCCGACCTACGCGCCGTCGTCTTCGCGGGCGAGGTCTTCCCGACGAAGGACCTTCGGACGCTCCGGCGACTGGTCCCGGATGCCACGCTCTGGAACCTGTACGGGCCGACCGAGACCAACGTCTGCACGTACTACCGCGTCGAAGAGCTGCCCGACGACGACCGGGCGATCCCGATCGGCCGGGCCTGCGAGAACACGGATGTCTTCGCACTCAAGGGGGACGGGACGCTCGCATCGATCGGCGAGGAGGGGGAGCTCTACGTTCGGGGCTCCACCGTGATGCGGGGCTACTGGGGCCAGGCGGGGAAGACGGCGGAGGTCCTGGTGACCAACCCGATCGCCCCGGACCTCCCGGAGCCCGTCTACCGCACCGGCGACATCGTGCGGCTGCGACCCGACGGGGACTACGACTTCCTAGGCCGGCGGGACCATCAGATCAAGAGCCGTGGGTACCGCATCGAGCTGGGCGAGATCGAGGTGGCCCTGAATGCCCATCCCTCGCTCGTCGAGTCCATCGCCGTCGCGGTACCGCACGACGAGTGGGGCACGGCCATCGTTGCCTGCGTCGTCCCGAAGGGCGGGGCGGAGGTCAGCGCGAACGAGGTCAAACGCTACGTGGCGGACCGCCTGCCCCGGTACATGGTGCCGGCGAGCGTGGAGATCATGTCCGAGCTTCCGCGAACGTCGAACGGCAAGATCGACCGGCGGCGCCTGTCGGAGTCTGCGTCGATGAACGCGATTGGGCGAGAGATGCTGGCCCCCAGGCCATGAGCTGTCGTTTGGTACCCGACCCCCGAGGGAGACCTGCTCGATGAGCGACGAGAGAGCCTACGACGCCGACGTCATCATCATCGGAGGCGGTCCAGCCGGGTCGACGCTGGGAACGTTGCTGGCGAAGGACGGGTACAAGGCCCTCATCATCGAGAAGGACATCCACCCGCGAGACCACGTCGGAGAGTCGCTGACGCCCTCCACCAACTTGGTGTTCGAGCGGATCGGGTTCCTTGACAAGATGAACGACGCGGGGTTCATCCACAAGCCCGGCACAGGGTGGAACGCGCCCCGCTCGCCGCTTTGGAAGTTCCTCGAGATCTGGCTCTTCGAGTTCCCGCTCCCGGGCACGCCGCAGCCCTACACATACAACGTGGAGCGGGACGTGATGGACACGATGCTCATCCGTCACGCCCACGAATCCGGAGCCAAGGTGCTGCAGGGGGTGAAGGTGCAGACGGTCCTCTTCGAGGGAGACCGGGCGGTCGGCGTGCGGGCCCAGGTCACCGACGGATGGGAGCGCGACCTGTACGCGCAGCTGGTGGTGGACGCGACCGGCCGCCGGTGCCTCCTTGCCAATCAGCTCAAGCTGAAGCAGAAGGACGCCAACTTCAATCAGTTCTGCATCTACTCGTGGTTCGAGGGAGTCAAAGAGCCGCCGAAGAGATACGAGGGGTTCACGCTCTTCTACTTCATCGGGCTCAACCAAGCGTGGTCTTGGCACATCCCGCTGCGTGGTGGCAAGTGCTCGATGGGCGTCGTGGTGGACAAGAACGACTTCCAGAAGTCCGGGAAGAGCCACGAGGAGTTCTTCTACTCTCTCGTCGAGCGCAATCAGACCTTCACGTACGCGATGCAGGACGCCAAGCGCATCCGCCCCTGGTGGATCGAGGGGGATTACTCCTATAAGATCTCTGGGTTCTCCGGACCGGGTTGGCTGCTGATCGGGGACGCGCTCCGCTTCGTCGATCCGATCTTCTCCTCCGGCGTCGACGTGGCGCTGTTCTCGTCGCTCTATGCCTACGAGACGATCCTCGAGTCGTGGAAGACCGGCAACGAGCAGAAGGCGTTCGCCGAATACCACGGCCGCGTTGAGACCGGGGTCGACATCTGGTACGAGCTGATCGACACCTTCTACAAGCTGCAGAACCTCGTGACCCGATACGCGACGAGGCCTTTCTGGCGTGAGCAGATCGTGCGCACCCTCCAGGGCAATCCCTACATCCCTGAGACGCAGGAACGGGCACTGAAGCTTCTCGATGCGATGCGGCACTCCTACGAGACGGTCATGGCCAACCCGCGCAACCTGATGCGCCCCTGGGCGATGGATCCGGACAAGGACGGGACGATCTCATGCCCTGTGTGCCTGGGTGCGGCCGACTATGTCGCGGACGACAAGGTCTTCCAGTGCCGCAAGTGCGGATCGAGGTCGCCGCTACTCGAGACCCTGACGGTGCCGGCGCGCCAGGAGGCGTGAGGCTAGGCCGTGGGCGAAGCCGACGATGCGGCGGCAGCGGGGGTCGAGCTGCCGGCCAGGCGCCGTGACGAGGAGAGCGACTGGCACGACCTGGTCCCCGACACGTGCGCCAAGTGCGGGTGCACCATCTATCGCGCCAAGGATGACCCCGAGCTCGTCTGGGAGCCCGGTAGCGCGTGGGACAAAGGCTGCGGAGACCGGGCCTGCACGTGCCACGTCGACCCCGTGATCGGGACGCGAGCCTAACCCGACGCTGCGGCTTCACCGGCCCCCCGAAACGATCGGAACCGAGGAGGTCCAACCGTGAGCAAGATGCCAACACGCGACGCCGACGTCATCATCGCGGGAGGCGGTCCCGCGGGCGCGACGCTCGGCTCGTACCTGGCGATGAACGGCTACGACGCCATCGTCCTGGAGCGGGAGATCCACCCGCGCGAGCACGTCGGCGAGTCCCTGGTCCCCTCGACGAACAAGATCCTCGAGGAAATCGGGTTCTGGGATCGCATGGACGGCTACGGCTTCATCCGAAAGCCGGGCGCGACCTGGACCGGTCCGAAAGGGAAGGTCGGGGCCGAGGCGATGATCCGCTTCGCCGATGCCCCCTTGCCCGAGATCAAGCAGGACTACACCTTCCACGTCGATCGGAGCCGGTTCGACGCCCTGCTGCTCAAGCACGCCTCCGAGAAGGGAGCCCGCGTCGTGCAGGGGGCGAACGCGCTGAGGGTGGATCTCGACGACGAGGGGCGAGCGAGCGGCGTTCGCGTCCGCATCCTGGATCGGGAGCTCGACCTGACCTCCCGGTTCGTTGTCGACGCCAGCGGGCGCCGGGGGCTCCTGGGCCGGCAGCTCAAGCTCATGGAGAAGGATCCGCTCTTCGATCAGTACGCGATCTACTCGTGGTTCCGGGGCGTGAGGCCGCCGACCGAGGACACGGGCGACTTCATCCACATCCACTTCCTGCCGGTGCGGCGCGGATGGGTATGGCAGATCCCGCTCTACGAGGGAATCTGGTCGGTCGGCGTTGTGGTCGAGAAGGATGTCTTCAACAAGGCGGGGAAGGACCACGAGGCGTTCTTCAACGACCTGATCGGCAAGAGCGTGAACACCCGGTACGCCATGAAGGGCGCCGAGCGGATCAGGGAGTTCCTGATCGAGGGCGACTACAGCTACAAGATGAAGCGGTTCGCCGGAAAGGGCTGGATGCTGATCGGCGACGCCGCGCGGTTCGTCGACCCGATCTTCTCCTCCGGGGTGTCCGTGGCCATGAACTCGGCCAAGTTCGCCTACGAGGCGATCGATGCGACGATGAAGGGAGCGGATGAGGTCGAGCAGCTCGACGCCTACAACGACCGGCTCGCGGCGGGCGTCGCGGTCTGGTACGAGTGGATCAAGATCTACTACAAGCTTCAGCACTCGTTCACCCGACTGGGAAAGAACGTGGAGTACCGCCACCAGATGCAGCGGCTGCTACAGGGCGAGGTGTTCGATCGACGCGCCGACGAGGTGCTCGACCTCATGAAGCAGGCGGTCAGGGAGATCGAGGAGACCGAGGGTCACCTCCTGAAGGAGGCGCTGGATCCGGCGATCCCGATCGACTGACAACGGGGGAGGCAGGAATGATCGGAACACGACGCACTGTCGCAGTAGTGGCGGCCGCCGCGGTGCTTGGGCTCGTAGCGGCGGGCTTGTTCATCACGCCGAACGACCGTCCGGCAGAAAGGCCCGACCGGGCCGCCGCACTCGACGCCGACGGCGGGGCGCGGGCCCTCCGGTCGCTGGCTGCGCTACCGCTCAGCTTCGAGCCCAACTTAGGCCAAGCGGGACCGCGGGTGGACTTCCTGGCACGCGGGAGCGACTACGCCTTCTACGCGACACCGACGGGAGCCGTGCTGCGTGCCAACTCGAACGAGGCCGGGTCGCCCACAGGGGCGACGGGCCAAGAGGCGGAGATCCGGCTGCGGGCCGTCGGCGGGGACAGGGTGCACCCGACGGGCGAGGGCCTACTGCCCGGGGTCGTAAACTACCTCCTGGGAAGCGAGCCCGCGGCGTGGCTCACCGACATCCCGACGTATGCGGGGGTCCGCTACGGCGGCGTCTATCCGGGCATCGACCTCAACTTCCACGGGAGTAGCGGGAGCCTCGAATACGACTTCCGTGTCGCTCCCGGAGCGGACCCGGGCCGCATCCTGCTGGCCTTCGGCGGGGCCGGAGGATTGCGGCTCGGCGCGAGAGGCGACCTGATCGTTCGGACGAGCGGCGGCATGCTCCGCTCGCGCCCGCCCGTCGTCTACCAGTTGATCGACGGTCGCAGACAGATCATCCCGGCAGGCTACGTGCTCACCGGCCGGCATCAGATCGGGTTCTGGCTCGGCGCCTATGACTCGAGCCTCGAGCTCGTCATCGACCCCGTGCTGGTCTACTCCTCGTTCCTGGGCGGGAGCGGGGAGGACGAGGCACAGGGCATCGCCGTGGACGGGTCGGGCATATACGTCGTCGGTTACACGTACTCGGCGGACTTCCCAGTGGCGAGCGCCTACCAGGGCTCGCTAAATGGCCCGAGCGACGCGTTCGTCACGAAGCTCGCTCCCGCTGGGAACGCGCTACTGTTCTCTACGTTCCTCGGTGGCGCGAGCGACGACAACGCTCGAAGCGTCGCCCTGGATCCGGCCGGGAACGCGTACGTGACCGGCACCACCTTATCGAGCGATTTTCCGACGCTGAACCCCGCGCAACAGGCGAACGGGGGTGTCGGCGACGCGTGGATCGGCAAGCTGGACGCGAGCGGCGGACTCGTGTATTCCACCTTCCTGGGTGGCAGGAGGGACGACGGCAAGCCGAGCATCGCCGTGGATGCCTCCGGCAGCGCCTACATCGCGGGGTTCGCCTTCTCCAGGAACTTCCCGGCAGTGAACGCGTTCCAGCCATCGCTGAAGGGGGGCGCGGACGGGTTCGTGGCGAAGCTCACGCCGGCCGGCAACGCGCTCGTCTTCTCAACGTACCTCGGCGGAGTGAAGTCCGACACGGCCCGAGGGATCGCCGTCGACGCCTCCGGATACATCTACGTGGGCGGGTGGACGAACTCCACGAACTTCCCGACCGCGAACCCGTTCCAGGCGACGATGGGAGGCGTCCGGGACGCGTTCATCACGAAGTTTGCGCCGGACGGCGCCTCCCTGGTCTTCTCCACGTATCTGGGAGGGCTCCGCGAGGACGCGCCCTATCAGGGAGGGAACAGCCTCGGGATCGACTCCGCCGGCAACGTCTATCTGGCGGGCTACACGGACTCGAGCAACTTCCCCGTGGCGAACGCCTTCCAGGCGACGTTCGGGGGAGTGCGCGACGGCTTCGTGGCGGCTCTCAGCGCGGCCGGGAACGCGTTGATCTACTCGACGTATCTGGGGGGAACCCAGCGCGATGAGGGAACGTGTCTCGCGGTCGACGCCTCTGGGGTCGCGTACTTAGGTGGGCTCTCCTTCTCCACGAACTTCCCGATCTCCAACGCGTTCCAGAGCGCCAACCTCGGGGGAAAGGACGGGATCGTCGCCAGGTTCGGCGCCGATGGGTCGCTGCAGTACTCGAGCTACCTCGGGAGCGGGGGCGATGACCTGGCGCTCGGCATCGCGGCCGACCTGTCGGGCCAGGCATACGTCACCGGCCACGTCGGCGCGGCGAACTTCCCGACCGCGAACCCGTACGACGGCTCGTTCGGCGGAGGGATCGACGCATTCGTCACGGTCGTGTCCTCCTCGTAGGGCACCCTCGGCCGGGCGAGCGACGACCTTGGAGATCGTGATGCGGCTCACCGGAGAGATACGTCCGCGCGGGTGGGGGGTCGCGGCCCTCGTGGCGTGCATCGGGCTCGTGTCCTCATGCGCGGGTGGCCCGGCGCAGCCGCCGCGGGGGAGCCCGGAGCAGGACCGATCCGGCGCCGTGTTGCAGTCTCCCTCCGAGGGGCTCCTGCTCGCATCCAGCTTCGAGCAGCCCGTGTGCGGGTTCTGGTGGAGGCCCAAGGCAGGCTGCGAGTTCGGCGTGGAGGGGGACGTGACCGCCGGCGCGTTCGATCCTCGTACCGGCACCTGGAACGTCCGGATCCAGCGGATGAACCCCAACCACATGGGGGTCGTCGCGGACGTGCCGCTTCCCGATGGACACGGGTTCATCGGCGTCGCGCATCGGGTCCCGGCGTTCCCCGAAGGGGCGATTCCAGCACCCCCGGGCCACATCCAGCTCGAGCAGCTGTCGCCGACCGACGGCCGGCTCCCCGGATGGCCGGTGGAGGTGCGTATCTATCCGGACCGGAGGCTGGGGCTGGCCCTGTTCGGCGGGGACGAGGCGGCGCTCACCGATTGGGCGGCCCCCGTCGACGAGTGGTTCTACGTGGTCGTGGAGGTCGTGAACGGCATCGACGCCCTCCAGCGGATGTGGGTGTACGACTCGAGCGACGAGCTCGTCGCCAAGGTTTCGGCCCGGCTGGACACGCGCCAGACGTGGCCTCATGCCGGCCGGACGGCCATCAAGATCGGCGGCACGACCACGACGCTCTCGCCGATAGAGACCTTCGCCGACGATTGGTACGTCTCGACCCGCTTCAGGGGGCCGCTCCACATCGGTCCCGACGGCGAGCCTGCCGCGAGCTGAGCGCCGTTCGCGGCCGGGTGATCCAGACCCGATGATCGGAAGGAGCACGTCAGCACGCCATGAGACTTGACCGGATCTTTCTTGCGGAGCACGCCTCGCACGTTTCCGACGGCGTGGAGGAGCGCGCGTTCTTAATGGAGATCGGCCGCGACCGGTGCTTCGCGCTCCTGTATCTTCCGCGCGAGCCGCGGTCCCTCGGGTTCCTGGCCTGCCATTCCTACGGCTTGGAGCTCATCACGCTCCGTCGAGCCGAGCGGGCGATCGGGCTGACCCTGGCGAGGCTCGGCTATCCGGTGCTCTCCTTCCACCGCCGGGCCTACGGGGACTCCACCGGGTCGCTCGCCGACGCCACGCTCGAGTCTCAGTTGGAGGATGTTCGCGCCGCCGCCGAGCGCCTCTCCGCCGAGGCGGGGACGTCGCAGCTCGGGCTGTTCGGGGCCCGATTCGGCGGTCTGTTGGCGGGCGTGGCGGCCTCCGAGGGCGGGATCGAGCGGCTGTTGCTCGTGAACCCGGCGCTGAAGGGCCGGGACTACGTGCGCCAGATGATCAGGGAGATGCACATGGTACAGATCGCGATCCAGGGCGGGGAGTCGCGGCGGTCAATGGACGAGATCATGCGGTCGCTGCAGGACGAGGGCGTGGTGGACGTCTTGGGCTATCCGATCTACCGCGGTCTCTTCGACGACCTGTCTGCGGTGGATTTCACGGCCGATGTCGGGGAGTTCTCCGGCCAGGCGCTCGCCATTCAGGTCTCGAAGGGCACGACCGTCCAGCGTGACCTGACGTCCTTCGCCCAGAGGGTCCAGGCCGGAGGAGGCGGATGCCGGATCGAGCTGGTTCGGGAGCCGGCCGGGGCGCACTTCGGCGGAGCGGCGTTCGTGAGCACCGGCGATCCCACGGCGCGCGTGGACGTGCAGGCGCCGATCCTCGAGCGCATCTCGAGCCTCACCGCGGAGTGGATGCAAGCGTGAGCTATGAGGAATTCCCCAGCTTTGTGCCGATGGGCGACGATCGGCTGTGCGCCGTCGTGTGCGTACCGGAGTCCGGCGGCGAGGATCTCGGCGTGGTCCTGCTGACCGGCGGCAACTACACGAGGACCCACCGGAACAGCATGTGGGTCAGAACAGCCCGCGCGCTGGCGGAACGCGGGTACCCGTCGATCCGGGTGGACTACCACGGTGTGGGGGACAGCACGGGGAGGGCCCGGTTCGAGCTCGAGGCGCCGTTCGGGGAGGACGCCGAAGCCGCCGCTCGATTCCTGCAACGCGCCGTGGGCGTCCCGAAGGTGGCCCTGGTCGCCACGTGCTTCGGGGGGCGCAGCGCCATGGCCGCCGCCGCTCGGCATCCGGACGTGATCTCGGCCACCATCTTCCCGGTCCCTCTACTGATCCCCAGCGAGCCGGGCGCGGTGCCGGTCCGATCCAAGATCCTGCGGTGGATGCGCAGGTGGGGGTGGGTCGGCCGCTTCCTGCGCCGCCCGGCCGTGCGCAAAGCGCGTTCCAAGGCGGCCGCACGCCGCGAGCGCCCTAGCGAGATCGTGAGCCCGCGGTTCAAGCGCGACCTGGCAGCGTTCCTCGAGCGCGGAGACGTACGGTTTGTCTACGGGGAGCACACCCTCGAGCTCAGGGACCTCCGGTCGTGCCTAGCGGAGATCGACGGCCACATCGGGACCGGCCGGCGCGACCGGATCCGCGTGGACATCGTGCCGGGCACCGACCTCAACCGATTCCAGTCCCTCGAAGATCAGGAAATCGTCGTGAGTCGCTCGGTGGCGTCGGTGGACGAGGCCTTCCGGTCCCTCGCAGGCGCTTCCGGAAGGGCGTGAGGACGTGGACGCGCGGCCTCTGCAGCGGCGAAGTGGGCCACCCGTGTTCATCGTGGGTTCCGGCCGGTCGGGAAGCGCGATGCTCCGGCTCATGCTCGATGCGCACCCGGATCTCGCCATGGCGCCGGAGTCGCACTTCATCCCATCCGTGTTCGCCGTCAGGGATCGGTACGCGACCCAGAACGGCCTGGACGTGGAACGCCTGGCCGGGGACATCATGCGCACCACCCGCTTCCGGGACTGGAAGATCCCCGAGGAGGCGGTGTTGCTGCGCGTGAGCGCGCTTGCCGCGCCGGGCCTCGCGGACGTGGTGGACGCGGTGTTCATGGCGTACGCAGATCGCCACGGCAAATCGCGGTGGGGTGACCAGACGCCCGGCTACGTGCTGGACATGGCCCTGCTCGGGGGTCTCTTCTCGGACGCTCGCTTCATCCACCTGATCCGGGACGGAAGGGACGTCGGCCTCTCCCTGATGCAAGTTGCATGGGGGCCCCGTCGGCTCTCGGAGGCGGCGGAGGTGTGGGCCCACCGGGTTCGCGCCGGCCGAGCATCCGGCAAGCTCCTCGGCGCCGATCGCTACCGTGAGGTGCGCTACGAAGCGCTTGTCGACGATCACGAGACCGAGCTTCGGGCCCTCTGCCCGTTCCTGGAGCTCGAGTACCGACCGCAGATGCTGCGTTACCTCGAGCAGGGCGTGGAATCGATCCCCGCCCGAGAGCGGCGGCACCACGCCCATGAGGGCGAGCCCCCGACTCGGGGCCTCCGGGACTGGCGCCGGGACATGCCGCCCGAGGATCTCGCCCTCTTCGAGGCCATCGCGGGTCGCGAGCTGACCGATCTCGGCTACGAGCGGGCATACGACCAGATCCCGCTGTCCGCCCGGATGCGGGCGGGAGAGGGCCGGATGACCGATCGCGTTTCCCGTACCGCCAGACGGCTCCGGCATCGAGCCGCGCGGGCGGTGAGGCGGGACGCGTTGCCGCCCCCGAGACGGTGGTGAGGTCCCGTGGCGCTCCCGACCCTCCGATGAGCGAGACCGCCGGCTCTCGCTCGAGCTCGCCGCTCTTCGTAGTCGGATGCGGCCGTTCGGGAACGACAATGCTCCGGCTGATGCTGGACTCCCATCCGGACCTCGCCATCCCCGGCGAGTCGCATTTCATCCCGCCCCTTTGGGCGGCGCGAGATCGGTACGTGTCCGGCGGAACGTTCCGGGCGGCCCGGCTCGCGTCCGACATCATGAGAACGCCGCACTTCCGGCTCTGGGGGATCCCCGAGGAGGTGGTCCGCCGGCGGATCGAGTCCCTGCGAGCGTCCGGGTTCGCGGAGGCCGTCGAGGCCGTCTTCCTCGCCTACGCGGACGCTCACGGCAAGGTCCGGTGGGGGGACAAGACCCCGATCTACGTGCTCTCGCTCCCGCTGCTCGGCGCGCTTTTCCCGACCGCCCGCTTCGTCCATCTGATCCGGGACGGGAGGGACGTGGCGCTCTCGTACCTCTCGGTCCCTTGGGGGCCGGCGACGATCTGGCAGGCCGCGAGGAAGTGGCGAAGGGACGTTGCGAGCGGCCGGCGAAGCGGCCGGGCGCTCGGGGACAGATACATCGAGATCAGATATGAGGCCCTGATTCGGGATCCGCGAGAGGTCCTCGAGACCGTGTGTGCGTTCGCCGGCCTCTCGTTCGACGAGGTCATGCTCGACTATCACCGTGATGGTGAGCAGCGACTTCAGTCACCGCCGGACGGAGTGCCGTTCCACGCGGCGGCGGCACGGCCTCCCACCAAGGGGATGCGGGACTGGCGGACCCAGATGTCCCCGAGCGACGTCCGGGCGTTCGAGGCGGTCGCCGGAGACGTCCTGGCCGAGCTGGGCTACGCACGGCGTCATACGACGATGCCGGTGACAATGCGGGCGCATGCCAGCCTGAGGGTCCGCTCGCTCGATCTCTGGGCCGCGGGGAGCGGTGCGAAGAAGGCCGTCGTCCGCCGGCTGAGCAGCCGCCCGATCACCACCATGGACCGCGGCTGAGACGCGGCCGGCAGGGATGATTTTGGGGCCGCGATGGGCTTGACCAGGGGCACCCGAAGGGGTCGACTGCAACCAGAACCAAGAGGTGATTCGCGATCAAGGACACAGCCCACATAAGACGCCGGATCCTCTCCAACAAGGCGACGGTCGTCGTCATCGGGCAGGGCTACGTCGGGCTAACGCTCGCTTGCGCTGCCGCCGAGGCGGGCTTCTGCGTGCACGGCATAGACGTCGACGCGGCGAGGATCGCCGACCTATCCGGGGAGAAGCTCGTGGTCCCCGGCGTCCAGCAGGACGTCTTTCGAGCGGGCATCGCCAGCGGGCGGATCTCATTCACCGCGGAGACCGACGTGATCCGGGATGGCGAGGTGATCCTCATCTGCGTCCCGACCCCGGTGCGGGACGGCACCCCCGATCTGTCGCACGTGAAGGAGGCTTGCAGGGAGGTGGCCGAGCGCTTGCCGAAGGGCTGCCTGATCGTCCTGGAGTCGACGACGTATCCGGGGACGACCGAGGAGCTCGTGAGACCCATCCTGGAGGAGTCGGGGATGATGGCGGGCCGCGACTTCCTTCTCGCGTACTCGGCTGAGCGGATCGATCCCGGCAACGAGGAATTCGGCCTCCGCAACACTCCCAAGATCGTGGGAGGGGTCTCGGCCGAGGCCACCGGTGTCGCGTCGCTCTTCTACGGGCAACTGATCGACAAGGTGTTCGCGGTCTCCTCGACTCGGGCGGCCGAGCTCGCGAAGCTCCTCGAGAACACGTTCCGGCACGTGAACATCGCACTGGTGAACGAGATCGCAATGATCTGTCACGAGATGGGGATCGACGTGTGGGAGGTCCTAGAAGCGGCGGCGACGAAGCCGTTCGGATTCATGCCCTTCTACCCCGGCCCCGGCGTGGGCGGCCACTGCATCCCGCTGGACTCGGCATACCTCGCTTGGCACGTGAGGCGAGATGCCGGGCATCAGTTCCGGGTTCTGGAACAGGCCGAGGACATCAACGCGCAGATGCCTGCGTACGTCGCGTCGCGGATCAGCGACGGCCTGAACGAGGTCGGGAAGGCGGTGAAGGGCGCCAAGCTGCTGATCCTCGGCGTCTCCTACAAGCCCGATGTCGGCGACATCCGCGAGTCGCCTTCCATCAAGGTTATGGCTCACCTTCACCGGCGCGGAGCGCGCGTCGGCTTCCACGATCCCTACGTGAGCGAGATCCAGCTGAACGGCGAGATCTTCGGCCGGACCGAGCTGACGCTTCGGACCGTGGGCGGCGCGGACTGCGTCGCTATCCTCACACCACATCGGGCGTACGACTTGGACTGGATCGCCAAGGTCGCGACCTTGGTCTTCGACGCGCGCAACGCGTTCGGCGCGAGCCGTCCACGGAACGTCGTCCGTCTATGACGACCGAGCAGCCTCGCGTCCGGCAGTCGCCGGGGGCCCTGGCACGCTCCGTGGGAGGCGAGGTCCTGCTGGCCGCTCCGGATCGGGAGGGTGTGGACGTCCTGTCGGAGACCGCGGCCCTCGTCTGGAGCCTCCTCGATAGGCCCCGGAGCCTGGACGAGCTGGTCGACGTCCTGGGCGAGCGCTTCGCGGGCTCTCGCGAGGCCATAGCCAGAGACGTCGGCTCGCTCGTGGACGACCTGGTGCGGCGCGGCTTCATCGAAGCGGTCGGTCAACCGGATGCTTGATCCGACTCCTCCGGCGCTCGTTCGCAGCATCGCCGGATTCGGGCTGCCCCGCGAGACCGAGGCCGATCCCATCCATGTTGGGGACGAGCCGTGGCCCGCAGTGCTAGAGGGCCTGGTCACCCAGCACCTGACGGGCATCGCCATCGCCGGTGGGAACGCGGGGTGGCTCCGCCTGTCCGATCGGCAGATGCAGGAGACGTTGGAACGGCACAAGGAAGCCATGTGCTGGGATCTCCTCCTCGAGCGCAGGCTGCTGTCGGTTGTAGACGCGTTCGAGCGCGCGGGGGTTGAGGTCGTCGTGCTCAAGGGATCCGCGCTCGCTCACAGCTTCTACCCCGAGCCGGGCTGGCGGTCGTTCGAGGATCTCGACCTGCTGGTCCCAACCAGGGATTGGCGACGAGCCTGCGGACTCCTGGAGCAGCTCGGATTCCACCGAGATCTCCCGGAGCCGCGGCCCGGCTTCGACGAGCGGTTCGGCAAGGCTGCGAGCCATACCGACGAGGCAGGGTTCCAGGTCGACCTCCATCGAACGCTCGTGCTGGGTGCATTCGGGCTATGGATGAACCCGGACGACCTGTTCGATCGCACGGCGGAGTTCGCTCTCGGAGGGCGGCGGCTTCGACGGCTGGACGACACCGCCACACTTCTCCACGCGTGCATGCATGCGTCGCTCGGAGCCTGGCCGGTGCTCCTGCTGCCCCTCCGGGACGTGGCGCAGGTGGCCTGCAGAGGCCGGGTCGATTGGCCGGCGTTTGGTTCGCTCGCTGAACGTTGGAAGCTGCGGTCGGTCGTGCGTCATGCCCTCCGAACGGTGCGAAGCGAACTAGGGGTGGAGCTTCCGGCCGAGGCGGCGACACCCATGATGATCGAGCCGAGCGCCCGCGAGCTGCGAGTGCTGCGGTCCTATGCGAGCAGCCGGCGCGGCCGGGGCGGGATGACGCTCTCCGTCATCCGCTGCATACCGGGGTTCAGGGAGCGGGCTTTCTACGTCAGGGCGCTCCTCCTTCCGGACAGACAGTTCCTTGCAGCTCGCGGGGAGCAGAGCGCCACGCCGCCCTCGTACGTGCGCCGGTGGCTCAGGCCGGTGCGGCGACTCATACGCCGCCGTTCGTGAGACCCAGACACGGGACGGCTGGGTCGGCAGAGCGTAGCCCGTCTCGCGTTCGAAGAGAGAAACGACCAACTACCGAAGGGAGTCCGACGTGGTTCGACGGCTCTGGGAGCATCGAGCGCTCCTGGTGTCCTTCGCGCGGAGGCAGTTCCAGCTCCGATACCGGCAATCGTTCGCAGGGATTGCGTGGGCCATCGTGCCGCCCCTGGTAACGCTGGGGATGGCGACGCTCGTCTTCCACAGGGTTGCCAAGATCGATACGGGTGAGATCCCCTACAGCCTGTTCGCGTTCTCGGCCCTGGTGCCGTGGACGTTCCTTGCGAGCAGCCTCATTGGTGGACTGGGGAGCATCGCCGGCTCCCAGGCGATGATCACACGCCTCGCCTTCCCTCGCGCCGTCCTGCCGCTCAGCATGATCGGGGTATCCCTTATCGACCTCGCCATCGCGACGGGCACGTTCGTCCTGTTCGTGTACGTAACGGGCGAGGGCCTCCCGATCACGGCACTTTGGTTCCCGGTCCTTCTGGTGATCGAGATCGTCCTGATCTCGGGCGTTGTGCTGCTCGGAAGCGCATTGAACATCTTCGCGCGCGACTTCCGGGTGGCCTTCCCGCTGCTCGCGCAGGCCTGGCTGTTCCTCACCCCGGTGATGTATCCGCTGAGCGCGGTGCCGGACCACTTGCAGGATGTCTACATGCTCAACCCCATGACGGGCCTCGTGGAGTCGTTCCGCGGCGTGCTGGTGAGCGGAAACGCTCCCGACATCGGGCTGCTCGGCCCATCGATCATCGGGGCGGTTCTGCTGTTCGCGATCGGATGGTGGTACTTCGGCGCCACCGAGCATCGCATGGCGGACGTGATCTAGATGGACGCGATCAGGGTCGAGGGGATCCGGAAGACCTATCGCGTGGGTGTCGGAAGGGCCCGCGTGCGGGAGATGACACCGCCGCCGTTCGACCGAGCACTGGCGAGGCTCTTTCCCCGGTGGTGGACACGGAACACCTTCAACGCGCTCGATGACGTGACGCTCTCGGTACCCGCCGGCTCGTCGGTGGGGATCGTCGGGCACAACGGAGCCGGTAAGACCACGCTACTCAAGGTCGTCGCGGGCGTCACCTATCCGAACGCGGGAAAGCTCGCCGTCAGCGGGCGGATCGCCGCGCTCATCGATGCGCTGGTCGGCTTCCACCCCGACCTCACCGGTCGCGAGAACACGTACCTCCTCGGCGCCATGCACGGATTCGGCCGCCGCGCGATGGCATCTCGGGTCGAACGCATCCTCCAGTTCGCGGAGATCGACGAGATGGCCGACACCCAGCTGAAGCGGTACTCGGCAGGGATGGCCGCCCGGCTCGGGTTCGCGATCATCACCGCGCTGGATGTGGAGATCCTGATGGTCGACGAGGTGCTTGCGGTCGGAGATGCGGCGTTCCAGCGGAAGTGCATCCGATGGCTCGACGAATATCGAGCCGGGGGGGGGACCCTGGTCTTCGTCTCCCACAACCTCTCGCTCGTGCGCAACATGACGGATCGAGTCGTGGGGCTCGACCCCGGCCCCGTGATGGATGACGGCGGTGCCTCCGATGTGCTGGGCCGGGACGCACACGCCATGGAGCACCGGGGCACGGGCGCCCCAGTGCCTACC
>JBQTIP010000183.1:0-22233 GCA_052388025.1 Actinomycetota bacterium
GTCCACGCTCGGCTGCCACAGCGAGAGCGGCGAATCGTACCGAGCCGCTGCGGCGGCGGCGACCAGCGCCGCCCATCGCGTCGCGACGAATGCCACGCGCCGCACCCCGGTCTCCCCGACCAGACGCTCCGCCGCCACCGCCGCGTCGCCAAGCATGGATGCGAACGTCATCGCCCCGGGCTGGCCGTCGCTGTGCCCCGACCCCCGGTAGTGGAATCGCTGCACCGCGATCCCCCGCTCCGCCAGGGCGCGACCGAGCAACACCTCGCGGCGGTAGTTCCTCGCGAACTCCGCGTACAGGGGAGAGCAGACGACCACCCCGCCCGACGGCGCGGCGGGCGGGGTGTGCATGACGCCGAAGAGCCTCTCGGAGGCCGAGCCGAAGAACGAGGCCGTCTCCCGGATGCCGGTCGACGTCTCCACCCAGGAGGCCTGTACAGGGGCGTGCTCATCCATCGTCAAGGACATGTGGGTCTCCCGTCCGGGGAGGTCGCGGCCGTTTCGAAGCGTGAGAACGGTCAGGGGTAGAACGGGGCGATTGTGGTGAACACGGGACGACCCTGGGCGTCCGGCGTGATCTGGAAGGCGCTCCCGTGGTCCTGGCTCTGCATCCTGATGCGAGAGCCCGGCGCCATGAACACCACGTTGAAGTCGCTCTCGTGAAGATCGCGGTTCGTCGCGTCGACCCTGGTGCGGACGAAGTCGTACAGCCCGGCCTCGCCTCCGCGCTCGTCCACGGTGATTGGGAACTGCGCCCACCCCCGGACCGTGCAGCCGAGCAGGACCGAAGGGCAGCTCGCTCCCAGCGCGTGTCTCTGGATCTTGATGACCTGCGGCGCCTTCCCACCCGCATCGAGGAACAGATCGATGAAGTCGCTGTTCACGGCGTGGATGGAGAGCTCAGCCCTCCGCTCCTGGTTGACCCCGCCGCTCGCACGGCCGCCGTTGCCGAATGCAGAGATATCCGAGTACTCGAAACGGTTGACGTAGGCTCCGTGGTCGATCGCGTTCTCGCCGTTGGAATACAGGACGAAGCGCCTGGCGGTTGGGGCGGTCGTGTTCTGCCACGTGTAGATCCCTTCCATCGCGTTGTTGTGCGCGACGGAATCCGTGGCCGTCCACATCCCCGGGGAGTCGTTGGCTTTGGAAGGCCACAGGAACCCCGATGTCGTAACGGCTCCCTGAACCCCGGCGGCGACGCACCCCGTCACCTCCGACATCGGGGAGGTGGCGCCCACCACGCCCAATACGAAGCCCGAGAGCGTGTACTGGCTCGACGATGCCTGCTCGGTCAGGATCGAGGCGGCGACGCAGCCGTCGAACGTCACCGAATCGGATCGCTCACCCGGATCCCACCAGAAGGCGGATTCGTAGCAGTTGTAGGAGATGTCGTCCTTGAACGTGATGCCGTGGCTCGCGTGCGGCACGAACGAATGCGAGCCTCCGTCCCGGTTGACACAACCCTGGACGAGCGAGCCCTGGGAATCGGACCCCGCCTCATGGAAGTGCACGGCGTACCGCCCCAAGACTGGCTCGGTCGCCCCGCCCTCCGCCTTGCGAGGCCCCATGTACCTCCACGCCACGCGTCGGAGCTTCTGGGGCTTCATCGACATGATGTGGGTATGCGACCGCCCCGTCTCCGTCCCCTCGATCCTGACGTTGCGCGTCAGGTTGAGCACTTCCGTGTACCAGCTCGTGCCGTCCACCGTCGTCGCGGGGTGGCGGTAGCCGAGGCCCCCCGTCCACGACACAGTCCTCCCCTCGATCGCGGTGACCGTTCGGACCTCGAAGTGGGAGCTCGATCCTGCGACGTCCGAGGGCTCCGTGGGGCAGATCGCGATCTCGTCTCCAACGGCCCAACCATCCGGGTCGGCGTCCAGGTCGAGGCTCGTCGCGCCGACGGCGAGGCCCGACGTGGCCCTCACCCAGGCCCGCTTCGAGGCTCCGACCACGTCGAGGATTCCCGTCTCCCGGACCCACACGCCCCGGTCCGAGTCGAGCACCTCATGGCCTCCGCCCACGAACCCGGCTTCGTCGACCCCCGTGATGCGCAGGGTATGCGTTCGCCGAGAGCTCGCGGGGCGCATCCTGAGTCGCCCCTCGACCACGACGTTGCCGCTCGACTCCAGCGTCCGGCTGCGGGCCGGATCGAAGATGAGCTTCGCGCCGCGTTCGATCACGACCCCGGCCGCCTGGGCGTTCACGTCCAGGATCACGGTCCCCCGGACCACCGCCACGTCGTTCGGGCCGGGCACGGAACCGCCCCAAGTGGAGGGCTCGCTCCATGGGCGCGGCTTCGGGCGGGGCGCGCCCGCCGCCGACCGGGTTCCGCCGACCGACAGGACGACGGTGCCCCCCGCCGCCGCCCCGGCGAGCCGGAGGAAGCGCCGACGTGTGAGGCGGGAGCCAGCGTCCCTGGATCTGTGAGGGCCTGAGGGGTCCAGCCCGATCGGACCTCCCTCCGGACAGCACACCGCTGTCCTTCGTCGTTCGGGTCCCTACGATCGAGCCGCCATCCTAGTCGGCGCGCCCCCCCTGTCAAAGCAGGTGCTCACGGCGCGGCTCCGGCGATCCGAGCCGATCGGGCGGCGCCCCTCGCGCGGTCCGATGAACCTGCCTGCGGAGTTGCGGGCTCCGAGCGGCCGCCGAAGCGCTACATCGCTCGGGTTCCCGCCAGGCCGGCACGCTCGGGGTCGAGCGCTCCCGGGCGGAGCAGGTTGTCCGGGTCCTTCATGACCTTCTCGTAGGACTCCTGCATGATGCCGATCATCTCGCGGGCCCGCGCGAGCGACTCCGGGATGTACAGGTTGCCCTGCAGGATCCGCACCACCTGCTCGCGGAACCGTTGCTTGACCGCGAAGATCGTGAACAGGTTCTGCAGCTTGTAGAAAAGGGCGATCAGGTCGTACCAGGCGTCGACCCCGTCCCCCACCCGCCGGGCGTACTCCTCGAAGGCGGCCTCCTCGTCCGCGCCACCGAAGGTGGCCTCGACGGCCTCGAAAGCGTAGAGCGACGAGTAGGCCGCCACGTCGACGCACGTCGAGAAGATCGGGTCCACGAAGCGGAGCGAGTCGCCCGCGAGCAGCCAGCCCGGTCCCGAGAGCTGGTCGACCTTGTAGGAGTAGTCGCCCTCGATCCACCAGGGGCGGATCCGCTCGGCGTTCCGCATGTTGTACCGAAGCGTGTTGTTGCGCTCGACCAGCGACTCGAGGAAATCCTGGTGGCTCCGCCCGGACTTCTGGAAATCGGCCTTGTCCGTCACGACCCCGACCGAGCAGACCCCGTTGCGCATCGGGATCTGCCAGGCCCAGGCCCGCTCGAGGCCCAGGAAGTGCAAGAAGAGGAAGCCCTCGTAGCCGGGAGGGTTCGGCTCAACGCCGCGGAACCAGGAGTAGATGCCGAACTGGTTGAAGTCCGGGTCCTTCCGTCTCAGCCCGAGCTGGTTCGCGATCATGCACCGCCGGCCGGACGCGTCGACGATGACGCGCCCGGTGAGATCGCGCTCCCATCCATCGGCGACGGCGGCGCGGACACCGACCGCGCGATCGCCGTCGAAGAGCACCTTCTTCACGTTGACGCCCTGCAGGACCTTCGCCCCGAGCTCGTGCGCGTGGCGTAGGAGCATCGTGTCGAACACGTCCCGCTCGACGTTGTACGTGTAGAACTGGGTCGCCCCGGGGGGCGGGAACTCGCCCAGCCGGATCGCCACGAACTTGCCGACTTGCCCTTGGGGCGACGTCCAGCAGGCGCCGGGCTTGTGGACGAAGCCTGCGTCCTCCATCTTCTCGAGGAACCCGATCCTCTTGAAGATGGGGTTCGTCGACGGGGTAATGGACTCACCAACGTGATCCCGAGGATGGATGTCCTTCTCCACGATCAGGGCCCGGTGGCCGCCCATCGCGAGGAGCGAGCCGAGGACGGACCCAGCCGGCCCACCCCCGATGATGACGACGTCGAAATCGGGTTCCGCGCTCAAGGCCGCACCCCCCTCACCGTCACGAGAACGCCCGCCCGGCCATCACGAAGGGCTCCTCGCGGGGTCGAGCGCGCCGGGGCGGAGGAGATTGTCCGGGTCCGCCATGACCTGGTCGTAGGCGATCCGCATCTCATCGAGGATCCGCCTCGCTCTCGCCTGGTTGTTTGGCTGATACGGATTGCCCTGGAGCGCGCGTGCGATGTCCTCGCGGTTCCGCCTGTCCACGGCGAACCGCCCGAAGAGCTGCTGGAGCTTGTAGAACAGATCCGTCGTGTCGTACCAGATGTCGACGCCCTCGTTCACGATGCGCTCGTACTCCTTGAACGCCACGTCCTCGCCGTGGCCCGACCAGGACTTGCCGATGGCCTCGTACGCGTAGTTCGCCGAGTACAAGGCGACATCGACGCCGGAGGAGAAGATGGGGTCCACGAACCGGAACGCGTCGCCCACCAGGAGCCACCCGGGGCCGACCGCGGTCTCCATCTGGTAGGAGTAATCCGCCTCGATCCACCAGGGGCGGATCCGCTCGGCGTCCTGCATCACGAACTCGAAGGTCCGGCTTCGCTTGACCAGGCTGTCGAAGAACTCGTCGGGGCTCTTCCCCGACTTCTGGAAGTCCTCCTTAGCGGTCACGACACCGATCGAGTCGACGCCGTTCCGCAGGGGGATCTGCCAGGCCCAGGCCCGCTCCAGCCCGAGAAAGTGGAAGATCACCATCCCCTCGTAGCCGGCAGGCGCCGGGTCTACCCCCCGAAACCACGACCAGATCGAGTACTGGTTGAACTCGGCGTCCTTCTGCCGGAGCCCAAGCTGCTTCGCGATCAGGCAGCGCCGGCCCGAGGCGTCCACGACTACCTTCGCGCGGAGGTCGCGCTCCCAGCCGTCGGTCACCGAGACCCGGACGCCCACGGCCCGGTCCCCGTCGAAGAGCACCTTCTTCACGTTGACGCCCTGCACGACCTTGGCCCCGAGCTCGTGGGCATGGCGCAGGAGCAGGGTGTCGAACACGTCCCGCTCCACGTTGTAGCTGTAGGTCTGGACGGCGCCCGGCGGCGGGAAGTCCGACGTTCGGATGGCGACGAGGTTCCAGATATGCGCACGGGGCGCCGTCCAGCCGACGCCCTGCTTGTGGACGAACCCGGCGTCCTCCATCTTCGGCAGGAACCCGATCTTGTGGAAGATGAAGTTGTTGGCGGGGACCATGGACTCCCCCACGTGGTCGCGGGGGTGGATGTCCTTCTCGAGGACGATGGCCCGGTGGCCTCCCATGGCCATCAGGCAACCGAGCGTCGACCCGGCAGGCCCTCCGCCGATGATGATGACGTCGAAGTCGATCTCCGGTTCGGTCATCGTCGCTCCCCAGCCGGGCCGGCCTTCACCCGTCGCCTCGTCCCGCCCACTCCTTGCCGTTCGCGTGCGCCCCGAAGGGCATCCCCCAGCGTAACCGGAAAGGGCGACCCAGGGCACACGACCGATGGCGTACTCCTCATGCCACGAAAGCAGGAGGCTCAGCGCTCGCAGGAACAAGCGCTGAGCACTCCGCCCGCCCGAGGCTCGCTTCAGCTCACCAGCGCGGCCTCCGTTCGAAGCTCCTCCGCCGTGATCTCCTCCAGCCGCCGCTTGCGCGTCTCGATGCCGAACACGGCCACCGCCAGCGCCGCCAGCGTCATGGGGATCGCGCCCAGCAGCGACGTGCCCGCGATGGAGGGCGGCGCCACCGCCGCCACGACAAGCGCGATGATCAGCACGCCTCCCGCCTTGCTCGCGCCGGCGGCCAGCCCGGTCCCCCTCGACCTGACCTTGGTCGGGAAGACCTCCGAGCTGTAGGCGATGAGCACGGCGAGGATAGAGCTGATGCCGGTGATCGGGATCACGAGGAGCGTGTACAACAGCGCCCGGTTGCTCGCGACGGCGTCCCCGGCAACGACGAACCCGAACAGCGCCGCAGCCGTCAGGAGGCCGAGCAGGGTCAGGGTCTTCTTGCTGCTCCAGAAGCCGTACATCCACGCGATCAGGAACGTCGCCGGGAACCCGATCAGCGCGGAGTCCCGCAGGATCCGGTCCGAGGTCACCTCGGTGAAGCCGAGCGCCTGGAGGTTCGACGGGATCCACAGCTGGAAGCCGAAGGTCACGAGGCCGACCCCGAGGCCGAACAGCGCGACGACGAACGTGAGCCCGCGGAACGGCCTCGAGAACAGCTGGAGCCAGCGGCTCCTCACCTTCTCCTCGACGACGAGCTCGGACGTCTCTTCCTCGACGACCACGGCCCCGTACCGCTCCATGACCGCCCTGGCCTCGGCCTCCCGGCCGTTGGCGATGAGGAACCGGGGCGATTCGGGGATCCACCGGTTCAGCAGGATGAGGAGGACACCCGTGGGCAGCCCGAGCAGCCAAAGGATCCGCCACCCGAAGTCCGGCGTCAGCGCGGAGGCCAGCCAGCTCGTGATGATGTAGGCGCCGGCCACGTCCCCGCCGATCAGCACCATCAGCCAGCCGCGGTGCCTCGCGGGGATCGCCTCGGCCATGAGGGCGAACGTGATCGGGAGCATGCCCCCGACGCCCAGGCCCATGATGAAGCACATCGCGAAGTTCCAGAGGTAGTTGGGCATGGAGCCGCAGATCGCGGTGGCGATGAACAGGATCCCCGCCAGCAGGATCGAGGACCGCCTGCCGGTCCGGTCGCCGAGCCAGCCCCACAGGAACGACCCGATGACCGTCCCGGTGATGCCCGAGAGCGGAAGGAGCGCCACGGGCACGGTCCCCGTCGGGTTCAGGGGGGACTTCAGCCCGTACTCGGCGGCCATCCCGGGGACCACGAAGCCGAGGGTCACGGGCTTGATCACGTCGATCGTGATGGCGGCGGCCATGACGAGCAGCAGCCCGAGGTGCGCCTTGTTCAGCGGCGCGTCGTCCAGGGCCTTGACGCGGACGCGGGCCACGTACCCCCGGCTGACCTCGGACAGGCGCGGGAACAGCCCATAGGCGGTGGCCGCGATGCCGACGAGGATCAGGGCCATGCCGAGCAGCATCGTGCCGTCGGCCTCCATACCGACGAGCTTGTAGCCCATCTCCTTGCTCCGGAGGAACATCGGCAGGTGGAGGACGGCACCGGCCGTCACGGCCGTGATCCCGAACCAGAAGGCGCCGGGGTGAGGGTAGGTTATCCCGCCACGCCGGTCGCCGCTTTGTGCACGAATCGCCATGATCGACCCTTTCTCTCGGTCTTGAGCATCCGCCGAGGATGCCCCATCCAATCGTCGGCCCGATTGTCGGCCAGCTCCGATCGAGGGGCTAGGTGGCATCGCACACGACCGGCGTGTTTCGGCCCACCGGCACGATGTTACGTGGCGCACACACGTGAGCAGGGCGCCTCAGTGGGCGCGGCGGATGAGCGCTTCGGGCCGCAGGATGATCGGGCAGCCCCCGTTCCAGTCGATCCAGCCCCGCTCCCCGAACGATGCGATGAGCCGGTTGGCGCTCCCTCTCGTGACGCCGATCATCTGGGCGATCTCCTCTTGCGTCACCCGCACGGTCACCCGGACCGCCTGGCCCTCGCCGACGGGCTCACCGTGCTCCTCCGCGAGCTGCAGGAGTCGCCGGGCCAGACGCGTGGGAGCATCGAAGAAGACGAGGTCCTGGCTCGTCTGGTCCGCCCGACGAAGGCGGCGCGCCATCAGCTCGAGGAGCCTGCGGGCGAGCGCCGGCCGGTTCTCCAGCATCGTCCAGAAGACGTCCGAGTCGAACGAGCACACGCGGCTCTCCTCCATTGCCCGGGCATCCATGGCCCGAGGACCCCGATCGATCACCGCGAGCTCGCCGAAGATCTGGCCCCTGCCCAGGATCGCGATGAGGAGCTCCGGCCCGGCGGGAGAGGTGAGGGAGAGCTTGACCTTCCCCTCGTCGATCAGGAACAGACGCTCCGCGGGCTCCCCTTCGCGGAAGATGACCTCGCCCCTCCGGTACCGGACGGTGTGGAACTTCCCCGCCAGGACCTGCAGGTCGCCGGGGTGAAGGACGGAGAACAGGGGCGCCTGCTCGAGCAGCTTCACCCGGTCCGCGAGGAAGCGTTCCTCCCGGAGGAGGGAGAAGGGCGAGCCTGACGCGTCCGGGATGAGGGCCGGGGCGCCGTCGTTCACGATCGATTCCATTCGCTCGCCGACGCCCTTCCGGGGGCGGGCGACGGTGCGGCCGCCGCGAGCTCCATCACCCGCTGACGGTCGATCTTGCCGGTCGACGTGCGCGGGAGCTCGGCGAGGACGTCGACGCGGGCGGGCACCATGTACCGGGGCAGGCGCTCGGCCACGTGGCGCTTGACGTCGTTCGGGGCGATGGCCTCCCCGTTCCGCGGGACGACGCAGGCGACGATCGCCTTGCCCCACTCGTCGTGCGGCACCGCGACCGCCACGGCCTCATCGAGCCCGGGGTGGGCGTTCAGCACGACCTCGACCTCGCCGAGCTCGATCCGGTAGCCACGGCTCTTGATCTGGTGATCCCTTCGTCCCAGGAAGTCGTAGTTCCCGTCGGGCCGGAGCCGCACGATGTCGCCGGTCCTGTACACAGGGTCCGAGAGGCCGCCTCCGCGGGGATCGGGGACGAGCATCTCCACGGTCTTGTCCGGCCGGCCCCAGTACCCTTTCATGACCGTCGAGCCGCGGACGAATAGCTCGCCCTCCTCGCCGACGCCCGCGACCGTGCCGTCGTCCTTGAGGGCAAACACATCCGTGTTCGCGCAGGCGCGGCCGATGGGGATCGTGCGGTCGTCCTGGGGAAGCTCGTCGACCCGGTAGTACATGCAGACGTTGGTCTCGGTCGGCCCGTAGAGGTTCCAGAGCGCGGCGTCCGGGACCAGGCGGCGGAGCGCACGGAGGTCCTTCGTCGGGAACACCTCGCCCGCGAAGACCACCGCGCGCAGGCTCGGGAGCTCCCCCGGCCCGTCCACGGCCTTCGTGAGCAACGTGAGCGCCGAAGGCACCGAGTACCAGACCGTGATCCGCTCCTCCCGGATGAGGCGGACGAGGGCCGACCCGAAGTAGGCGTCCTCTTCCGGGATCAGCACCACCGTCGCGCCGCCGAGGGCCGCCAGGTACAGGTCGAACACCGAGAGGTCGAACTGCAACGGCGCGTGGTTCGAGAGCCGGTCCGTCGGTCCCACCCCGATCGCCCACGCGCACCACTCGACGAACGTCAGGGCGTTCCGATGGGTGAGCATCACGCCCTTCGGCGCCCCGGTCGACCCGGACGTATACAGGATGTAGGCGAGGTCCGTCTCGATCGCCGACACATCCGGCGCATCGGGCCTCGGGTCGGCGGCCTCGGCGAAGCGCATCGACGGTACCGGAAGGTCCGGGACCTCCGCACCGTCGCCAACCAGGAGCACCAGCCGGGGCAGGTGATCCCGCATCGCCGGGAGGAGCGAGGCGGCACGGCCGGGGGTCGTGACGAGGGCCGCGATCGCGCAGTCGGCCGCAACCATGGCCGCCCGCCGGACCGGGGCCTTCGGGTCGAGCGGTACGTAGGCAGCGCCGGCCTTGAGGGCGCCATAGACCGCGGCCACCATGTCGACGCTCTTCGGGAGGTGGATACCCACCCGGTTCCCGTGGCCGACGCCGCCTGCGAGGAGCGAGCACGCGAGGCCGTTGGAGACGGCCTCGAGCTCGCCGTAGGTGAGCGACCGACCGTCGCACCGGACGGCCTCGTGTGCGGGATCGGCCCGCGCCGCCCGCGTCAGGTACTGCTGCAAGAGGAAGGTCACGTTCGAACCCCGCTCGGTCGAAGGCGGTTCCGGGCCGCGGCCGGCATCACAGGCCGAGGCCGCGGGCGATGATCCGGCGCTGGATCTCGGACGTCCCCGAGTAGATCGTGCCGCCAACCGCGTCGCGCAGACCGCGCTCGATCTCCAGCTCGGCCATGTACCCGTAGCCCCCGTGGACCTGGACGGCGTCCAGGTTGGTCCTGACGGCCGCCTCGGACACGAACACCTTGGCGATGGCCGCCTCTACCATCGCGTCGTGGCCCTGGTCCATCAGCCAGCCCACTCGCAGCACGAGCGCGCGCGACGCGTCGACGGCGATCCTCATGTCGGCGATCTTGTCGGCCACCGACTCGAACTTCGCGATGGGCTTCCCGAACTGCCGCCGCTGCCTGGCATAGGCGACGCACGCCTGCATCGTGCGTCGCATCTGCCCGACCTGGCTCGCCATGATGCACGCTCGCTCCCACCGCATCGACGCGGTGAAGATCTCGCCGCCCTGGCCCTCCCGCCCGAGGACCGACGAGTGCGGCACGAAGCAATCCTCCAGGACGACCTCGGCCATAGGGGAGGTGCGCAGGCCCATCTTCTCCAGCCCGCGGCCGACCGAGAGCCCCGGGGTTCCTCGCTCCACGAGGAGTGCCGTGAGGCCGTACGGCCCGATCCCCTCGGTGGTCCTGGCGAAGACGATCAGCAGATCGGCGATTTGCGCGTTCGTGATGAACGTCTTGCGCCCGTTGAGGACGTAGCCACCCTCCACCGCCTTCCCCGACGTCGTCATGGCGAAGGCGTCGGAGCCCGCCTCCGGCTCGGTGATGGCGTGACAGCCGATCACCCGGCCCGAACACAGGCCCGGGAGCTGGCGGCGCTTCTGCTCCTCGGTTCCGAAGGACGAGAGCGGGATCACGCTCGTCCACATGTGGGCGTTGACCGAGAACACGAGGCCGGCGTCCCGGCAGCCGTACCCGAGGGCCTCGAGCGCGAGCATGGTGGTGACGACGTCGGCCCCGCCCCCGCCGAACTCCTCGGGCGCCGGGAGACCCTGGATCCCGAAGGCGCCACAGCGATCCCAGCCCTCCCGCGAGAACGTCTCGGAGCGGTCGCGGAGGGCGACGTCGCCGGGGAGCGACCGAGCGAAACGACAGACCGACTCGAAGAACTCGGCCTGCTCCGGTGTCACCCACTCGATCCGCGGGCGAACGCCCGTCTTCACGTGCCGTCCACCGTCCGTGTCACCAGCCGCTCGATGTCCGCGATGGTGCGGAAGTTGTCGGCAGTGATCTCCGAGTCGTCGACCTCGATCTCGAACTCCTGCTCGAGGAAGGCGACGAGCTGCATAAGCCCGAGGGAGTCGATGATCCCGTCGAGCAAGACCGTTTCGTGATTGAGCGTCGAGGACGTTTCCCCGTAGAGGAGCTCTTCCTTGATGAAATCGCGGATCCGGCTCGATACGTCCACCAATTCAACCCTCCATGCGTTTCCCGTTCCGCACACCGGGTCGCTAGGCCACCGCGTTCGCGGGATCGCCCAGGTCGACGATCTTGCGGATCGCGCTCCCTCGGATGCGGAAACACTGCCGGCGGGAGATCCGGAGTGTTCGCGCGATCTCGTCGGCCCCCAGCTGCCGCACGTACCAGAGGAACAGCACGTGGCGGTCGCGGTCGCTCACCAACTGCATCCGGCGGCAAAGCTCCGAGCGCTCATCAAGCGATTCCAGCAGCCCCCAGGGGACGCCGTCAGACACCCCCTGCATGCGGCGCGCCCGCCCGACCTGCATTACGGAGGACGACGCCGGCTGCCACCAGTCCGTGTAGGTAACGAGGGCTCGGATCACCTCGCCCGGGTCCGAGAGACAAAACAACACCATGCTAGAGGATATTGGACGGTTCAGTGCCGCGCAAGTTGGGGAAATCCCCCACGCTGGCACTCACCGGCCGGGCCCGATAGTAGTCGCGGTAGCCCCGAGGCAGGGGGACGTCCATGGCCCGGTTCAGGACCACTCCCTGAACCCGGGCCCCCATCCGGAGAATGAGCTCGCTCGTCCTCTTCGCGATCTCGGCCTTCGTCCTTCCGGCCCTGGCCACGACGAGCACCCCATCGACCTCTGGCAGGAGGTGCGTTGCATCGCTGGCCACCAGGATGGGGGGGGTGTCGAGCAGCACCACATCCGCGAGCTCTCGCGCCTCCTCGAGCACGTCGCGCATGTGTTCCGAGCTCAGCAGCTCCCCAGGTGAATTGGGCAGGGGGCCGCTGGGAACCAGACGGATGTCATCGACGAGCGTCTGTCGGATCACGGGGCCGAGAACCGGGCCGTTGTTGCTCGACCGAAGCGCATCGGCGAGGCCTTTGTCGTTCGCGACCCCGAAGAGCCGGTGGATGCTGGGGCGGTGGAAGTCGCAAGAGAGGATGAGGACCTTCTTCCCGGTCTCGGCCAAGGTCGCTGCAAGGTTGGCCACGACGGTCGTCTTCCCCTCGGCGGGACCGCCGCTGGTCACGAGCACCGTGTGCGGCGGCCGGGGCGTCCCCGCCTCCACTCCCTGTGCCCGGGCGTCTCCGTCGAGGTTGACACCACGGCCCACCTCGGCCCCGAGCAGCCGGAACGCCTCCGCCGCGCGGGAGCTCGGCTGCGAGGCCGCGATGACGCCATCCCTGCCGCCCCGCGGCAGGACCGGGATCTCGGCGAGGACCGGGAGCGAGAACCCCTCTTCGGCACCCTGCCGCGTCCTGATCCGAGTGTCGAACCGGCCCAGGACCAACGCCATGATGACTCCGGCAACGAGGCCGATGAGCGCGGCGAGGAGCGCCCGGATCGCGAACGAACGCGGGGCCTGGATGCCCAGGGACTCTACCGGGCTCACCTCGGCCCCGGAGAGGACCTCGAAGCCTGGTTCGGGAGGACTCGACGTGAGGTTGTCAACGTCCCCCTGGAGCAGAGCGAGTCGCGTCTCGAGACCCCGTGTGTCCGACTCGCCCGGATGACGGATCCGCTTCTTGATGCCCTTGATCTGTGCCTCGAGCGACGCCACCTCGGCAGCGGTCTCCTCCGTCTCCTGTTGGGTCAGGAAGGCGAGCAGTTCACTCGCGAAAGCGTCCGCGATCTGCTTGACGCGTTTCGGATCGGGATCGGTGGCCGTGATGGAAAGGAGCCCGCTCTCCTCGTCCACCGCCGCCGTGATTTTCACCGCGAGATCCGCCGGCTTCCCGTCGTATCCGATCTGGTCGGCCACGCGGCTCGGGATGGGATCGAGCGTCGTCAGCGCGGCGACGGTATTCGCATCGTCGAAGCTCCCGGACTGACTGAACGACTGACCGGTATCGGACGAGCTGATCAGGTACGTCGTGGCCTCGAACGAGCGCTCCGCGCCGCCCGGGTCAATCGCCCTGGTGAGCGACGCCGTCAGGAGGCCCACCGCGACCGCGGCCGCGATCATGGGCCAGTACCGCCGTAGAGCCCTTAAGTATGTGATCGGTTCCATCGGTTGCTCCTTCCGAGGCCGTTGGCCAGAGCGAGGCTCACGGCCGCGGTCTGATTCGGAACTCCGAGTTTCGCGAAGATCTTCGTCTTGTGCCGTTCGACCGTCTTCGGACTGATGCCGAGCTGGCGCGCGACCTGCTTCGCCGCCAGACCTTGGGCGACGAGCGCGAGGATCTGCTGCTCCCGTGACGTCAACCGAGCCATCGACGAGGGCCTGCCGCCGACCCCGGGAACGAGAGCGGAGGCCAAGGAGGCCACCGGGGCCCGCATCGACACCCGGACACCGTCGTCTTCCCCACCACCCTCGCCCAGGAGGACGACACGAACCCCTTTCGCCTGCAGCCGTCGGGCCGCCTTCTCGGCGCCCGGGAGATGCGCGTCGATCGCCACCGCGTCGGCTCTCTCGCTCCATCGCTCACCATCGGCGACGGAGGTCGCGACGGCCACAGGAACGATGCCGGCGAACTGAGTCAACGCTGCCGCGATGCCTTCAGCCACCATCGCCTCACGGTGGGTGATCACGACCGCTCGAGGGGTCACTGCTCGCCCCCGACGACCAGGGGTTGGAGGGGCCCTCCGGCGAGCTCCTTCACGCGTCGGGCGAGTGCGGCGCGGTTCCCTTCGCTGACCAGCGCCTCCAACTCTCTGATGGCCCGTCTGAGCGCAGGCCGATCGGGAACATCAGGCCTGGAAACTGCGATCCCTGGATGTCCACTCGACAGGGACTCCTCGTCGGGATCCGACAGGTCCTCCACCAGCTTCTCGCCTGCTCTCGCGCCCACGATCTCGATCTTCACGTCCACGTCGGGCACGCGCCCGGACAGACGGATGAGCTTCCGGGCCAGATCCAGGATGTTGACCGGCTCCCCCATCTCGAGCGTCAGGACCTCTCCGCCACGCGAGAGCGCGGCGGCCTGCAGAACGAGCTGGACGGCCTCCTGGATGCTCATGAAGTACCTCGCCATCAACGGGTCGGTCACGGTGACCGGACCGCCGTCAGCGATCTGGCGCAGGAAGGTCGGGATCACGCTCCCTCGGCTGCCCAGGACGTTCCCGAAGCGCACGGCGCAGAAGACGCCGGACTTGCGAGTGCTGCGGACGATCTGCTCGGCGAACCACTTGGTCGCGCCCATCACGCTCACCGGCCGAACCGCCTTGTCGGTCGAGATCATCACGAAGCGACGCACGCCGGCGGCCAGCGCAGCGTCGGCCACGTTCGCCGTGCCGATGACGTTGGTGCGCACGGCTTCCTCCGGGTACATCTCCAGCAGCGGCACGTGCTTGTGGGCGGCGGCGTGGAACACGACCTCGGGCCGGTGCTCCATGAACACGTGAATGATCCGATCCTGTTCTTGGATGTCGGCAAGCACGACCTCCACCCCCTGCGTGTGCTCGAGCTGCGCGACGGCGTCGTGAAGATGGGTCTCGTCGTGGTCTAGGAGGACCAGCCGGTCCGGCTCGAAGGAGGCGACCTGCCGTGCGATCTCCGAGCCGATGGATCCCCCGGCACCGGTCACCAGCACCCGCCGACCCTGCAGGATCGCGGCGACGGCCTGGAGATCGATCTCGACCTGCTGGCGCCCCAGGAGGTCCTCGATCCGGAGGTCGCGGATGTCCCGGGCGCTGATCCGACCACCAACGATCTCCCTCACGGAGGGGAGGACCCGGAGGGTGACGTTGGCCTCCTCACACAGGGCGGCCACGTCCCCAACCACGTCCCCGGTCGCGGATGGGATCGCCAGGAGCACCTGCTCGACCCGCATTCGGGCGACCAGGGGCGGGATCTCTGCCCGGGCGCCCAGGACAGAGAGGCCGTGGATCGACAGCCCACGTTTGCGGGTGTCGTCGTCGACGATGCCGACCGGGTCGAGGCCCAGGGAACGATCGCCCAGGATGTCCCTAAGGATCATCGCTCCCGCGTCTCCCGCTCCCACGATCAGGACCCTCGTCCGCCTGCCGGAGATGGAGACCGAGCGTCGCCTGAACGCGAAGAGCCGATTCTGGAATCGGATCGCGCCGAACGCCATCAGGGACAGGAGCGACCCGAGGATCATCACCGACAGCGGCAAGGGTCGCCGCCCGCCCCAGAGCGTCCCCGCGCCGATCACGAGCGCGGCACCGGAGACGCCCGCGAGCACCACCCGTCGGGCCTCCTGAACGCTCGCGTAGCGCCACATCTGCCCGTACAGCCCGAACAGGTAGTTCGAGAGGAAATGCAGGAAGGCGGCCACGGACACGAACGGCAGGAAGTTGCGCCAGTAGTTAGTGGGGACCATGCCGTCGAAGCGGAGGACGAGCGGGCCGAGATAGGCCGGGAACACGACCGCCAAGTCGAGCAGCGACAGCGGGACATCCCGCCGAAGATGAACGACGATCCTCTTGGGGAGGCGCGTCCGCCGTTTGGATCGATCATCATGACTTCGTGACACGGTCGACTCTCCGTGGTCCCGGGGCGAGACCCGCAGTGTAGGAGCGGGCTCCTGCGCCGCTCATCCATCGGCGCGCGTATCTTCCTTACTGCACGCTACGTAGGCGCCGCCGCGGGGCCCAGGTCACTTGAGCTCGGGTATCGTCGAATGACGAAGCGGACGTAGGGAAGCTACGTAGGAATGACCGTGACGGGCTGCCCCTGCGTCCGCAATCTGGCGGAGTCGTCCGGCACCCGGTCGAGGAGGCATCGTCTCGGCGACCGACCGGCCGATGGAGGGTGAGCGGATTCGTGACCCGAGAGCAGCAAAGGGAGTGACGAGTCGATGCAGGCCGTGACCGATCTCTCCGCCATCAAGGAGGGTCAGCAGCAAGCCTGGGCGGCCGGAGACTTCTCCAGGTTCGCGACGACCATCCTCATCGTGAGCGAGTCGCTCTGCGAGACCGTCGACATCCACGCCGGCCAGCGGGTCCTTGACGTCGCCACGGGCAGCGGCAACACGGCCCTCTGCGCGGCCCGGCGGAACTGCGACGTGACCGGCATCGACTACGTGCCGTCGCTGCTGGAGCGCGCCCGCGAGCGGGCGGCCTTCGAGGGGTTGGAGGTCGACTTCCAGGAGGGCGACGCGGAGGACCTGCCGTACCCCGATCATTCGTTCGACGCGGTCCTGTCCACGTTCGGCGTGATGTTCGCCCCCGACCAGGAGCGAGTGGCCGCCGAGATGGTCAGGGTGTGCCGCCCCGGTGGGAAGATCGGCATGTCGAACTTCACCCCCGAGAGCCTGGCGGGTCGGTTCTTCCGGACGGCGGCCAAGTACGTGCCTCCGACCCGTGGCGTGAAGCCGCCGATCCTCTGGGGAACCGAGGACGGGGTCCGCAGCATCTTCGGGAGCGGCCTGGCGGATCTCCAGATGATCCCGCGGCACGTCACCTTCCGCTACCGGTCCGCCGAGCACTGGCTCGAGTTCTTCCGGACTTACTTCGGCCCCATCCGCACCGTGCACGAGTCGCTGACGCCGGACCGGCAGGAGGCCTTCGGTCGGGACCTCATGGACGTGATCCGCGCCGCGAACCGGTCGGGAGACGAGACGATCGTCGCGGACGTGGAGTACGTCGAGGTGCTGGTGACGACCCAGGAGAGGGGCGAGTGACCAAGCGCGTTTCCATCGGAACGGGAGGGACGCTCGGTCCCCCGGCCGCAGCCGTGGCGAACCGGGCGCGCGCGCTCGAGTCGCAGGGCTTCGACGTCATAACGTGGCCCGATCACCTGATGGGATGGCTGCCGGAGTCGCTCTGGACACCCGACATCTCTCCGCTGGCAGCGATCAGCCCCAGTCAGAGCCCCCACGTGTTCCTCGACCCGGTGGCGTGCATCGCCGCGGCGTCGACCTCCACGAAGCGGGTGCTGCTCGGTCCGTGCGTGACGGATCCCCTCAGGCGCCACCCCGCCGTGCTCGCGAACGAGTTCCTGACCTTGCACCACATGAGCGAGGGCAGGGTGTTCCTCGGGATCGGGGCCGGCGAGGGTGAGAACACCGTTCCCTACGGAATCGACTACCGGTACCAGACGTCGAAGCTCGAGGAAGCCCTGCAGGTCGTCAAGCTGCTGTGGCGGTCTGAGGGCCCCGTCGACTTCGAGGGAGACTATTTCCCGCTGAAGGGCGCCGTGCTCGGCCTGGCGGCTTACGAGGGCACGTACCCCCCGATCTGGGTAGGCGCTCACGGCCCCAGGATGTGCGAGATCACCGGGAAGCACGCGGAGGGGTGGGTCCCGGTGAACATGCCGATCGACGAGTGGCGAAAGCGGCTCGGCTGGATCCACGACGCAGCGCGGGCGAGCGGCCGCGACACCGCGTCGTTCGCGGCCGCGATCCGTTCGTACGTCGTCATGGAGGAGGACCACGAGAAGGCCCACCGGATGCTGAACCACGCGCTGGTCAAGGCCCTGTGCCTCTCGCTCCCCGACTGGCTGTACGGGACCGTCGGCGGCGAGCACCCGCTGGGTGAGGGCTTCCACGGGCTCCAGTCCTACATCCCCTCCGGCCTGTCGCGCGAGGACGCGCTCCGGCTCATCGAGCGCATCCCCTTCGATCTCGTCCACGAGTACATGTGGCACGGCTCGCCCGACGACCTGCTGCGGAAGATGACCCCGTACGTCGAGGAGGGCGCCTCCCACGTGATCTTGCACAACATGGGCTTCCTGGCGGACCCGAGCACGGCTCCGAGCTCGTTCCGGCTGCTCGCCGAGGTGGTCCAGGAGGTCGACGAGAAGATCAACCGGCCGGCCGCCGCTCCGGTCGGGTAGGGGTCAAGGGCGACGATGAAATCCGAGGCTCGGGACCCTGCCCCTCTGAGACCCGCTTGGCGGCCCCCTCCCCCGACCTTCGACCGGGACGGCTACGCCCGGATGAAGATCCCGAGGCATCTCGGAGAGGCCATCTCCGGGGTGGACGACCCTAAGATGGTTCCCGCGTCCGAGGCCGACCACATGCGCCCCGAAGATTACGTGATCGGGGTGGTGGTCCGCGGAGAGGCACGCGCGTATCCGATCTGGGTCATCGACAACTACCACGTCGTGAACGATCGGGCGGGCGAGGAGCGCTTCATCGTCGTCTGCTGCGAGCGATGTCAGTCCGGGTCCGCATTCATCTCCGACGTCCCGGGAAACGAGGAGCGCGACCCCCTGTTCCGATCGGTCGGCTTCCTGAACGCGACCCTGATCCTGAAGGATCTTCGCACCGGGAGCCACTGGATCCACTGGGAGGGATACGCGCTCGACCGACGGGCCAAGGGAACGCGGCTTCCCTGGATCCCCCCCTACCACATCGAGTGGGCGGACTGGGTGGCCCTGCACCCCGAGACGGTGGTCATGGTTCCGCCCGCGGACGTCCGGCACCCGGACGCGCGGCACGGGCACGGCCGTGAGGAGTTCTTCTCGCGCCCCGGCATGGATCCGGCCTTCTTGGCGTCCATCATCGGACCGCTCGATACCACGTACCCGGAGAACGAGATGGTCCTCGCCGTCGAGGGAGACCGGGAGTGGTTCGCCTACCCGCTCCGGGAGGTGCAGCGCGAGGGCGGTGTGGTGCACGACCGGATCGACGGCTCCCCCGTCGTCGTGTTCGCCGGCCCGCGGCCGGACGGCTTCACCATGGCGGCGTTCGTACCCCGGATCGCCGGGCGAGACCTGACGTTCGAACGCTCGGAGGGCGCCTTCCGGGACCGCGAGACCGGGAGCCGCTGGAGCATCGAGGGCGTGGCGACGGAGGGCGCCGCCCTCGGCCAGGTCCTCGAGCCGATCCGTTGGTTCTTCGCGCGCTGGCATTCGATCATCTACCCGCACAGGAACACGCGCCTCTTCCGGAGCGAACGGAAGCCGCCGCGTCTCGGCGCCGGCCCGACCGAGGCCGGCGACTTCGAGCCGTTCCTCTGGGAGCTCGCCGCGCGGGGTCACGAGATCCGGATCGGGACTCCGATCGTGAGCCAGCGACGCCCTCGAGAGTCCGCCGCGAGCCTCACGGTGTACATAGACGGCGACCGGATCCATCTCCACCGGTTCGGCTCCCACGGGGCCGCCAGGGACTACGAGGAGTTCGAGGGCGCGTGGTCGGGACTCCCGCTCCGCAACAGAGCCACCGAGTCGAGCCTGCGGCGGTTCGGTCGCCTCGTGGTGGAGTCGGACCCGGAAGAGCGATTCGCGGATCCGGCCCAGATCGTCCGCCTTCCGTTCCGATCCCTCGATTGGTCGCCGCTGCTCGATTCGCCGGCGCTCGCGGAGATCGCCCGCGAGGCAGGAGAGCCGGACGGGGGACCCGAGGGCCCGTGCTTCGCCGACGCGGTCCGTGCCCTGCGCCTTGCCGGCTTCGACGTGATCGAGGTGGGGTTCCTGCCGCCGGGCCAGTTGCGGGTGGGCTGCGTCAACGGGATCGCGCTCACGGTCGAAGGCGACCGCTTCCTGTTGTACCGATTCGACTCGCCGGCGCGGGCGGCCGAGTACGTTGCCGGAACGGGCCATGCCTTCGCCGTCGGGCCGTTCGTCATGCGGTCCACTCCGGACACCATGTACGCGCACCAGCTGTACGAGATCCTCTACGTCGGCGACGACAAGGTCCGCTGGTCGCCGCTGGTGGATGATCCGGCCCTCAGGAGGGCCTCGGACGGGTGGTGGACTCGGCCGATGGGGCATGAGATCGTTCGGCGCTCGGATCACGTGGGACCTATGAGGACGATGGGAGCGACTCGGTTCACCCGAAAGGAGCGATGATGGGGACCACCGACATCGAGCAGGAGATTCGGACGTTCATCCTCGAGGAGGTGCTCGAGGACGCCCAAGGCGACCTCCCGCCCGGCCAGCCGTTGCTGTCGGGCCTGCTCGACTCGTTCGGACTGATGTCGCTGCTCGGATTCATCGAGGAGAGATTCGACGTGACGATCGCCAACGATCAGGTGGTGAGCGAGAACTTCAAGACCATCGAGGCGCTCACCGCGTTCGTCGAGAAGAAGCAGGACGAGAGCTAGGAGGAGGAAGCCTCCTCCGCCGATCCCTTCCTCAGCACGAACCGCTTGAGCTTGCCGGTGGGCGTCCGGGGCAGCTCGCCGACGACCTCGAAGGACCTCGGCACCTTGAACGTGGCCAGGCGCCGACGGCAAACGCGGAGCGCTTCCTTCTCGAGCGCAGCGTCGGCCCGCTCGGAGAGCAGGAACGCCTTCAGGGTCGGGACTCCGGTCTCATCATCGAGGGCGACCACGGCAGCGTCCCGCACGTCGGGGTGACCCCTTAGGACATCCTCGATCTCCCTCGGCGCAACCCAGACCCCGCCCAGCTTCATGAGATCGTCGAGCCGTCCTTCGTGGTACACCCTGCCGTCGATCAGCCGGACAAGGTCGCCGGTTCGCATCCACCCGTCGAGGTAGGCACGGGCCGTCAGCTCCGGCCGGCGCCAGTATCCGGCGAAGGTCGTCGGTCCCCGGATCCAGAGCTCGCCGCTCTCGCCCTCAGGGACCGACTGCTGCTCGCGATCGAGGACCTTGACCTCGTAGCCGTCGAGCGCCCGTCCGGCGCTGCCGGGGACGATGTCGTCGACGCGGTTGGACGTCACATGATGCAGGGCCTCGGTAGCCCCGAGGCCGTCGATCAACGGCAGGCCGAATCGGTTGCGGAATCGCTCGAACAGATCCGCCGTCAACGCCTCCCCGGCGCTGATCGCCATCCGGATCGATGCGGGGAGCTCCGCGTCGTCGAGATGGGCCAGGCCGCTGTAGAAGGCCGGCACGGCCAAGAGCACCGTTGGGCGGGTCCGGTTCAGTAGGCCCTGAACGTGGATGGGGATCACCGGGGCCTCGTTCACGACCACGGAGGCTCCCGTGGCCGCCGGCAGGTAGACCGAGTTCCCGAGCCCGTAGGCGAAGAACATCTTGGAAGCTGAGAAGATCACGTCGTCGGTCTGCATGTCGATGACTTGAAGTGCGAGGGCTGAAGGGGCGGCCTGCAGGTGCCGGTGTCGGTGCATCACCCCCTTCGGCAGACCCGTCGTACCCGAGGTGTACAGCCAGAGCGCGATGTCCTCGCCCGTGGTGGCCGCCGGAGCCAGCGCCTGCGGGACGCCGCAGACGTCGGCCCAGGCACGCGGCCCCTCCGGAGGCGACTCTCCCACGAACAGGCATACGGCTCCGGTACGCTGGGCGGCCGGCAGAACGGCTGCGGCCGATGCCGCGTCGCACACGATCACCCGTGACTCGCTGTCGGTCAGCATGAAGTCGAGGTCCGATGTGGCGAGTCCCTGGGCGACGGGAACTGCCACAAGCCCGGCCTTGATCGCGCCCCAGAACGTGATCACGAACTCCGGTCGGTCGCGCAGAGCGAGGATGACCCGGTCGTCGAACGCGAGCCCGAGCCCGAGCAGGCCGGCCCCCGCTGCGTCGGCGGCGGCAGCCACCTCCTGGTAACTCCACGTCCGCTCCTCCGTGACGAGGTAGGGGCGCTCCGCCCTCCCGGGGGAGAGGTTACGCTCCAGCAGGTCGACCGTGGCGTTGTAGGGCGCCCGGCTGGCCTCGCCTCGTCGTTCGGCGCTCATCATCAGGCCTCACCTACCATGCCGCCGTGCGCGCCGAGCGACGCGAGCATCCGCGTCCATGTCCTCGTCGGCAGGGATTCGATCACGACGAAGACCACGGAGCCGTCGATGGAGGCGAGGTAACGTCGCCACACGTACGGCGAGAGGTCGGTCGCGATGCCGTCCAGACGGGAGCGCAGCGTGGCCCCGATCCCACCCGCCTCCGCGTCCGTGCCGAACTCGAACCCGAACTTCTCGATCGCGTCGGAGAGGAAGAGCTGCCCAAGGTTCAACTCCTCCGACTCGAGCTGACGGGCGATCTCGGGATCCACACGGCTGAGATCGACGTAGGAGATGTTGTGCGACAGCTCGTCCTCGCCGTTCCGGTACCCCGTACACCGGCTGAGGAGAGCCGAGTGGCTCGAGAGCGGCGGTGCCACCCAGGACGGATGGGGCGGCTCCACCCGCCATTGTCCCACGACCGTCAGGCCGGGAGGGACGCCGATGATCTTCGCGATCACCGAGCCGAGGGTTCGGTCCGTGATCCGGAGGA
>JBQTIP010000184.1:0-3905 GCA_052388025.1 Actinomycetota bacterium
CGAGGTGATCACGCCCAGGCTACGCCGAGCGGGACTCGCGGAACAGCCGACGGACCTCGGCCTCCGTGAGCGCATCCAGGTCGATGCCTCGCTCGCGAACCGTGCGCTTCAAGCGCTCGTAACGGTCTGCGAACCCGCGGATCGTTCGGCGGAGCGCGCCCTCGGCATCGACGCCGAGCTTTCTCGCGAGGGCGACCGTCGCGAACAGCACGTCGCCGATCTCCTCTTCGAAGTCGTCGGCGTCCGTAGCGCTCTCCAGCTCTTCGAGCTCCTCGCGCAACGCCGCCATCGCGGCCTCGCGCGTCCGCCCTTCGAAGCCCCAGCCGGCCGCCCGGCGCTGGACCTTGGCCGCGCGGGCGAGCGCGGGAAGCGTGTGCGGGATATCGTCCTCGACGCCCTTCTCGCCCTTCTCCTCGGCCTTGATTCGCTCCCAGTTCACGAGGACCTCCTCGGCCCCGGCGACCTCCACGTCGCCGAAGACGTGCGGGTGCCGGCGGATCAGCTTGGTCACGATGCCCTCGGCCACGTCGTCGATGTCCCACGCGCCGTCGTCGGCCGCGATCTGCGAGTGGAACGCCACCTGGAGCAGCAGGTCTCCGAGCTCCTCGCGGAGGCGGTCGCGGTCGCCGGCGTCGATCGCCTCCAGCACCTCGTGCGTCTCCTCGAGAAGGTGGCGCCCAAGCGTTCGGTGCGTCTGCTCGTGGTCCCAGGGGCAGCCGCCCGGGCCGCGGAGTCGAGCCATCACCCGAACGAGGTCGAGCAGCCGTTCGCCACGACGGCCGGACGGCACAGGGCCCTCGGGCACATTGCCGAGTGCGTCCTCCCGGCGGCTCACGGTGAGGGCGGGGGGCCGGAAGGCGCCGGGGAGCCGGTGGCGGTGCTGCGGATGGGGAGGACCTGGCCGGTCGCTTCGTCCAGGCGCCCGTACTTCGGGTTCACGACGATGTCGGCCGAGGCCAGGCGATCCGACAGCCAGTCGTCGAAGGCCTGGGCGGACGCCTGATCGAGCAGCTGCTGTCGCACCTGCTCGAACGGGGTCACGTCGACACTGATCAGGTGGATGACGTGCCATCCGAACTGGGTCTGCACGGGCTGGCTGATCTCACCGGGTAGGAGCGCTAAGGCGGCTTCGAGAAAGGCGGGATCGAAACCCGCCGTCGCCGGCACCGTCCCGAGGTCGCCGCCGTTTTCCGCCGTGCCAGGATCGATCGAGAACCTGCTCGCGAGCTTGGCGAAGTTCTCGTTGGTCGCCCTCTCCCGGATCTCGAGGGCCTCGGCCTCCGTTTCGACCAGGATGTGAGCCGAATGGAACTGGGTGTACTGCGCTTGGTTGTCCTCGTACATCCTCCTGAGCTCCTCGTCGGTGACCTCCTCCGCCGCCACCGCGCGTTGCACCTCCCCGAACAGCAGGAGCCTCGCGGCGAACCCGCGAAGGTCCTCTCTGGTGAGCCCCGTCGAGTCAAGCGACGCGTCGACCGCCTCAGCGCCGATGCTGGACTCGAGCTGCTCGAGCGCGTCGGTCACCGCCGCATCAGTGACGCTCAAACTGTGATCTGACGCGAAGCGCCGGATCAGCGACTCCCTAATGAGATTGGAGAGCGTGAAGCGCGCGCACGCCGATTCGGCGGTCTCGCTCCTCGCGGGCTGCCCACACGAACCTCCGGTGAGCGACGCGAGCAGCTCGAAGCGCGCGAGGTCGCCCTCTAGCTGAGCATCGGTGATCGGCTCGCCGTCGATCACTGCCGCCGGAGGCCGCGCCACGCTGCACGCCGCCAGCACGAAGGCCGCTGCCATCCCGACGACGAGCAGGCGGACGCGAGGAGGCGCGGGGATCACGGGGCGGATTCTAGCAACGGCCTGATCCGGGCCGGCTTCGGCTATCGGCCGACGCTCACGTAGGTGAAACCGGCGGCGCGGGCGGCGTCGGGATGGAAGAAGTTCCGTCCGTCCAGGAGGAGCGGCTCGCGCATCGCCCCGGCCAGCTCCGCGAGGTCGAGGTCGGCGAACTCCGCCCACTCGGTGACCAGTACGAGAGCCTCGGCGTCACGGGCGAGGTCGAGCGGCGACTCGGCCAGCTCGAGGGTCCCTTCCAGCTCGGGAGGGAGCTGCTTGATCGCGGGGTCGTATGCGCGGACCCGGACGGTCAGGCGCGCGAGATCGGCGGCGATCTCGAGAGCGGGGGCATTCCGGAGGTCGTCTGTGTCCGGCTTGAAGGTGAGGCCGAGCAGCCCAACCCGCTTGCCCACCAGGGTCTTCAGATGGCGCTGGAGCTTGCGGGCGACCCAGCGGTGCTGGTCGGCGTTCACCTCGTTGGCGGCGCGGAGCATCCGGGCGGACAGCCCGCGCGTCTCGGCCATCCCCTGCAGCGCAACGATGTCCTTCGGGAAGCACGATCCTCCCCAGCCGATGCCGGCTCGAAGGAAGCTCGGGCCGATCCTGTGGTCGAGCCCGATGGCCTGGGCGACGTTGGTGACGTCGGCACCGACCTCCTCGGCGATCCACGCCGCCTCGTTGATGAACGAGATCTTCATCGCGAGGAACGCGTTCGCCGCGTACTTGATGAGCTCGGCCGTGGGCGGGCTCGTGACGACCACGGGGACCCGCTCGGCGCCCTCGGGAACTCGGCGTCGAACGTCGGCCGGCACGTCCTTCGTGAGCCGCCGAGCCACGATGGGCTCGTAGGCCGCCAGCACCCGCTCGGCCTCGGCAGGGTCCCACGCTCCGACGACCAACCGGTCCGGGACGAGGAAGTCCTGAACGGCGCTGCCCTCAGCGAGGAACTCCGGGTTGACGGCCACCCGTAGGGCGCCGCCCCGGACCTCCTCGACCGCCGAGCGGATGTAGGCGGCGGTGCCCACCGGCGCCGTGCTGCGATTCACGATGAGCGCCCCGTCATCGGCATCGGCGGCGGCCGCGCGCGATGCCTCCGTCACGGCTGAAAGATCCACCTGGCCGTCCGGGAGGTTGGGGGTGTTGACGCACAGGAACACCAACCGCGCGCCGGAGAGCGCCTCGCGTGGGTCCCGGTGGAAGGAGAGCCGCCCACCGGCCACACCGGTCGCGAGCAGCTCCTCCAGATGCGGCTCGTAGAAGGGCGCCCCGCCGGCCAGCAGGGTCTCGATCCGTTCTTCGTCGATGTCCTGCACCCGCAAGCGGTGGCCTACCGACGCGAGGCACGCCGCCGATACCAGCCCCACGTGGCCGGCCCCCACAACCGCGATCTCCACCTCTACTCCTCGTCCTCAGCGCTCGCCAGCCCTCGTATTGAACCCCACGCTGCGTCAGCGTCGTGCCAACCGACGGTAAACCACCGGCCAAGGTCTTGGGGTGCGGGAACTAGGCGGGGAGTCGCAGCGTCACGGATGCCCCGCCTTGCTCCCGATTCCGGGCCTCGACCGACCCACCGTGGGCCTCGGTGACCGCACGAACGATCGCCAGCCCAAGACCGGTCCCTCCCCGGTTCCTTCCGCGGGCCCCATCCGTTCGGCTGAACGGCTCGAACGCCCGGGGCAGGAACTCCGGGGAGAAGCCCGCTCCGGTGTCGGTGATCTGTAGAACCAGCACGTCCGCATCTCGCGCCGCTAGGATGCCGACGGTCCCCCCCGGCGGCGTGTGGCGGAGGGCGTTGTCCAGAACGTTCGAGACCGCCTGCTCCAGCCGGAGGCGGTCCACCCGGGCCACGGCCCCGGCCGGCACGTCCGGCTCGATGGCGATGCCCCGCTCCGCCGCTCGGCTCGCGAACCGCTCCACCACCCCGGACACGAGCTCTGAGAGCTCAACTGGTCCACGCCGGACCGAGAGCTTGCCTCGGTCGTAGCGGGCCAGCACGAGCAGGTCCTCGGCCAGCCGGGAGACCCGTTCCGACTCCTCGGCGGCGCTCCGAAGCGCTGCCTCCAGCTCGCCCG
>JBQTIP010000185.1:0-3639 GCA_052388025.1 Actinomycetota bacterium
CCCTCGCAGGTCATCCCCTTGATCCGCATCCGCTTCATGCTGCCGCCCCCTTCCTCGAAGGCTGCCCGCGCCGACCGGCCGGCTGCCAGATCACCGAGGCCGAATCTACCCCTACCTGCCGGTAGTAGGCCAACCGGACCGCCCGGAGAGGACGGTGCCTCAGAAGTGACGCAACAAGCTCGCTGCGTTCGCGTCGGCCCGCGAGACCCAGGCCAAGGCCACCGCGCCGATCGGGACGGCCATGACCAGATGAGCCAAGAGCGGCCAGAGCGGGAACCACTTCGGGAACCCGACATGCGGCATCATCGGCGGCATGGCAACCATCATCGCCAGCCACACGAAGGTCCCCCAGGCGAAGGCCAGGCCCCAGGTCCCGTCGCCGGCGAACATCGTGTACATGATCCCGAAGCTCATGCCGATCAGGAAGTGCCACGTGTAGCCCCAAAAGGCCACCTTGACCCTGGACGTCCCGGTCTCCTCGAACGTGTCGGGGAGGGCCTTGGAAGCGAGCCTGCGGAACGTGGTCATGGGGATCTTGGGAAGGCCGCGGGGCTGGGAGTAGGGGAACCCGTCCACGCCCTGGGCCGCCTCGTCCATGGTCCGCATCAGGATCAGACGGGTCTCCTCCGGGAGCTGGGTCAGCACCTGCATCTGCGTGGCCATGACCTGCCTCCGGGACTCCTCCGGAAGGCGCCCGAGCCCGGCCATCATGGCCCCAACGACGGCTCGGCGCTTCGCCGGGTCCAACCGCCACATGGCGGGGAGCCGGGCCGCCATCATGCGACTGCGTTCCTCCTCGGGAAGCGTCGAGAGCTCCTCCACGAGGCGGCCGATCATGTTGCGCTGGAGGCGAGGAGCGTGTCCCAGGGCGATCAGCCCGAACATCATCGGCATGTCCATGGGGAACAACCCGAGGCGGAGCCCGACAAGTCGGATGATGTCGAGCGCGATCGTCGCCAGGAAGCCGCCGAGGGCACCCCACGCGAGCAGCGTCACCACCTCGTGGCCTTGCACGGCTCCGTACACGATCAGCGTCGCGTACACCACCAGGGCAGGCGGACCCAGGTAGCGGATCACCTTGGCCGCCGGCACTCCGAGGATCCGGTCGGCCATCAGGAGCGTGACCGGGGCCGCCGTGAGAACGAGCAGCGGGATCCACAGGCTCCAGTTCATGACGCGCCTCCTCGGAAAGTCATCTCCACACGATTAGTCGCCGGCGCGGCCCGAGGGGGTCGCCACGACGGCTCGAGCGGGCAGGGCGGAATGCGCCGACGTTGTAGTGAGAGAAAGGGGAACGGTTCATGACGAGCGAGACGAGCTGGGCCGAGCTGACGGACGAGGAGCTGGCGCTCCGGTGCCCCGAGCACATCGCGGGATGCATGGACGAGCTCGTTCAGAGGTACGAGCAGCGAGTGAGAGACTGCGCCCGGCGGATGAGCCTCGACCGGCAGGACGCCGAAGACGTCGTCCAGGAGATCTTCCTGCGTATGGTGAGCTCGCTGCCGCGGTTTCAGGGGAAGTCCGCCTTCGCCACCTGGATGTACCGCCTCTCGCACAACACCTGCATCGACGCCTTCCGAAAGAGGGTCAGGGAGAGGGAGCGCCGGATCACCACCATTCCCCGGGACGAGGCAGAGGATCTTCTCGAGCGGACGGAATCGCGATTCGGCGACCCCGAGACGGAACTCGACGCCACGATCCAGGAGTGCTATCTGGGCCAGGCGCTCGACACTCTCCCCGATGGATACCGGGAGATCGTTCGCCTACGACTTGGCGAGGGACGGTCGAACGAAGAGGTCGCCCGCCTTCTCGGAACCACGGTGGACTCGGTGAAATCGAAGCTCCGGCGGGCCCGCAAGATGCTCCGTGAGCAGCTCCTCGAGCGGCGGTCCTGCCCCGTGTGCAGGCAGATGGGCGCCTTCAGGGTCGAGGTCTCCGGTGAGGTCGACTGAAAGATCGGCGGGGGGGCCGCCCTTCTGACGGTCCCCCCGCCTCACCCCCGTCGCGACCATGGGGGCAAAGGAGATGGTCGCACGATCCGTAGACTCATCTTCGGTCCCAGCGTCAGCCTGGTCCTCCTCTGCGTCGATCATGCAGCAGACCTCGGCGAACCGACCGAAGCTGGCCGCGCACCGCCTCCGCAGTCTCTCGAGCGCCTCTTTCTCTTCGCTCCTCCCGTTAGTCGGCGACGCCCCGATGCTGGGGCTCGGCTCCCCCGGTTGCGAGGCGGCCCGCCGCCGTCGGGCGAGGGTCACGGCGATCAATGCGTTCGGGATGAAGGCGATGGGCACCGAGACCATGGTGACGGTGTCGTGGATGTCGATCGCATGGGCCAGGTAGAGCGCCATCGACAGAAGCAGGAGGACGTAGGTCAGCAAGGAGACGCCGCCACTTCCATCCCGCCGCAGCTTCACCACCTGCGGCCAGGCCACGAGCTGTCCGATCACCAGACCGATCCATCCCAACGCGTCGCCCATGTCGCTCACCTCTTGGGCGTTTAGTCGCCGCCGGCCGCCGTTCGCGCCACCACCGAGCCACCCGTCCTCCTCCAGTTCCCGGGGCGGCCCGCGGCCCGGGAGGTAGGGGCTCGGGGCAAGGGGTGGGGCCATCCTACTTGGGGGTTCTCTTGGGGGTTCTCCTGCTGGGTGACCAGTCAACCCCGTACGGCTGTCCTGGATGAGCAGGGCGTCGATAGCGGCGCCGACCCAGTCGCTCCGGGTAGGCGCCGCGATGGGGTCGTAGCGACCGAGCACCTCAGCGGCCGCGCGGCCGCTCTGGTCAATGTCGTTGCCCGATGGTAGAACGCCCTCGCAGGTGACTGAATCGTTCCTCCCCCTGGGGCTTGAGCCCGGCGCCGTCGTCGATGGCCCAGTGCTGGCGGAGCCCACACGGGTCGAAGTCGTCCAGGTCGTCGGGGACCGGGTCAAGATCATCGGCGAAGGGCTCCGCACCCGCACCTTCCAGCACCTCCTGCTGGACAAGGATCAGCTGGCTCAGATCCACATCGCACCCGCGGAAGGCGCCTACGACGGGGACGCCCTCAACTTCCGCCTGGGGATCGAGGCCCAACGGCTCGCCCTTGCCTACGAGTACGACCCGTACTTCTCCCTCTCCATCTCGCGCGTGGACCCGTTGCCGCACCAGGTCGAGGCGGTCTACGACTTCATGCTCCCGCTCCCCAGGATCCGGTTCCTCCTGGCCGATGACGCCGGTGCAGGCAAGACCATCGTGGCCGGACTCCTCCTCAGAGAGCTGAAGCTGCGCGGCTTGCTGGATCGGACCCTGATCGTGACTCCGGCGAACCTTGCCTTCCAGTGGCAACGGGAGATGCACGATCGGTTCCACGAGCGCTTCGACATCCTCCGGGGCATCGACCTCCGGAACGCCTACGGCATGAACCCCTGGCAGGACAAGCCCCAGGTCATCACGTCCATCGACTGGGCCAAGCGAGCCGAGGTCAAGGAGAGCCTCTCTCGCGCCCATTGGGACCTGGTGATCGTGGACGAGGCCCACCGCATGAGCGCGTACGACGCCGACCACAAGACCGAACGATACCGGTTGGGTGAGCTCCTCTCCGACCACGCGGATCACTACCTGCTGCTGACCGCGACGCCGCACAAGGGCGACCCGGACAACTTC
>JBQTIP010000186.1:0-1766 GCA_052388025.1 Actinomycetota bacterium
GGTCCTCGAGGATCCGGAGAGGTTCCTCCGCCGTGCCCGGGGGCTCACCCCCGAGGCCGTGGCTGGCCTCCGCCGGCTCCGCCGCGGGCTGTTCCGGGGAAGGGAGCTTCCCGGGGACTCCACCCGCCTTATCCGGGAGGCCCGGGAGCGCCGCTGAGGTGGCCCCGGTCGTTGTCCCGGATGCGAGCGTTGTGGTGAAGTGGGTGCTCCCCGAGGCAGGTTCGGCTGAGGCCCTGGCCCTGGCCGATACCTGGGCCGCCGAGGGTCTCGCCCCGGTCGTTCCCACCCTGCTCTGGTCCGAGGTGGGGAACGTGCTCCACCGCCGCACCCAGGCCGGGGACCTCAAGCCCGCGGCGGCCCGCAGGCTCCTGCGGGAACTCCTCGGGCTCGGCCTGAAGACCCGGTCGGAGGTCGCTCTGTGCCCGAGGGCCCTGGAGCTGGCCCAGGAGCTTCGCCTCCCGAGCGTCTACGACGCCGTGTACCTGGCCCTGGCCGAGGCCGAGGGGGCCGAGTTCTGGACCTTCGACGCCCGCCTGCACCGGGCGGCCTCGGGAACGGTGCCGGGGGTGCGGCTCGCGTCGGCCCCGGGTCGGAGCCTGGAGCCGTGAGGGGTCCGGCCGTGGCTCGTCGGACGCACCGCGCCGGAGCCGCGGCAGGCCGCTCGAGAGGTGGCGCTCGAACGCCCAGAGGCGAGGGAGGGGCGCGCCGAGTGACGAGGCGCTCTCGGGAACCCCACTCCCGCGCCAGGCTCCAGCCTCTGCCCTCTCTCACGGAACACGCTGCAACGAAGCGCGCGGCCGAGTACCTGCGCTACGCCCACGAAAGTGCAAAGCGAGCCCTCGAGGCCATGGATCAGCTCCGCGCGCAGCGCCGAGAACGAGGAGAAACACGCGGCACGACCAGCGACCAGGACCAGGACCTGCTTCGCGCGATGCTGGTGTTCGCCTGCGCCGGACTCGACGCCGCCACCAAGGCGCTGATCCGTGACGCCCTTTCCCAGCTGGCCGACGCGCACCCACCGGTTCAGGAACGGGTCGATGACTTCGCCGCCAAGCACCTCTCCGAAGGTGGTTCCGTCAGCGGGAAGCGGCTCGCGAAGGTCTTGGCCCACGCAGGCTCCCCTCGGCAGGCGATCATCGAGGCGTTCGTCGAGGACCTGACCGGCGGCAGCCTCCAGTCGGCAGAGGAGTTGCTGAGGGTCTGCGATGCCTTCGGCATCGGGGACGACGGCTTGAAAGGGCGCGTACTCACGCTGAAAGAGGCTTTCCTCGCTCGAAACGAGATCGTCCACGAGATGGACCTGATGCTGAGGAGGGGCGGGCGGGGCCGTCGCACCCGGACCATCGGGAAGATGGTGGGTCACGCCGATGCCATCTTTGCGGTCGGGTGCGACATCGTGAGCCGGACGAGTGATGCTCTTGCCCGAGGAGAGGCAGCGTCCGGGGAGGAAGAAGGATGACGGTCCGACGCCTAATCGAGGTGGATCTCCCGATCAAGGAGATCTCGGCGCACGCGCGGCGCGAGAAGTCCATCCGCCACGGGCACATCTCGACGCTCCACATCTGGTGGGCGCGGCGACCGCTGGCCGCCTGCCGGGCAGTGGTGCTCGCGGCGCTTCTGCCCGACCCGGCCGACCGTGACTGCCAGGAGGCGTTCCGGACCAAGGCCGCTGAGGCTCTCCGCCGGTTCCGCGACGCGGCCGGCGGGCCTCCGGTCAAAGACACGCCCGAAGGGCTGCGACAGGCTCTCCTGGACTTCATCGCACG
>JBQTIP010000187.1:0-5730 GCA_052388025.1 Actinomycetota bacterium
CCGCCGACGGCGGCACACGTCGAGGAGGCCAGGAGGGTCTTTCCCTGACGGCGGCGACCATACAGGAATCCGAGGCTCGGCCCTTCCCGTTGGTCGGCGAAGAAGCGCGCGAGCGCCTCCCATTCGCGCTCACGGTCGAAGATCGTCGGAGGCCTGGCTCTACCCACGAGTGGGAGAATATAGCTGGACTTATACTAAGTCAACCTAGAAATGTCGGAGATCTCTGTCGAAGGGTCGCGTAGACGTATCACATCTAGATGCGCCCCGTGTGCAGGACCTCTTCGCCGAGCATGTCGACGATCTTCACGGCCACGGTGGTCTTCCCGCCGGGCGCCGGCAGCTCGTACCCGCCGCGCACCAGGTCGGTCTTCCGCTCGGGCACGTCGGAGAGCGCGATGTCGAAGACCTCGCCGTCGTAGGAAGCGTCGATCATCACGCAGTCGACCATGGCCCTCCAGTCGTCGATCTTGGGGTGGACCACGCCCGTGTGCTCGGCCAGGCGCTTCACGATCGTGGGGGAGATGAAGTCATCGATCCGGACGTGGATCTTGCCGCCCTTCCGCTCGATCTTCACCTTCGCACCGGCCGGGTCGTGCGCGAGGAACGCGCCGTAGCGCTCGTCCGTGCGCAGCTCGATGACCTCGATGCGGTTGATGGCGTTCCGGCCTCGGCGGAGCCGGTTCCATTCCTCGATCCACGCCTGCGCGGCCAGCTCGATGCCCAGGCAGACGACCGTGACGTTGCGGTCCTCGTCGGGCCGGGCCTCCAGCTCCTTCCGAAGCTCGTCGAGGTCGGCGGGGGAGAGCGGGTGCGTGAACGGCGCGATCTTCACGAGCGACTTCCCGAGCGCGCCGTCGAAATACCGATCGGTTCGTGAGCGCTGGACGCCGATGTGCTCGCAGGCGAGGTTCACGGCCTCGTTGTGCTGGATCTGTAGGTCGTAGTCGTTGACCCGCCAGGTCGTGAACGAGAGCTGGGCCGGCGATGTGGCGTCGTCGTCCACGAGCGTGCCTTGGCTCGCCGCGTCGAGCTGGCTCTCGATGATCTCCTGCAGTCGCTTGGAGGTCGTCTGGATCGCACCGTGGTTGATGTCGCACCCGATCCACCGGCGCCCTAGCTTCTGAGCCACCGCCGCGGTTGTGCCCGACCCGACGAATGCATCAAGCACCAGGTCGTCTGCGCTAGACGAAACCTCGATGATTCGCCTGACGAGAGCCTCGGGCTTCTCGGTGGGGAATCTTCCCGTCTCGCGCCTCTGGATCCCTCTGATCATTGTGATGTCATCCCACCAATCCTGGAGTGGAACTCCCTTGCTTTCGTCCAAGTAGCGCTTGAGATAAGGCAGGCCGCTCTTTGTGTAGACGATTCGGCCTTCCGAATCGAGTTCCTTCATGCGTTCCTTGCTGAAACGCCATGCCCGGGTGTTCCCCTTCCACTCATAGACTGGATTGCCCTTCGCGGCACCCCCGGGTCCTGACATGTCAGCCAGGTTGTATCGGCGTCCCGTCCCTTCCTCGACATGGCGATACCAATTGTCGACAGTCGATTGTGGAAGGGGTGTGAAGACCTCATTCCACGTGTACTCGGTGCCGCTCCGGTACAGCAGCAGCATGTCGTGGATGGTCCCGAAGTGCTTAGCACCCTGCCCAACGTCACTGTGGGCGTCCGATCGTTTCCACACGACCTGATTCACATAATTGTCCGCCCCGAACACCTCGTCCATGACGCTCTTCAGGTAGTGGCCCCGGCTGGGGTCGCAGTGCAGCCAAATGCAGCCACCCTGAGAGAGCAACTCCCTGAGTAGCATCACGCGCTCGTACATGAACTGGAGGTAGTTGTCGTTCGCCCAGATGTCGGTGTACTGGATCTGCTCGCCGAGCGTGTAGGCGTCGCCGTCGAGCTTCGCCGTGCCCTTCGCGCCGCGGAGCGACACGCGGCGCACGTAGTCGGCGCCCGAGTCGAACGGCGGGTCGATGTAGATCAGGTCCACCTTGCCGCGGAAGCCGTTCGCGAGCAGGTGCGCGAGCACCTCCTTGTTGTCGCCGTGGAAGAGCAGCCCGCCGCGTGGGTACGCAGCCGGCCAGTCGTCCCACTCCTGGCCCTTCCGCTGTGTGGCATCGCCGGACGGATCGAACGTCTCAACCTGCTGCGCGGGGAACGCGGTCACGCGCGTGAGCGGGCGCTTCCCGACCCACGTCAACATCGGTCGGCCCTTGGCGGTCGCAATCTTCACCTCACCGGCAGCGTCTGCCTTCTTGCCTCGTGCAGCCGTCGTCTTGCGCGTGCTCACAGCTCCTCCGGCGGCACGACTGCCCGCAGCTGCTCGATCAGCGACGGCAACTGATTCGTGACCACGTTCCAGACGGTATCCAGGTCGACCCGGAAGTACTCATGAGCCAGGAACGTCCTCATCCCCACGATCCTCTGCCACGGGATTTGGGGATACAGCGCGCGCTCGTCCTCGCTCAGCCGGGACGCGGCTTCCCCCATGATCTCCAATGCCCGGGCCACCGCGAGTTGCGTCTTCTCGTCGTCGCCGAACACCGCCCGGCTCATCCCGGAGACGACCTCTCCGCCGCCTCGGCGGCTCGGAGCATGTCGAGGAGTCGATCGCGGTCAGGCAACGTAGTACACCTGCAAGTGCTCGAGGATGTGCTTCCGACGGATGTAATTGTCGCTCTGCTCGATGGCCTTGCGAGGGACAAGGTCCACGCGCCTCCCGATGAGCGCCGCCAATTCCTCCTCAGCGTCGACGATTTCCCAGCCCCAGTTAGCATCGTCCGCGAAGGTGTACAGCACGTCGACGTCGCTGTCCGGGCGGAAGTCGTCGCGTAGCACCGAGCCGAAGAACGCGAGCTCGGTGATCCTCCACTTCTTGCAGAACGCCTCGATCTTGTCGCGGTCGACCTGGATCCGGAGGCCGTCGCCCCCATCGGGCGCGCCGACGAACGCGCGGATCCCGGCGACCTCGTCGGGCGACGGCCGGTCGGTCTTCGCGAAAACGATCTCGTAGGCGAGGGTCTGCGGGTTCAGGTCGGCCCACTCGCGGACCGCCATCGCCTTGCGGCCGTTCTCGCCGTTCACGGGGTCGTCTCGCATGTTCTCGCCCTTGACCTCGATGATCATCACGCGGCCGTCCTTCCGCCGGATCACGAAATCGGGCGTGTAGCGGCGCCACTTCCCATCGGTGTCGCGGTACTCGACCGCGAAGTCGGTCTTGGCCGGGTCGGTGATGGCTCCGGTGAAGAGGACATCGTCGACGTCGTCCGGGTTCAGATTCGCCCACGCGAGCACGTCCTCGAACAGCACCTCCTCGGGCTGCGAGTCGAAGTTGTACGGGTCGTAGTGGAAGCCGAACCTCGCCGGGTTCTGCGCGTCGAGCCGATCCGCCGGGACGAGCAGGTGCTCCTTGCTCTTCGGGTAGACGATCTCGGCCGTGTAGACGGTGCCCCCGTCGACCGAGCGCTCCGCCCTGAACCCGTCCCGCTTCACGAGCGCAAGGGCGACCTCGACCTCCTCATCGAGATGTTCGTATGCGCGGGTCTGTTCTTCGATCTGCTCGGCCAGGTCCGGCATGTTCGAGAGCGGGACGTCGCCGTCCCCATACAGGCGCCGGAGCTCGTCGTGGACCTGCCAGAGGTCCACCCGATAGCGGCCGGCGAGGTCCACGGCGGCCGCGTAGCCATCGATCGTGTCGGGCTCGACCTCGATCTCCAGCGTGTCCCCGACGTCGCGGAGCACTCTCCGCGTCGTGCGGTACTCGGCCATCGTGAACGTTCGCCGGCGCACCCGCCGCGAGCGAGTGGCCGGCTTCGTGAGAGCGATCGGTTCGAGATCGTCGTCGCGACGCACCACTCGGCGTCGCCGCTGCGTCAGACGGAGCGGCGGGAGGTCAGTCTTCTTCAGCTCGAGCCGGCGCCGGACCCGCTCAACCGTCGCGTGCTGGAGGTCCTCGATGGTCTCGCCGTAGGTCTCGGTCAGCTGCCGATCGAGGATGGAGTGGTTCTCCATGGAGAGGTAGACGCGGGCCGGGACGTCGTTGCCGGGAACCTGACGGAGACACCGGCTCGAGGCCTGCAAGACGAAGTTGTTCGACGTCTTCAGTCGGCGGGCCAGCGCGCAGGCGAACAGCGAGGGGCAGTTCCAGCCCTCGGTGCCCTTGTTGACCAGCAGGATCACCCGGTGGAGCGCGGCGGGGTCGTTCAGGCGGTTGAAGGCCTCGATCTCGTCGACCGTGCTCTCGTTCGTGTTCACGAGGGCGGTGGAAGGGTCGACGCCGAGGTCGAGGAGCGTACGGTCGACCGTCGGACGTAGCTCCTTCAGGTCGTCGGTCTGCGGGAAGTACATGGCGATCTTCGCCGGCGCCCCGTTGGGCAGGGTGACGTCGCGGTAGCCGGCGAAGAAGTCCCGGATGACCTGCGAGACGAAGGCCTCCGCGTTGCCGTCGAGGTCGTAGCCGAGGATGTTTCCGGCTAGGTCCTTGAGGATGTTCTCCCGGATGCCCTGAGAGAGGCCGTACCAGATCACGACATCCTTGAGCGGCTGGCGCCGGTGGTAGGGCGTGCCGGTGGTGTTGACCACGCACACGACGTTCGTGTTCTGGGCGAGGTAGTCGACCGTCTTCCGGACCTTCTTCAGACCGCTCTCGAGGGACTGGCCGTAGGTGTGGTGCGCCTCGTCCGAGAAGACGGCCAGGTGGGGGAGGCTGGCGATCGCCTGAAGCCGGAGGTTGGCGACCTCGGCCTTCGCCTCGTCGAGCGTGCCGTCGCCGAACAGCCTGCCGAGGTCGGCCTTCCGGATCGTCTCCTTCTGGATCCTGATCTTCTCGGTGTTTGTCACGACGACGTTGAACCTCGAGCGACGGACGACCGGGACGTCCTTCTCCCCGTTGCGCGTGAAAGTGAGCTTCAGCGACGCCGCGAAGGGCTTGTGGAGGCGTGGGGGCAGGATGCGCTCGTACGGCACCTGGGTGAGCTCGCGGAGGGACTCGATGATCGTCTTGCCGGGCGCGAACACCAGCGCGTTCTGCACGAACGGTCCGTCGGGGTATTCGAGCGCCATCGCGAACTCGGTCGCGAAGACGGCCCCGATCAGCACGGTCTTCCCCGCGCCCATCGCGAGGGCCAGGATGTAGCTGGGATAGTCGAGTGTCAGGGTCTCGCGCAGGCTCTCGAGCCGGTGGCGCCGGACGAACTCGCCCTCGTCCCGCACCAGCGCCCACAGCTCATCGAGCTCGTAGTTGGCCTCGGCGAAGGCGCGGGCCGGGACGCCGAGCGCGTCGAGCAGCCCCTGCTTTTCCCCCTCGGGCGGGAAGGAACGCAGATACAGGTCGAAGACATGGGGTGTCCCCTCGATCAACCGGAGGTACCAGTAGGTCTCGAGGGCCCGGAGCTGAGGCCGTCGAAGGAACCGCAGCTCGCCCTCCTCGGTCTCGCCCGCCCAATCCAGGATCTCGGCGATGGCCGGATGGTCCTGGCACGGATAGCCCCCGGCCCGCCACACCTCGACTAGGTTCGCCAGCCGCTCGAAGAGCGCCGTCATGGTCAGAAGGGTAATCGAGCGCGCCGACGCTCCGGGGACGTCCTCTCAGTGCCCGTGGCCGCCGCCGGCCGCCGCCGCGGCGCCCGGGCGGGCGATCAGCGACAGCGGCTTGCCCACCTTGCTTCTCGTCGAGCGCGCGATCTCGCCGGCCGCTTCCATGAGCGCCAGGCTCGCCGGGGCGTCGGGGTC
>JBQTIP010000188.1:0-24587 GCA_052388025.1 Actinomycetota bacterium
GGGCTCCGGCTCGCGGCCGAACCTCCGGAGCGCGATCCCGCCCAGGGCCTCCTCGACGATCCGATGCGCGAGGAGCGCCGTGATCTCGGAGTGGGCATAAGGTACCAGCGGAAGCCCTGCCCGCGAGCCCAGGCGAAGTCCGACGGCGGGGCCAGTAGCCGCGCAACCCCACCTGGACGATGTGCCGGCCCCTGATCGAGCCCTCCTCCACCAGGAGGCGAAGCGGCGTCCCGTGCGAGAGTCGCGGCTCCTCGTAGGCGTCGTCCGCGTGCGCGTCGAAGTGGATCAGCCCGAGCGACTCAGGCCTCAGGTGATCCGCGACCGCGCCGACGTCCGGATGGGCGATCGAGTGATCGCCGGCCAGCACGATCGGGATCGCCCCCGCCGTCATCACTTCAGTAACGGCCCGCCGGATGGCCCGGTGCGTGAGCTCCGGATAGCTGGGGGTCACCTCCACGTCTCCGTAATCGACCACCGAGAGCGTCTCGAAGGGGTCCACGCCCAGGCCGATGCTCGGCCGGGATGAGCTCCAGAGATACCCGGCGTTCCGGTGGCCCTGGGGCCGAACCGGGCGCCGGGCCGGTTCGTCACCAGCTCGTCCGTCGGGGCGCCCACGATGGCAGCGTCCGTGACCGCGAGCTGGCCGGGGTCCAACGCCAGCAGCCTGGCGAACGTCCCGCCTCGCCCGTATGGTGGCTCGCCCGGCCGGTGGACGCGCATTAGGCGGTGTGCTCTTCGATCACGGGCGCGGACTCGGCGGGGCCGGCGCCCTTTCCCGGCTCCTTGTCCTCGATGACGAGCGCGTCCAGATCGGGGCGGCCGCTCCTCCTGAGCAGCCACGGGAGGACGGTCGCGACGAACACGGCGGCGGTCAGGATCAGCGCGACCTGGAACCTGCCGTCGATGAACGCGACAGCAAGGGCGCTGCCGGAGATCAGAGCGCTCCAGAGGTACATGAGCAGGACCGCCTGGCGGTGCGTGTGCCCGATCTCCAGCAGCCGGTGGTGGATGTGCTCCTTGTCCGCGTGCGTCACGCCGAGGCCCTTGCGCATCCGCCGGACGATCGCGAGCACGACGTCCAGGAACGGAATGGCGAGGACGAGGAGCGGGAGGCCGACCGGGATCGCGATGGCGGCCAGGTCGCCCCCGGTGGGAGGATAGGGGTTCCGCCCTACGCCCGAGATGGTCGCAACCGCCATCAGAAGACCCAGGAGCATCGCTCCCGAGTCGCCCATGAAGATCTTCGCCTGGTGGAAGTTCCACGGCAGGAAGCCGATGGCGGAGCCGGCCACCACCGCCGAGATGAGCGCCGACGAGGAGGGGTCGCCACCGCCCCGGTACATGTAGGCGAAGAAGGCGAGTGCGCCGATCGCCACCATCCCGGCCGCGAGTCCGTCGAGGCCGTCGATCAGGTTCACGGCGTTCACCATCGCCACCACCCACAGCACCGTGAGGGGAACGGCGAGGTCCGACGACAGCGATAGGATCCCCTGCCCCGGGAAGTAGAAGTACAGGAGCTGCACGCCGGCCAGGACCAGCACGCCGGCCGCCAGCACCTGACCGGCCAGCTTCCCGACCGCCGAGGCCCCCCGGATGTCGTCGAACGCTCCGACGACAACGATCACGGCGCCGGCCAGCAGCGCTGCCTCGATGTCCGACGTCGTGGTGTGCAGTCCGGAGAGACCCGGCACCAATCGCGAGACAAGGAGGCCGGTCGCGGCGCCGAGGAAGATCGCGAGACCGCCGATCGTGGGCGTGGGCCTCGGATGAACCTTGCGATCGGAGGGGTGATCGATCGCCCTGAAGCGAATGGCAACGCGCCGAACCAGGGGCGTCGACAAGAACGTCACCCCGAGGCTGGCCGCGAACACCAACAGGTACGGACCCACGCTTCCCCTATCTTGGGATGTTACCGCCGGTCATCGAGCGCCGAGCAATCAGTCCGGATAGATGGGGAACCTCGCCGCGAGGGCCCCAACGCGTTCGCGGACGGTCGCCTTGAAAGCCTCGTCGCCCGGGTTCCGAAGCACCTCGCCGATGATGTTCGCCACCTCCTTCATCTCCGGCTCGTCCATGCCGACCGTGGCCGGACCGGGTGTGCCGACCCGGATGCCGGAGGCGGTCCCTGGCGGCAGCGGGTCGAACGGGATCGCGTTCTTGTTGAGCGCGATCCCGACCTCGTCGCACGCAGCCTCCGCCTCCTTGCCGGTGATGCCGAGCGGCTGGAGGTCGGCGAGCGCGAGGTGCGAGTCGGTGCCGCCCGAAACGACGCGGAGGCCCTCGTCCGCGAGCCCTTGAGCCAGCGCGCGCGCCGTCCGCACGGTTCGGGCCGCGTACTCCCTGAACTCGGCAGACATCGCCTCCTTCAGCGCGACCGCCTTCGCCGCGATGCAGTGCTCGAGCGGCCCGCCCTGCATCATCGGAAACACCGCCTTGTCGATCGCCTTCGCGTGCTCCTCCCGGCACACGATGATGGCACCGCGCGGACCGCGCAGCGTCTTGTGGGTGGTGAAGCTGACCACGTCCGCATGCGGCACCGGGTTGGGGTAGGCGCCCCCGGCCGACAGGCCGACGAAGTGCGACGCATCCACCATGAAGATCGCGCCGACGTCGTCGGCGATCGCCCGGAACGCAGCGAAGTCGATGGTCCTCGGGTAGGCGGTGAACCCGGCGAGGACGATCTTCGGGCGATGCTCCCTCGCCAGGTCGGCGACCCGGTTCATATCGAGCTGCTCGGTCTCGCGATCCACCTCGTAGCCCACGAAGTTGAACCATTTGCCGGAGAAGTTCACCGGCGAGCCGTGGGTGAGATGCCCGCCGTGCGCGAGCACCATGCCGAGCACCTTGTCGTCGGACCTGGGCTCGATGAACGCGCCGTAGACGGCCATGTTCGCCTGGGCGCCTGCGTGCGGCTGGACGTTCGCGTGCTCCGCCCCGAAGAGCTGCTTCGTCCGGTCGATCGCGAGCTGCTCGACCACGTCTACATAGCGGCACCCGCCGTAGTAGCGGCGCCCCGGGTATCCCTCCGCATACTTGTTGTTCATGGTGGACGCGAGAGCAGCCAGGACCGCGGGGCTCGCGTAGTTCTCGGAAGCGATCAGTCGGATCGTGCTACGCTCGCGCTGAAGCTCGCCCGAGATCGCGCCTGCCACCTCCGGATCAGCCCCTTTCAGCGCTTCCCAGTCCGCCGCGTAGTCCTTCATAGCTCACCTCGTTCGATCGCCGCGATCTGCTCGAGCCGCTTGATGTGGCGTCCGCCCTCGAACTCCGTCGCCAACCATACCCGGACGATCTGCCTCGCCAGCTCCGGGGGCACGATCCGAGCGCCCATGCCGAGGACGTTGGCATCATTGTGCTGCCTGGAGAGCTCAGCCGTGTTCAGGTCGTTGCAGAGCGCGGCTCGAACCCCATGCACCTTGTTCGCGACGATCTGCTCCCCCTGACCCGAGCCGCCCAGAACCATCCCCCGCTCGGCTCGCGCCCCCGCCACGGCCCGCGCCACTGCCACGCAGAACTCCGGGTAGTCGACCGGCTGGGTCGAGTCGGTCCCATAGTCCAATACCTCGTGGCCCTCCTCGGCCAGGAACGCCTTCAGGTCCTCCTTCAACGCGAAGCCCGCGTGGTCGGACCCGACCGCGATGCGCACGGCGGCTAGTCCTCCTCGCCCGTCACGGCGGCGGGGGCCTGGACAGAGCCGAAGAGTCCATCGACCAGCCGCCGGCACCACTCGTCGAGCTCCCAAGCGACGGCGCGGTAACTCTCGAGCGGAAGTCCCAGGGGGTCGGCGATGTCCTCGTCGCCGGGATTTCCTGGGAACCCGGCGCGTCGGAAGGCGTCGGCCTCGACGATCCGCCGGACCACGGTCCCGGCCGGCTCGGATCCTTGCGCATTCGCGGTCAACCCCTCCAGCAGGCGCACCAGCTCCTTCAGGGTGAAAGTTCGAGCCGCCGCCTCCGGCATCGATCCGATCACAGTGTCCCGGTGCTCGCCGGCCATCGCGATCACGAGGTCGGACGCCTCGATGTGTTCCTTCAACAGCCGGCGGGCGATGTGACCGGAGATGTCCACGCCGCGCTCGGCGGCCGCCAGCACGGTCTCCCGCATGGCCGGCTCACCCTCCCATCCGGCCGTTCCCGTCGAAGCGACCAGCGGAGCCTCATCTCCGAACCTCCCTTGGAGGGCGTTTCGCAGAAAGCCCTCGGCCACGGGGGAACGGCAGACGTTTCCCGTGCATACGACGAGGATGGAGGCCATCGGACCGGAGGGTGAGTCTAGCATCGGGCCTCCGGCGCCCCGAGCCCGAGCACCTCGCGGATCGTCGCGTCGGAAGCTCCACCGGGGCGAAGCACGGCAAGCTCGCCGTGGGCGAGATCGACGACCGTGGAGGGCGTCCCCGGAGGCGGCCGCTCGTCGCAGAGATAGATCGACACCGCGTCGGCGAAGATCGCCTCCAGCTCCTCGCACGTGCCGGGTGTGAGCGCTCCCGAGCGGTTCGCGCTAGTGACCGCTAGGGGTCCGCTGCGCGAAAGCACCGCGAGCGCCAACGGGTGGCGCGGCACGCGGACGCCTATCGTCTCGGGGTCGCCTCCCAGGTCCCACGGACGGCTCCGATCGGTTCGCTGAAGCACGAGCGTCAGCGGCCCCGGCCAGAGCTCTCGCGCTAGCAGTTCGGCGCGGCCGTCGAACGCGGCGATCTCCCCTGCCGATGCCGCCGAAGAGGCAAGAACCGGGAGCTCGAGATCGCGCGTCCGATCCTTCGCGCGGAACAGGCGAGCCGTGGCCGCGGCGTCGTCGGGTCGGGTCCCGATGCCGTAGACCGTGTCGGTCGGGAGCACGATCAGCTCCCCGGCGAGCGCGGCCCGGGCGGCCTCCTCGATGGGATCGCTCACCTCCGGCGCCCCACGACGATCCGGTCCCGGCCCGCGAGATCGGGGAGGACTCGGAGGTCATCGAATCGCGGTTCGAGCCGTGCGACGACCTCCCCGGCCTGCCCCGACCCGATCTCGAGCGCCAGGCCGCCTCCGGACCGGAGCCACGAGGCCGCCGCCTCGGCCAGTCGCTCGTATGCCTCGGCGCCACCCAGCAACGCGAGCTCCGGTTCGGCTCGCACCTCGGCCGGGAGGTCCCGGTATTCCTCCGGCGTCACGTAGGGGGGGTTGCTAACCACGAGGTCGAGCGAGCCGCGTAGCTCCTCCGGGAGCGGGGCGAGGAGATCGCCCTCCAGCACGTCCACGTCCAGCCCCAACCGGGCGGTGTTGTCGCGCGCGAGGTCGACGGCTTCCGGAGACAGATCGGTCGCCAGCACGCGCGCGTCGGGCCGCTCGTGGGCGATCGCGAGCGCGACGGCGCCGGTTCCCGTGCCGACGTCCACGATCACGGGGCTCTCCACATCGGCGACCGCCTCGAGGGCCGCCCCTACGAGGACCTCGGTCTCCGGACGGGGGATGAAGACGCCCGGCCGAACCCCGATCGTGAGCCGGCGGAACTGCTGGTCCCCCGTAAGGTGCTGCAGCGGGGTCCCCGTGCACCGCTGGCAGATCGCCCGTCCGAACATCCGGGCCTCCCGCGCCGACAACCCCTTCCGGCGCGCGTACAGGCCGGCACGGTCGGTCTCCAGCACAGCCGCGAGCAGGATCTCGGCGGTTGTACGCGGGCTCTCGACCCCGTGTCGGTCCAGATAGTCAGAAGCACGGCAGAGGACGTCGGCGGGGGTCATCCGGCTCAGCCCCCGTCGTTGCCGGCGGCGAGCTGCCGCGTGCGCTCGGCCGCCAACAGCGCGTCGACGAACTCGTCGATGTCGCCGGCCAGCACGTTCTGGAGCTGGTGCACGGTCACCTTCACGCGGTGGTCGGTCACCCGGTTCTCCGGGAAGTTGTACGTGCGGATCTTCTCCGCACGCTCCCCGGTACCTACCTGCGAGCGGCGGGCGTCCGCCTCCTGCTGCCGCGCTTCCTCCTGAGCCCGCTGGAGAAGCCGGGCACGCAGGTAGCGCATCGCCTTCTCCTTGTTCTGGAGCTGCGAGCGCTCCTCCTGGCATGCGACCACGATGCCGGTCGGCTTGTGGGTGATGCGAACCGCGGAGTCCGTCGTGTTGACCGACTGTCCGCCCGGTCCCGACGAGCGGTAGACGTCGATGTCGATGTCCTCTTGGCGGATCTCGATCTCGACCTCCTCGGCCTCGGGAAGCACCGCGACCGTCGCGGTCGACGTATGGATCCGACCGCTCGATTCGGTGACCGGGACGCGCTGCACGCGGTGCACGCCGAACTCGTGCTTCAGCCGCGAGTACGCCCCTTTCCCTCGAACCTCGAGGACGACTTCCTTGAACCCGCCGAGGTCCGCGGGCGATGTGGAGAGCACGTCGGTCTTCCACCGCCGCCGCTCCGCGTAGTGCCGGTACAGCTCGAGAAGGTCGCCCGCCCACAGCGCCGCCTCCTGCCCCCCGGCACCGGCGCGGATCTCTACGACGACGTCCTTTTCGTCGTTCGGGTCCTTCGGAACGAGCAGCGCCTCGAAGCGTACGCGAAGCTCCTCGGCCTTCCGCTCCTCGGACTCGGCCTCGCCCCTGAGGTACGCGGCCATCTCCGCGTCGGCTTCCTCGCCGGCCATGGCCCTGGCCTCATCGACCTGCCGGAGGGCGGCTCGATACTCCCGATAGGGCACGACGATCTCGCGCAGCTCGGCGAAGTCCTTCCCGAGGCGCCGCAGTCGATCGGGGTCGGACGCGATGTCCGGGGAGGACATTTCCGCAGAGAGCCGCTCGTACCTCGCCTCGATCTCGTTCAGGCGGGATTCAAGGTCCATGGCTCGATTATCCCGGCCCGGGAGTCCGGCGACCCGGGGAAGCTCAGTCCGCGCTGCCGCGCGGCCGGTCCGCCTTCTTGGAGACAGGGTCGAGGGGCGGGAGGTCTGGGAGATCGAGGTCGATCGCGCGCCCGGTCGTCCAGAGCTCTTCGAACCCGCGGTCGAGCGAAGGCTTCGCCGGTTGTTTGGGTTCGTCCGTCGTCGGATCCGACGTCTCGATCGCCGAGTCGAGCTCAGTAGCCACTCCGAGTAGGCTCTCCTGCATCTCCTGGAGCTCCTCCACGAGCGAGTCCCGGCGAGTTGCGAGCTCGGAGAGCTCACGATCGGCCTCGGCCAGTGCCTCCCGCTGCGCGCGATCGCGAGCCGAGCGCGCCCCAGCCGCCTCGGACCGCGCCTCCTGCCTGAGGCGATCGGCCTCCGCGCGCGCGTCGGCGAGGACGCGCGACGCTTCCTCGTTGGCATCCCGGACCAGCCTCTCCGCTTGCTGGTCCGCTGCGCGGAGGACCTCGACCAGGCGCGAGGAGAGCTCGCCGTAGGCGTCGGGTTGCTTGACGGCGGCGCTCCGGATCGCTTCGTCCGCCTCCATCCTCGCCTCCCGGACCTGTCCCTCGAGAGCCTTCATCCGGTCTGCAACCTCATGCAGGTAGTCGCGGACCTGGTCCGGGTCGAAGCCGCGCCGGACCCTTGCGAACGACCGGCGGCGGACGGCTTCGGGCGTCATCCGGATCGGGAGATCGGTTTCGGCGGCAGGCATTCGGAAACCTCCTGCTCGGCTCGATCGTCGGGGCCGAGGCTTCACTGTAGACGGGCCCAGAGTGAATTCAACGACCGAGCCCGGCGTCCGGGCGGGAACGGCTCAGCGATCCGGATCGGGCTGCGCGACGCTCGCCGGCTGCTCCGCCTCGCGGCGGAGCACCTCGCGGAACGAGGCGATGGCCACCTCGATCTGATCGCGGTCGGGAGGCTGCGTCGTGACCTTCTGCAGCCACAGGCCCGGGGCCATGACGGCACGCATCACGGTGGAGTCCGGGTGCTTCGCGCCCAGACGCAGCATCTCGTAGGCGAGCCCGGCGATGATCGGGATCGCGACGATCCTCGATCCGATCCGCCACCAGAGTCCCGGGTTCCCGAACAGCGCGAAGACCAGGATCGTGAGCACCATCACGATCAACAGGAAGTTGGTCCCGCAACGCACGTGAAGCGTCGAGTACCGGTCCACCACGTCGGGGGCGAGGGCCTCGTCGTGCTCGTAGGCCGCGATCGTCTTATGCTCGGCGCCGTGGTATTCGAACACGCGCCGGATCTCTTTCGTCCGCCCGATGAGCCAGAGGTAGCCGAGGAACAGGAGCACCCGGAAGACACCCTCCATGGCATTCACAAGGATGCTCGCGTCAACCCGCCGCCCCACCCACCGGAAGGCCACCGCGGGGAGCACGATGAACAGGCCGATGAACAGGACCATGGCAAGCGTCATCGACACGGCCATCTGCCTGGAGGAGAGCCGCTCCTCCTCGGGCGCCGCCTGCTGCGCGGACACCGACAGCGCACGGATTCCGATCGACAGCGACTGGCCCAGGGTGATGATCCCCCGGAGGCCCGGCTTGGCCAAGATCGGGTGGCGCTTCGCGACGGAGTCGATGTCGTGCGACTCGATGTGGATCGAGCGGTCGGGGCGGCGCACGGCGACCGCCCACACATCGCGGCCGCGCATCATCACGCCCTCGACGACGGCTTGCCCGCCGTAGAGGTGCTCCTTCTTCGGGAGGGGCGTCGCCGCGGGCGTCTCCTCAGCCATCGGCGGGGTCCTGCGGATCAGGACCCGGAAGCCGGTTTCTGCCCGTACCGCCGCTGAAACCGCTCGACCCGGCCGCCGGTGTCGACCAACTTCTGCTTCCCCGTGTAGAACGGGTGACAGTTCGAGCAGATCTCCACGCGGAGCTCGGGTTTCGTTGAGCGCGTCTGGAACGTGTTCCCGCAAGAACAGTGGACGTTCGCGATCACGTATTCGGGATGGATTCCTTGCTTCATCGTCATCGACTCCCGTTGCCCGCCATCAAGCTTACGATGCCGGCGCCTTTGCGATCTCCTTCAGGAACTGCTCGTTGGACTTCGTCGCCCGGATCTTGTCGGTCAGCAACTCGAGCGCCGCACCCGGCTCCAGGGCATGGAGCACTCGACGGAGGCGCCACACGAGCGCCAGCTCCTCGGTCGGCATGAGTAGCTCCTCCTTGCGGGTGCCGGAGGCCTCAACGTTGATGGCGGGGAAGATCCGTTTCTCCGCGAGCTGCCGGTCGAGGCGGAGCTCCATGTTCCCGGTGCCCTTGAACTCCTCGAAGATGACTTCGTCCATCCGGGAGCCCGTCTCCACCAACGCGCTCGCGATGATCGTGAGCGAGCCGCCCTCCTCGATGTTCCGCGCGGCGCCGAAGAATCTCTTCGGCGGGTAGAGCGCGGTGGAATCGACGCCGCCGGACAGGATCTTCCCGGAGGCCGGCGCCGCGAGGTTATAGGCCCTGGCCAGACGCGTGACAGAGTCCAGCAGGATGGCGACGTCCTTGCCCATCTCGGCCAGGCGCTTCGCGCGCTCCAGAACCAGCTCCGTCACCTGGATGTGCTGATCGGCCGGCTTGTCGAAGGTCGAATACACGACCTCGGCAGCTTCGACGGTCCGCTGCCAGTCGGTGACCTCCTCCGGCCGCTCGTCGACCAGCAGCACGATAACGTGAGTCTCCGGACTGGAGTAGAGGATGCCGCCCGCGATGTTCTTGAGGACGGTAGTCTTCCCGGCCTTCGGCGGGGACACGACCATGCCCCGCTGGCCCTTGCCGATCGGCGCGACCATGTCGACGATCCGCTCGGTGACGGCCGTCGGGCCGCTCTCCAGACGGAATCGCTCATGCGGGAACAGCGGCGTGAGCTTCTCGAAGTGGGGCCGCTGCTTGGCCTCCTCCGGATCCATGCCGTTCACGTTGTCGATCCGAAGCAGCGCGAAGTACTTCTCGTTGTCCTTCGGCTGCCGCACGGCCCCGGTGACGGTGTCGCCCTTGCGCAGGGCGAACCGCCGGATCTGCGAGAGCGACGCGTAGATGTCGGTGTTGCCCGGAAGGTATCCGGTGGTCCGAAGGAAGCCGTACCCCTCCGGCAGCACATCGAGGATGCCAGTCGCGATGGGCGCGTTGGCCAGCTCTTCCTCGCGCCCCTCCATCTCCCGCTGGCGGCGCACCTCGCGCTGTCGCCGGCGCTCATCGCGCGAAGGACGCCCACGGCGGTCACCGTCGGGGCGCCCTTCCGGGCGCCCTCCGTCCGGGCGGCCACCCTCACCACCGTCGGGCCGGTCGCTTCGACGTTCCCGCTCCCGTTCGCGCTCGCGTCCCGACGCCTCCTCCGAGGTCGTGGGCCCGCCGTTCCCCGACGTCTCCGTCGTCCCGGCGACCTCGACCGGGGCTTCCGTCGATGGGCTCGATGCCTCGGCCTCCCCCAACGAGGCGGCCGCTTGCACCGTCACCGCGGAGGCGTGGCCGTCACCGGAGGCGCGCGAGACGATGCTCTCGATCAGGTCCGCCTTGCGCATCCGCTGGTGCCCCTCGATGCCGAGCCCATCGGCGATCGTGTGCAGCTCGGAGGTGACCTTCCCCTCGAGCGTCTCCTTGTCCATCGTTCCGGAGTCCATTGCTAGGCTCCTCCCTTCAGTTCCCCCTGGAGGGCCTCCCAGTCCGACAGGAACCGTTCGATCCCGACGTCGGTCAGCGGATGCTTCACCAGTTTCTTGAACACGTCATAGGGCATCGTCGCGATGTCTGCCCCTGCCAGCGCCGCCTCCACGATGTGCATCGGGTGGCGGAGCGAGGCCGCCAGGACCTGCGTCTCGTAGCCCTGGATGTCGTAGATCTCGCAGATCTGCCGGAGCGCGTGCATCCCGTCGGCGGCCGCGTCGTCGATCCGTCCAAGGAACGGCGACACGATGTACGCGCCGATCTCGGCCGCCAGGATCGCCTGGGCCGGCGAGAACACCAGGGTGACGTTGATCTTCACGCCATCCTCCGTCAATCGCTTGCCGCACTCGAGGCCGCTGGGGGTCATCGGGACCTTCACCACGGCGTTCGGGCCCATCTCCGCGAGCTCGCGCCCCTGCCGGTACATGGCATCGGCTTCGAGCTCGGTGGTCTCGAGGGAGATGTCTCCGTCGACCTCTGACAGGATCTCCTTCCACACCTGCTGGGCGTCTTGATGCTCCTGCGCGACGAGCGACGGGTTGGTGGTGACGCCGGAGAGCACCCCCCAGCGATTGATCTCGCGGATCTCTTCGATGCTGGCGGTATCCAAGAACAGCCTCATGCCGATCTCCCCTTCCGTCTGTACCCTCGGGCTCCGTCGTCGGCACCGCGGACGAGTGCGGCTCGCTCCGTAGCTCGTTCCATCACGAGGTCGATCACCGCCGCGAGCGTGTGGTCGAAGTCATAGTTGGGGATCACCGGCACGCCGTGAGCAAGAGCCTGGCTCTTGATGAAGCGCTGCACGCGACGGATGTTCTCGAACCCGTCGACGTACCGGTTCGACGGCCGGCCGGTATGGTCCGCGGATCGCGCCGCGAAATGGCTGCGATGCACGTCCTCGTCTTCGACGGTGATGACCACGGGCACAGCGAGGATCTTGTCCCGGCGCGACTCTAAGTCGACGAAGCCGGGTACCACGTGCGCACCTTCGATGATCGCGCTGGTCCCCTCCAGCGCGGCGCGCTCCAGCAGGGCGTCCAGCCCCACGGCCACCTTCGCAATCTGCTCGCGGAACCCAAGCACAACTCGTTCGCCCTTCCTAGTTGGCGGCTCCCGAAGGGCCTCGCCCGCGTCGAACGAGGACGTGTGCAACGCCGGCATCAGCTCGCGGGAGAACAGGGCTCGCATGACTTCCCGGATCGCATCGGTAGCCACTACCCGGAGGATGCCGAGGCGCGCGGCGAGCTGCGTCGCGATCGTCGACTTCCCGACACCGGTCGCTCCGCCGATCAGCAGCACCAGGGGGATGTCGAGCGCCTCGACCTCCCCCCAGCGCAGGAAGTTCTTCGCGTATCGATCGCCGGCCACCTCCTCGAGGACGCCCACGGCGAGGCCGTGCAGCTCGTCGGTGGTCACCGACGGCGCTCCGCGGTCGAGCAGCTGCTCCTCGATGGCCTCCGCGACCTGGTAGGCGCGGAAGGGCGATAGGCCCGTCACCATGACTTGTGAGGCCATCAGGCCCTTCGAGTAGGGAAGGCCCGGCTCACGGTCGGAGATCAAGATGTGGGGAGTCTTGCGATCCTTGCTCATCGTTCCCTGGCTTCCGCCCTAGCTTCTGCCCTTGCTTCGCTCCATCGCGATATCGATGGTCTCCTTCAGCGCGGTCGGGAGGTCCACATCGCCTTCCACGACCACGGCACGGTTGTCGACGAAAACCACCTCCGCCCCGTTCGCGAGCGCCCGGTCGCAGGCGACGTCCACCGCTGCGGCCTTCAACTCCGTCAGGAGCGCCTCGTATCCGGCTGCCCCGTCCATGTCCTCCGCCAGTCCGGCCCTATCGGCCAGCCTGGCGCTCCACCCCACGACGCGGCATCCGTAGACGCTTTCCAGGGAAGCAACCTGCCTCTCGGCGATCGCCCCCGGCGCCGTCGTCGCGAAGAACACGTCCTTGCCCCGCACATCGCCCAGTGGCACCGGTTCGAAGTCCGTCACGAAGAGTCGGACATCGCCGCGAAGTCGCTGGACGTGGGATCTGAGAGCGGAGAGATTCTCGGGCCCGGCATTCGGGCTGCCCACCATTGTAAAGACAACCAGGTCCGATAGCAACAGTCGGAACGGACCGAGGTAGCCGCCCAGGTACTCCGGCGGAGCGGAGGCTGGGACTACGAGCACGCCGGCGTCCCAGGGAACCGGCGGGATCGACGAGCCGCTTCCCTCCAGGATCACGAGGCCGGCTCCGCGCCTCACCGCCAGCTCGGCGGCGGGGCGGACGTTGGACACGAAAGGCGCCCCGGCGAGGCCCCCGCCGCATCGCCTGGCCCCGATCGTAGTGACTCCGGCTGTGAGCGCGTCCTCGAGGTAGTCCGAGGCGCCGTGCTGCCCTTGCCGGACCAGCTCCAGCAGGCTCCGCACCGTGACGGTCCCCGCGTCCGCGACCTGGGGGGCCGGCGGACCGCCCCGGCCCATGGCCACGACGATCGGCCCCAGGCCGGCGCGATCCGCCACCCTGGCGAGCTCGCCGCCGATCGCCGTCTTGCCGGTCCGCTTGCCGGTCCCGATCACGGCAACCGTGGGAACGGGAAGCGGGGGGCCGCTGATGGGCGGGTCGAGGCGGAAGTCCGAGCCGAGATAGGGGACCCCTCGGAGGAGCGCGACGGCGACAAGCTCCATCCGCTCCCGATAGCCGAGGACCGGCTCGTCGGCGAGGTCCAGCACCGCCTCCGGTCCGACGTCGTCCAGTGCCGACGCGAGCGAGCGGCCGGCGTCGCCCCCGGCCGTGAGGACGGGGACGCCGAGCTCGGGGGGCACGCCGGGGTCGATCTTCTCGATCCCTCCCACGAAGAGGGCGGCAAGTACCTCGTGGCCCATGGTGCGCGCCGCCTGGATCCCCCAGCGGGTCACCGACGGGTAATGCTCGCCGTCCACGAGAACGAGAACCCTCAAACGACTTCCTCCCGATTAAGCGATCGAATGTGGAAGCCGGCTACTCCCCTGCTTGCTGAGCGACGACCTCCTGGACCGTGGGCTCCAGCTCACGGTAGTACTGCGCCCCGGTCGATAGCGAGAAGTGGGCGGTGATCGTCTGGCCCCGGAAGGGGAACCTCCGGAAGATCTTGACCTCGTCGCCCTCGAACTCCAGCACGTTGTAGCAGGGCTTGGTGTGCCCGCGGAGGCGGAGCGAGGCGACCGTGCCGGCGTTCGCCACGTACAAGTTCTCCAGGCGCCAGACGTACGGCACGTGCTTGTGGCCGGAGAGGACGATGTTGACGCCCGCCCCGATCAGCACCTCCAGCAGATCCCCGGCGTCGGCGACCGTGCTCCGCTCGCGCCCGGTGCCCGGTACCGGCAGCAGGTGGTGATGGAGGGCGAAGACCTTGAGGTCGGCCGAGACGTCGAACTGCTCGCGGATCCAGTCGTAATGCTCGCGACCCACCTGACCCTCGTTCAGGTCGGGCTCGCTGGAATCGACCCCCACGATACGCACCCCTCCCACATCGGCCGTCCAGCGCCGGGGGCCGATGAGCTCCTCGAAGTGCAGGTAGCCGACGTTGCGCGCGTCGTGGTTCCCGGTGACGGTCCAGACGGGAGCCTCGATCCGATCCCGGTAGGCAAGCCAGCCCTTGTACTCCTGGCGATACCCCTCGTTCGTGAGGTCACCGGTGCAGATCACGACGTCGGGGCTGAGCTCGTTCAGCTCCATGATGACGCGATTCATCATGTTCGCGACGAAATAGGGGGAGCCGACGTGGGGATCCGAGATGTGCGCGTTGGTTAGCACGAGGACTAAGTGTAGTCGCGATCAGGGCGCCGCTCAGGTGGCTCCCCGGGCCGGCTGGTGCCCTCCGTCAACGGATCTCCTCCGTTCGGTCCGTACCGGCCTCGACGATACTTCGAGCAGTGAACCTGCTCGACCTCGTCCTGGTCCTGCTGCTCGCCTTCGCCGCCTTCTCGGGGTACCGGCGAGGCGCGGCGCTGCAGCTCCTCACCTACGGCGGGCTTCTTGTCGGGCTCATCCTGGGCGCGCTGTTCGCCCCGGCCCTCGCCTCGCTCGCGGAGGACCCAGCGACCCAGGCCGGGATCGCCCTAGCCACTCTGCTCGCGCTGGCCGGATTCGGCGACGGCGCCGGCTGGCTCCTGGGATCGAGGGTCAGGGCGGCCACACGAGGCAGTCGATTCCGGCCGGCCGACGCCGCGGCCGGCTCACTGGTCTCGGTCACGGCCGTGCTCCTCTGCACTTGGTTCATCGCCCTCAACCTGGTCAACGGGCCCTTCCCGGCCCTGGCCGGCGAGATCCGCCGCTCGGCCATCGTCCGAGTCCTCGGCGCGACGCTTCCCGAGCCCCCGTCGCTCCTGGCCGAAGTCCGGCGGTTCTTCAACCGGTTCGGGTTCCCGGAGGTGTTCAGCGGCCTGCCCCCGGAGCCGGCCGGACCGGTGAGGGAGCCGAGTGAGGCGCAGGCACAGCGAGCGTTCGACGCCGCCGACCAGAGCACGGTGCGGATCGTCGGTGAGGCTTGCGGCGCGATCCAGGAAGGGAGCGGCTTCGTGATCGCCCCCTCCTACGTGCTGACGAACGCGCATGTGGTGGCCGGGGTCGACGCCCCGCAGGTGCAAACCCAGGACGGAGAGAGCCAGGAAGCCGAGACGGTCCTCTACGACCCCGATCTCGACCTCGCCGTGCTTCGCGTGGCCGAGACGCCGGGACCAGCACTCGAGTTCGTCGACGGCGACGTCGGTCGGGGTGCAAAGGGCGCGGTCCTCGGGTATCCGGAAGGCGGCGGACTCACGGGCGTGGGCGCGGCGGTCCGCGGCTTCATCCGGGCGACCGGGCGCGACATCTACGGACGCGGCACCGTCGTACGCGACGTCTACGAGCTCCAAGCGGTCGTGAGGCCGGGGAACTCGGGTGGACCCTTCGTCCTCGTGAGCGGCGAGGTGGCCGGGATCGTGTTCGCGGCATCGACCACCGATGGCGATGTCGGGTATGCGATCACCTCGCCCGACGTGCTGCCCGATGCCCGAGCGGCGGTGGGCCGCATGGCCCCGGTCCCGACGGGCGACTGCGTGCGGTAGCACAGGGTCCTAGGTACGAGATTGAAACGCCGAAGGCCCCGGCGCCCTGCCCGCCGAGGCCTTCGATGCGTCCCAGTGCTAGGGACCTTTCAGCACGAACCATGCCGAACGAGTAGTTGCTGTACCCCAAACGAGTGATCCCGGGCTCGGGCCTGGCTTGGACCGAGAATCCCGACCTGGCCGCCTGCACGATCATGGGTCACGCCCTGCACCTGCGATATCGGGACCCTAGCCGGCGGCGGATCGTTCTCTGTGACGGTGGAGGCCGTGACCGGCGAGGGCGACTGTGGAACCCTGGACAACACGGCCACGGTGACGGCCGCGAACGAGAACCGCAGGAAGCTGGGGAACAACTCCGACAGCGCCTCGATCACGGTGGTGTGCCCACCGCCTCCCGGGGGCACCGAGGGCTGCACGCCCGGCTACTGGAAGAACCACGAGGAGCGGTGGGACGGTGTGGGTGGCGACGATTTCACGACGTCGATCCATTCGACCGATCTGTTCAACGCGACCTTCGGGGTCACGTCGGCCGAGTCCGCCCTCGGGGACGACGTGACGCTCATCCAGGCGACCGACACCGCAGGCGGCGGCGTGATCGCCCTGGACCGCCACGCAGCGGCGGCCCTGGCCAGCGCCGATTCGGGAATCGACTACGAGTTCTCGGGCGCCGAGGTGATCGCCCTCTACCGCGACGCGGTGGGGGTGGATCCGGGACCCGAGGACGTCGATTCCGCCCATACCAACCTCGAGGCCGCGAACGAGCGGGGCTGTCCGCTCAACTGACGGGCCATCGCGCTTCCGTCGACGGGGGCGGCCTAAGGGCCGCCCCCGTAGCGGCTACTCCTCCATCACGACGCGGACGTCGCCGTCCCTGGCCAGCAGCGAGAACGACGTGATCTCGCCTTCGCGGCGGAACACGAGCGAGATGCGGCTTCGGCCGACCAGCAGGTTCCGCACCTCGACGGTGTTCAGCCAAGCGGGCAGGTGCGGCTTGTTCACCGTGAGCATGTTCTGATGGGCCATCGCGGAGATCCCGAGGATCGCCTGCAGCATCAGGAACGGGGCGCCGGCGGCCCAGGCCTGCGGGGAGCACGCCACCGGATAGCTCACAGGGCGGTTCGGGGTCCGCCGGGTGAAGCCGCAGAAGAGCTCGGGTAGCCGCAGGTAGTCGGCGTGGATCGCAGCGTCGAAGAGCGCGGTCGCGACGCGGTTCGTCGACCGGGCGAAGCCGTAACGCTTCAGGCCGGCGGCGATCAGAGCGTTGTCGTGAGGCCAGACCGACCCGTTGTGGTAGCTCATGGGGTTGTAGGCGGTGGCCGACTTGCTCATCGTGCGAATCCCCCAGCCCGAGAACATGTCGGGCGCGAGAAGTCGTTTGGCGAGCGCCGCGGCCTTGTCGGCGTCCACGATGTCGCAGTAGAGGGCGTGACCGGGGTTCGACATGACGGTCCGCACCTGCCGCTTATCCCGGTCGAGTGCCGCCGCGAAGTACTTCTCATCCTCCATCCAGAACGACTCGTTGAAGCGCTTGCGCAGCGTGTGCGCCTCCGCGAGCAGCCACTCGGCCCTCGCATCGTCGCCCAGCGCCTCGTAGACGTCGGCCATGCGGACCTTGGCCAGGTACACATAGGCCTGGACCTCCGACAGCGCGATGGGCGGCTCGGCCAGGCGGCCGTCTGCGTGCGGCATCGAGCCGTGCGAGTCCTTCCACCCCTGGTTCCGGATCCCGCGCGGAGAGCGGGTCTGGTATTCGACGAAGCCGTCGCCGTCGATATCGCCGTACTCGTCGATCCAGCGAAGTGCGGCCTCGGCCGCCGGGAGGAGGCGCCCGGCGAACTCCAGGTCGCCGGTCCACCGGAAGTGCTGGGCGTAAAGGATGGCGAACCAGGGCGTCGCGTCGACCGATCCGAAGTACGGCGTGTGGGGAACGATGCCGGCGCGAGCCAGCTCGCCCTGACGGACCTCGTGAAGGATCTTCCCCGGCTGCTCGTCGCGCCAGTCGTCCTCCTTCGTTCCTTGATGCGCGGCAAGGAGCTCCAGCGCGTCGCGGGCCGGTCGCGGATTCACGGAGAGGAGCTGATGCGACGCGATGAGCGCGTCCCGCCCGAAGACCGTCACGTACCAGGGGATCCCGCCCGCGAGGACCCTGCCGCCGTCAGTATCCGTGTACAGGGCCCGAAGGTCCCGAAGGCTTCGGTCGAGCAGCTGGTTGAACAGCTCGTTGTCGGTGACGATCTGCGTGGACTCGCGCTCCCAATCCTCGTACGAGCGGCGAAGCTCGTGTACGGCCACGTCGAAATCGACAGCCCGCGGCGCCGCGTCCTCCGTCCTCGGCTCGACCGTCATCGCCACGAGCTTGGTTTGGTAGGGCCCGAGGTGCAGCCGGAAGACCGCAGTGATGACCGAGCCGTCGATCTCCGTTCGATCGGGTCGGGTGGCGAACTCGATGCGGGTCACCAGACGGAGTCCGTCCCGCCCGACGTAGCCGAACTCCATGGCGGCCTCGTCCGTCATCGGCGGCTCGAGTTGTCCCTCGGCTCCGCGAGCCATCCCTCGGACCTCGAAGATGTCGGCGAAGTCGGCGCCGAAGGTGAACTCCAGGTCGAGCGTCACCGACTGCGCGTTGTAGTTCTTCACTCGCACGCGTTCGAACAGCCGTCCGTTGATGACCCGAATGCGGCGTATGTTGAGCGTCTGCTGGGGCACGGTGAGCTCGTCGCCGTCGTACAGGTCGGGGTTGGTGAGATCGACGTGGGACATGTACGCCCGCTCCGACGATGAGGACAGCAGAACCGGGTTGCGACCCGAGAGCGTCATCCGGAAGTGGGAAAGGAACCGCGTGTCCTTCGAGTACAGCCCAAGCCCGTAGTCGCCGCCGTGATCGAGGTTGCCCTCCAAGTCCGAGTAGAGGAACGTCTCACCCTCCTTGACCGCGAGGGTCTTGCTGGCGAGATCGGTGACCAGAACTGGGACGGCGTCCTTGGCCGGTCCTCGGTGGGGGGCGGGGTGGGGTTCGGGCTCGGCGCTCATGGTTGCCGGGAAGGGGACCGCGGTCTATCGGCCCCCCCGCGGGCCTCGCGCGAGTCTAGGTTCGGCATTGATGCTCTTCAATGATATCGGTCACATTCGAGCAGGAATAAGCGAAGACGATCAGAAGCCTAACGCTACCTCGGCTCCGCGGGCCCGGGGAAGGACTCGGAGGAGCCGCCAGCCCGGTCCGATCTCGGGCAGGAGCCGGCCATCGGACTCGAACGCCAGGAGCGACGGGCCGGCGCCGGCCACGCAGACCGGCACTCCCGCGCCCTTCAGGTGGCGGAAGACGGCCTCGACGGCCGGGACGAGCTCGAGCCGAGCGGGCTGGTGCAATCGGTCCTCGAGTGCCTCAGCAAGCAGATCCGGGCGGGAGGTGAGGGCGAGGACGGCAAGCGCCGCGCGCCCCAGGTTGAACGTAGCGTCATCGAATGCCACCTCCCGCGGCAGCACCCGCCGGGCCTCCGAGGTCGGAAGCCGCTCGCCATCGGGGACAAGTACGACGGGGCGGAGATCGCGTGAGGGCTCGATCGACTCCGCCCGCCACCCGTCGCGAGAGCGGTAGGCAAGGGTCAGCCCGCCAAGAAGGGCCGCCGCGACGTTGTCCGGGTGGCCCTCCACCTCGACGGCCATCTGCAGGAGACGCTCCGGCGGGAGGGAGGAGCCGAGGATGCGGTCGGCCAGGACCAGCCCGGCGACCGTCGCGGCGGCCGAGGATCCCAACCCCCGCTCCAGGGGGATCCGGTTGCGGCACGAGAGCGAGAGCTGAGGCAGGACCGAACCGGTCTCGCCTGTCAGGTGGGCCATCGAGCGCAAGATGAGATTCGACGCGTCCTCCGGCAGCTCGCCGGCTCCCTCGCCCTCCACGCGAACCCCGGGCGTCCCCTCGGTGTCCACCGCGACCGCGTTCACGAGGTCGAGCGCCATCGCCAGGCAATCGAATCCCGGACCGAGGTTGGCCACGGTGGCCGGGACGTTGACCGTGAGCCTCACAGGCCGAGCTCGGCCGCCACGGCCACGGGATCGACGAGGACGGGGCGCGGGTGGCTCGCTCCGGTGATGGCCCACTCCGGGTCCTTCAGCCCGTGGCCGGTGAGCACGCAGACGATCGTGGCGCCCCCCGGCAGCCGCCCGTCCGCGGCCAGGTGGAGAAGGCCGGCCACCGACGCGGCCGAGGCGAGCTCGGTGAACAGCCCCTCCGCCGCCAGACGCCGGTAGGCCGAGAGGATCTCCCGATCCGTGACCGCCAGGATCTCCCCCTCGGACTCCGAGGCGGCGGCGACCGCTTTCTCCCAGGAGGCCGGGTTCCCGATACGGATCGCGGTCGCGATCGTCGAGGGGTTCGGCACCGGACGGCCGAGGACGATTGGGGCGGCACCCTGGGCCTGGAAGCCGAACAGAGCAGGCGGCTCGTGGATCACGCCATCCGCGAGGTACTCGGAGTAGCCCATCCAGTGGCTCGAGATGTTGCCGGCGTTCCCGACGGGAGTGATGTGGAGGTCCGGCCCGCGCCCGAGGGCGTCGCAGATCTCGAACGCTGCGGTCTTCTGCCCTTGGAGGCGGTTGGGGTTCACCGAGTTGACGAGCGTGACCGGGTAGTCGGCGGCGAGGTCCCGAGCCAGCTCGAGGGAAGCGTCGAAGTTCCCTTCGACCTCCAGGACCCTCGCGCCGTGCGCGAGGGCTTGGGCCATCTTGCCGGGCGCGATCTTGCCCTTCGGCACGAGCACTGCGCACGTAATGCCGGCCTTCGCGGCGTACGCGGCGGCCGAGGCGCTCGTGTTGCCGGTCGACGCGCAGACCACGGCCTTGGAGCCCTCTTCCACCGACTTCGAGATGGCCAGGGTCATGCCCCGGTCCTTGAAGGAGCCGGTGGGGTTCGAGCCCTCATACTTCAGATGCACCTCGCAGCCCGTCTCGACAGACAGCGATTCCGACCGTACGAGCGGCGTGCCGCCTTCTCCGAGCGTGACCACCGGCGTCTCGGCCGTGACCGGCAGCCGATCCCGGTACTCCTCGATGACGCCGCGCCACTGCGACGTGCTCATTCCTCGCCCTCGACGCGGAGGATGCTGCGGACCTCCTCGACGGCCGGAAGTCCGTGGACCTCCTCGACGGCTCGCTGGAAGTCGCCCTCACGTGCCCGGTGGGTGATGAACACAAGCTGGGCGTCGCGGCCGGATCCTTCCTGCCACACGCTCTTGATCGACACGCCCGCCCTGCCGAACACGCCCGCGATGTCCGCCAGAACGCCGGGCCGGTCCTCCACCTGCAGGAGTAGGTAGTACTGGCCCTGCATCTCCGCCATCGGCCGGAGCCGGCGCTCGAGGAAGCAGGTGCAGCCCACGCCCCGGGTCCCGCTCATGAGGTTGCGGGCGACGCTCACGAGGTCCCCGACCACCGCCACGGCGGTCGGGTCGCCGCCCGCGCCCCGGCCGTAGAACATGAGCTCCCCGACCTTCTCGCCTTCGACGAAGACCGCGTTGTGCGCTTCGCGAACGGCGGCGAGCGGATGGCTCTCGGGCACCATCGCGGGGTGAACCCGCGCGGCGATCCGCTCGTCCTCGAGCTCGGCGATGGCCAGCAGCTTCACGACGTAGCCCAGTCGTCGAGCGAACGCGATGTCGTCGCTCGTAACCGAGGAGATGCCCTCGCGGTACACGTCGGCGGCGACCACGCGGGCGTTGAAGGCGATCGATGCGAGGATCGCGCACTTGGCGGCGGCGTCGTGGCCCTCGACGTCGGCGGTAGGGGCGGCCTCCGCGTAGCCGAGCGCTTGGGCCTCTGCGAGCGCGTCGGTGAAGGACATGCCGTTCTCCGACATCCGGGTCAGGATGTAGTTGGTCGTGCCGTTCACGATCCCGATGAGTCGGCGGATCCGCTCCCCGGTGAGAGACTCCTTGAGCGGCCGGATCAGCGGGATGCCGCCCCCGACCGCCGCCTCGAAGTAGAGATCGAGACCCTTGGCGTCGGACGCGTCGAAGAGCTCGCGGCCTCGAGTCGCGAGCAGCTCCTTGTTGGCGGTTACCACCGGCTTGTCGCGGTGGAACGCCGCGAGGATCAGGGAGCCGGCCGGCTCCGCCCCGCCGATCAGCTCGCAGACGATGTCGACGTCGGGGTCGTCCAGGATCTCCCGCGGATCGGAAGTGAAGCGGGAGGCCTCCAGCGGGACGTCGCGAGCGCGAGACGGGTCGCGGACCGCGACGCGCGCCACTTCCAGCCGGCATCCGGCCCGGCGGGCGATGTCCTCTCGGTGCTCGTCGAGCAGCCTGATGACGGCCGCGCCGACGTTCCCGCAGCCGAGCATCCCGATTCGCAAGGCTCGTTCCGTCACGCCGTCTTCTCCGGCTCCATCCATCTCGCCATCAGGATCTCGTCTTCGTAACCGTAGGACTTCCGCGACTGGCGGACGAGCCTTCCCTCCTCGGTGAACCCGAACTTCCGGTAAAGCCCGATCGCCGCCGCGTTCCCCGGATAGACAGAGAGCAGCACCTTCTCCACGCCGGCCTCGCGCGCCCACCGCAGCGACTCGTGCATCAGGAGGTTGCCCACGCCCCTCCCCCGCCATTCGGGGGCGACGGCCATGCCGAGCGTCGCGACATGGCGCGTGACTGGGTGGTCCTCGCGGTGGATGCTGAGATGCCCGATCACGCGATCGCCCACGACCGCCACGATATGCGCCCCCTCGTCGGTCCAGGAGCGCCGGAACCGCCGGCGGTAGACGCGAGGCGCGTGAGAGACCTGCTCCGAGCGGATGAATCGCTTCTCGGCGGCGACCGCTCGATAAACCCCCAGGAACGAGGGAACGTCGCGCGGGCGAGCCGGACGGACCATGATGCCGTCGGTCGTTCCGGCCAGCTCAGCCATCGGCTCGGTCCATGGACTCAGGCGCCGAGACGCCGAGCAGCGAGAGCACGTTCGCGATGGCTTGCCCGGCGGCCGTGCAAAGCCACAGCCGGGCCTGTGTGAGCGCGTCATCGTCGGTCAGAACCCGGCACTCGGTGTAGAACCGGTGGAATCGATCCGCGAAGCGCTGCGCGTAGTGCGTCAGCCGGTGCGGCCCACGGAGCTCGGCGGCGGACCGGATCTGTTCGGGCAACTCCGCGATGACCCGGAGGAGGTCGAGCTCGGACTCCGTGCAGAGCACGCCGAGGTCGACATCTTCGATCGGACGGCGCGCGACGCCGCCCTCGGCCGCGTGGCGAAGGATGCTCGCGATCCTGGCGTGCCCGTATTGCACGTAATAGACGGGGTTGTCGAGGGTCTGGCGCTTCACCGCCTCGATGTCGAAGTCGAGGGGCGAGTCGTTCGAGCGCGACAGCAGTGTGAAGCGCGTTGCGTCGGCGCCGACCTCGTCGAGGAGCTCGTCGAGGGTCACGATCTCGCCGGCGCGCTTGCTCATCCTGACCGCCTCCCCGGCCCGTAGGAGCGAGACGAACTGGTAAAGGACGATCTCGACGGCGTCCGGGTCGAAGCCGAGCGCCTCGGCCGCGCCCCTCACCCTGACGACGTCGCCATGGTGGTCCGCGCCCCAGACGTAGATCAGCCGGTGGAAGCCGCGCGCGAACTTGTCGATGAGGTAGGCGCAGTCGGCGGCGAAGTAGGTGGGCGCGCCGTTGGCCCGAGTGAGCACACGGTCCTTATCGTCGCCGAACGCCGTCGACCGGAAGAAGACCGCGCCCTCGGCGTCGTAGGCGTGGCCTGCCGTGCGGAGCCGGTCAATCGCTCGCTCGATCGCACCCCTCTCGTGCAGCTCGCGCTCGGAGAAGTACACGTCGAAGCGAACACCGAAGCGCCCGAGCGTCTCCTTGATGCCGTCCAGCACGCGGCCGGCGCCCTCGTGGAGGAGTCTCGCGAGCCGCTCCCCCGGCGGAAGATCGACCAGGGACGCGCCGAGCTCGGCGGCGATATCCCTCGCGACGTCGACCAGGTACTCGCCGTGGTAGCCGCCCTCCGGTATGACCGCGTCACGGCCGAACAGCTCCAGGTACCGAGCCTCGACGGAGGATCCAAACAGCTCCATCTGCCGGCCTGCGTCGTTGAAGTAGAACTCGCGCTCGACCCGCCAGCCGGCGGCTTCGAGGACGTTCGCCAGCGCGTCGCCGACGACGGCGTTGCGCGCGTGGCCGATGTGCAGTGGGCCGGTGGGGTTCGCAGAGACGTATTCGACCTGCGCGGATAGTCCGGAGGGCTCGGCCCGCCCGTACGCAGGGCCACGTTCCACCACCTCGCGCAACACATCGAAGAGCCACTCGTCGCCGACGAAGATGTTGATGAAGCCGGGTCCCGCGACCTCAACGCGCTCGACGACGCCGCCAGGGGGAAAGTGGGGCACGATCACCGCAGCCACCTCACGGGGGTTCAGGCCGAGCCGGGCTGCGAGAACGAGCGCGACGTTCGTGGAGAAGTCGCCGAACTCCTTCTGTTTCGGTTTCGCGAGCTCGACCTCGGGAAGCGGGGGTGACAGACCGAGCTCCGCCGCGGCCCCGGCGAGGGCTTCGGCCACCAGACGCGAGAGCTGGTCCTCGATCATCGTGTGCGGCGGGCGGGGCTAGCTCGAGCCTGTGCCGGCGAGCAGCCGCCGCACGATGTCGACCAGCTTGATCGGGTCGAAGGGCTTGGTCACGTACTCCACCACGCCGAGAGCGTAGCCGCGTCGTCGGTCCTCGTCCTGGGTACGGGCCGACAGGAGGATCACGGGCACGCCGTGCAGCTCCGGGTCCTCCTTCAGCCGGCGGCAGACCTCCCAGCCGTCGACACCGGGCATCATGACGTCGAGGACGATGACGTCCGGCCTGCGGGTGCGCGCCTTCTCCATCGCCTCCTCGCCGCCCAGCGCCGTCTCCACGTCGTATCCGTCGATGCGGAAGTTGACCTGGATCAGCCGGACGATCACGGGGTCGTCGTCGACGATCAGGACCCGAGGTCTCGCCTCTTCGTCCAAGTCCCACGCAGCATAGAGCCGGGATGCAC
>JBQTIP010000189.1:0-2038 GCA_052388025.1 Actinomycetota bacterium
GGGGCCGCGTGGCCGCTCTCGCGGGCGATCTCGTCGCTCGGGGCGGGGATCGTGTGCGCGGGGCTCGCGGCGCTCGGCCTCCTGATCTTCACCGGCACGCCGCTCGCGACGGCCCTCGCGAAGGTGAGGGACTTCTTCACGGCCGCCGACGTGCCCGAGGACGAGGCGGGACGGCCGCGAAGGGCCGGGCGACGCGTGGCCCGCGACGAGGACGAGGGCACGATCGTCGTTCCGGAGCTCCGCGAGCCCGAGCCCGACGGTCCCGTCGAGCCTCGGCTCACGCGCGCGAGCGTGCCGAGCGGCCGCGGCGACTACAAGCTGCCGCCGATCGACCTCCTACGGAAGGCGCCGGAGAGCACCGCCGACGGGCGCGACGAGGAGCACACGATGGAGGCCCTCGAGCGGACCTTCCGCACCTTCGGCGTTCCGGCGAATGTGCCGACCGCGCATCGCGGTCCGACCGTCACGCTCTTCGAGGTCGAGGTGGAGTCCGGGACCAAGGTGAACCGCGTGCTCTCGCTCGCGGACGACATCGCCTACGCCCTCGCCACGCCCGACGTGCGCATCATCGCCCCGATCCCGGGGCGCTCGGCGATCGGCGTGGAGGTGCCCAACAGGGTCCGCGACTTCGTGACGCTCGGCGACGTCCTGCGTTCGAAGCCCGCCCGGCAGGCCGCACACCCGCTCTTCGTTGGGCTCGGGAAGGACGTGCACGGTCGTGCCGTGATGGTGAACCTCGCGGACATGCCGCACCTCTTGATCGCCGGCGCCACCGGTGCCGGGAAGTCCTCGCTGATCAACTCCTTCGTGACCTCGATCCTGATGCGCTCCACGCCCGAGGACGTGAAGCTCGTCCTCGTCGACCCCAAGCGGGTGGAGCTCGCGCACTTCGCCGACCTACCGCACCTCCTGTCGCCGGTCATCGTGCACCCGAAGCGGGCCGCCGAGGCCCTCGCCTGGGTGGTGCGGGAGATGGAGATGCGCTACGAGACGTTCGCCACGGCCGGCATCCGCGATATCGAGTCCTACCTGCGAGGCCGGGCCGAGGGGACGCTCCGCGTCCCGCCGGGGCAGGACGAGCGGTTCGGCCATCTGCCGTACATGCTGGTCGTGATCGACGAGCTGGCCGATCTCATGATGATCGCGCCGCGCGATGTCGAGGACGCGATCTGCCGGATCGCGCAGATGGCCCGCGCGGTGGGCATCCACCTGGTGGTGGCGACCCAGCGCCCTTCGGTCGACGTCGTCACCGGGCTCATCAAGGCCAACATCCCGTCGCGGATCGCCTTCATGACGTCGTCGCAGGCCGATTCGCGCGTGATCCTCGACATCAACGGCGCCGAGAAGCTCGTCGGCCACGGCGACCTGCTGTTCGCCCCCTCCAACATCTCGAAGCCCGTGCGGATCCAGGGCGCATGGGTGACCGAGAAGGAGATCCAGGCGGTGTGCGAGTGGATCCGGGGCCAGCGCGAGGCGGAGTACGCGACCAACGTCGAGGGCCTGGGCCGGCCGCCGGCCGAGGACGACGCGGACCTCTCCGGCGACGACGAGCTGCTGGAGCAGGCCGCCGAGCTGGTGATCCGCTCGCAGCTCGGTTCGACGTCCATGCTCCAGCGCAAGCTGAAGGTCGGGTTCGCGCGGGCGGGGCGGCTGATGGACCTCATGGAGGAGCGCGGCATCGTCGGCCCGTCCTTGGGCTCCAAGGCGCGGGACGTGCTGATCACCTGGGAGGAGTGGGCGGAGTCCCGCTCCGCCCACGCCGGCTGAGCCGTCGCTTGCGGGTGATCGCCGGGTCGGATAGCGTCCCGCGCATCCGATCCTGCGGAGGGGGGACTACCGTGCTGCGACGTCGTGTTCTCGTCGTCCTTTCGATCCTCTCGCTCGTGTCCTTGAGTCTCGCCCTCGCGCCGTCGGCGGAGGCGGTCGTGCCCGGCAAGCCCGGCAAGATCGCGTTCCAGCGGATCGCGGACGGCATCAACGCCGAGATCTTCCTCATGAAGGCCGATGGCTCGAACCAGGTCAACATCACGAACCACCC
>JBQTIP010000190.1:0-6294 GCA_052388025.1 Actinomycetota bacterium
CCCGACAAGATCGAACAGGACCTGATGCGCCTGATCCCGAAGAAGCGCTGGTTCGACTTCACCTACGTACTGATCGACCACGGCCGGGCCGTGTGCAAGGCGCCGACCCCCCGATGCGAGGAGTGCCCGGTCAGCCAGATCTGCCCGTCGAGCCTCGTCTAGCTTGCTAGCTTGCTAGCCGGCGACGACCACGACGGCCCCGCGCCGGCGGGCCCTGCGGAGCGCGCGGCGCTCGTCCTCGGACAGGCCGCCCCACACCCCGGCGTCCTGAGCGGTCACGAGGGCCCACTCCAGGCATTCGGCGCGGACGTCGCAACGCATGCAGATGGCCTTGGCCGCTTCGACCTGGGCCGCCGCAAGCCCGGTCGTGCCGATGGGGAAGAACAGCTCCGGGTCTTCGTCCCTGCAGCGTGCCCGCTGAACCCAGTCCAATCGCGTTCCCGTCTGCCTCCGACCGAGCTTTCCGCCCCGGACCGAGCGAGGAACGCCAATATACTTCGGGAGGTTTTCCAAAATCAATGCTTGAATACCCGTTCAATCCAGGGAACTCTCCGGTCGTGGTCGCCCACCGCGGCGCCTCCTCGACTCACCCCGAGAACACCCTGGGGTCCTTCAGCGCCGCACTCGAAGCCGGCGCGGAGATCGTGGAGCTCGATGTGCGCCTGACGGCCGACGCGGTCCCCGTCGTTATGCACGATGCCGACGTCTCCCGCACCACCGACGGTTCCGGGTACGTGCACGAGCTCATGTTTGCCCAGGTCAAGCGCCTGAACGCCGGGCGAGCATGGGACTTGCGGGCCGAGGTCCCGTCCTTGCGCGAAGTCCTCGACCTGGTCGGCGGGCGGGGCGGCGTGAACCTTGAGATCAAGAACATCCCGGGGCCGCCGGGGTTCGAGGCGGACCGGGAACGGGTGGTGGAGGCCGTCCTGAGGGAGCTGTCCGGCGCCTCATTCGAGGGCCCAGTCCTTGTATCGTCGTTCAATCCAGTCTCGATCCGTCGGTCCAGGGAGCTCGCCCCGGGGGTCCCGACCGGCTTGCTCACGACCGATCGGGTGGAGGCCGGGGCCGCCCTCGCGCACGTGAGGGAGGCCGGTCACCCGTTCGCCCTGCCCAACTTTCGGGCCTTGCTCACCGCGGGCGAGGGGTTCGTGAAGGAGGCGCACGACGCCGGGGTCCGCCTGGGAACGTGGACGGTGGACGACGCCGAGACCCTCCGCACGCTGTTCTCGTGGGGCCTGGACGCGGTGGCCACGAACGACCCTGAGACCGCCGTGGCAATCCGAGCGGAGTCCGCTCGCTCCGGGCTCTAGGCTCGCGCGTGCTCCGTCGCAAGCGGCTACCCGCGGAGCTCGCTCCGCGCTTCGATGCGTTCCTGGTCGTGGTCGAGCGGGTCGAGCGCGCGAAGCAGTCGCTCACCGAGGCCATGCCGACCACCCGGCTGCCGGGCCGGCCGCTGCCCGACGCGCTCTCGGAGTTCGAGGAGCTTCTTCGCCGCGCGCACTCGGGGATGGACAAGTGGCGGGACGACGCCGTCCAAGACGCCTGGGACCGCGCTCGCCAGGGGCTTGACGAGGCACTTCGGCTGGCCGAGACGCTCCGCCTGGAGGCCCCGAGGCTCGGCGGATTCGAGGGACTGATCGGCGCCATCGGGGACCTAATCGCGCCGCTCGAAGCCTTCCAGGGCGCAGCGGAGCGCTTCCGAGCGCTTCGCGTCTAGGGCCTCGCGGCGCCGGTTCACACGCGCGCGAAGAAGATGTTCTCCGTGTACCCGGGCTTGGCAGTGCCTCTGTCGATCAGGCGGCGCATGTCGGTCCAGACGAGGTTCGCGGCGCCGTCCGAGCCGTACGCCACGCGCAGGTAGTCGCCGTGGAACGCCGCACACAGCCAGCACCCCTTCGTGTATGCGCGGAACCACGCCGACTGCTTCGGGTTCGACGGCGCCGTGTTCACCTTCGCCGATGCGAACGAGCCCGGCGCGCCGACGGCGAATCGGGTGACGTACAGCTCGGGCGCCTCCTCGAGCCGGTTGTGATAGATGACCCCGACGTCCCCGGTCACCGGGTTCACGTCCGCCCAGGGGAACCACTGGTCGCCCGGTCGCTGATCGACGGCAACGGGAACGGTCCAGGTGACTCCGTCCGCGGACGACGTGATGAACACCTTCGTCTCGGTCACCGGATCGTCCGAGTCGTGGACGCCCTGCCGGTTGTCGGAGAACACGAGGTGGAGCATCCCCGTGTCCGGGTCGGCCACGATGTTGCCGGCCGAGTTCACGCGGATCTGCAGCCCCGACAGCGTTTGCCGGCCGTCGACGTTCACCGGGTAGTCGCGGCTCCCGTCCTCGAGGTCCGCGATCTTCACCGGGTCGGACCACGTGTAGCCGCCGTCGGTGGATCGGACCACCAGGTAGGCGGTCTCGAACTGCTCGCCGGCCTCCCACGCCGCTTCGTTCTGGGAGCCCTCGAACGCCACGTAGACGGTCCCGTTGGGCGCGACGGTCGGCACCGAGAACTGATTCTCGTCGCACTCATCCGACGGTCCGGCCGTCTGGAAGGTGCAGAACGAGGAGCTGGATCCGGAGATCTCTTGCGGCGCGCTCCACGTGAGCCCGCCGTCGTCGCTGTGGGCCTCGTAGATCGGAGACTCGATGTACTCGCCGAACTCCGCCACGAAGGCCGTCCATGTGAGATAGGTCCGCCCGTAGTGCGGCGAGGCCGGGTTGGTGTCAGTGACCATCCACTCCTTGTCGTGGAAGATCTGCAGCGGATCGTTGTCGTCTCCCTCGCCGTCGGCGACCACTACCGGCTTGCCCCACACGAGGCCTCCGTCGGTCGAGATGGACACGACCAGGTCCCCGTCGTCGGCGCCGTCGGCCACGAACAGGAAGTTCAGCGACGAGTGGATGGCGTGGCCGGTCACGGGATCGAACACGGTCACGGGATCGCTGCCGATGCGGAACGGGCCCTCGGCCGACATGTCGCCGGTGACCCAGGTATCGCCGCCGTCGAAGCTCGTGTAGAACTCGTCACAGCACGAGTCGTAGTCGTTCGAGCTCGCGATCATGTGCAGCGGGTCGAGCGGGTCGACCTCGATGTCCGGCTCGTTGTTCGGCGCCAGCCCGTCGTCGCAGTCCAGGTTCACGTTCGCGGCGCCGGGCTTCCGCGCCGCTATGCACTCGACCTCGGACTCCAGGTGGAGGGGCGAGGAGCGAACGTGCTTGGCGACGGAGGCCTGCACCGAGCGCTTCAGCGCCATCGCGGAGCGGTGCGCCGCCCGAGAGGGCCCTCGGCTGCCGACCCCGGCCGCTGCGATCTGGCCCACCGTCAGCGCCACCAACGAGATCCCCACCGCCACCGTCCGGAGCTTTCTCACGTGTCCTCCCCTCGGAGGCCCGCGGCCTGCGAGCGTCATGCGCTTATAGCAGGGGCGGCTCGCCGGCACAATGGGTGCCGGAGCGCCCGGCTCCCGTGTAGCCTGCCTGCTTCGAAGAAGCGGAACAGCCGAGGAGGAGCATCGTGCCGACCATCAATCTGGTCACCGAGATACCGGGGCCCAGATCGCGAGAGGTCATCGCCCGCAAGGAGCGGGTGGTCGCCGACCCGCTCTATCTACATGTGAACGCCGTCATCGATCACGCGCTCGGCGCCGCGTTCACCGACGTAGACGGGAACACGATGCTCGACCTATCGGGCGGCCTGGGCTGCCAGCTCGTCGGCTACTCCCACCCGAAGGTCGTCGAGGCGGTGCGGGCCCAGGCCGGGCGCTTCTCGCACACCGACTTCTCGGTCATCCCGTACGAGACCTACGTAGAGCTCGCCGAGCGCCTGGTCGCGCTGACCGGCGGGGGCGAGCGGAAGGTGGCGCTGTTCAACTCCGGCGCCGAGGCGGTGGAGAACGCGATCAAGTTCGCTCGCGTGGCCACCGGACGGCCGGCGATCCTGTGCTTCGAGGGTGCGTTCCACGGACGGACGCTCCTCACGATGACCCTAACGAGCCGCCACCGCCCGTACAAGACAGGATTCGGACCGTTCGCGCCGGAGGTGTACCGGGTGCCGTTCTCCTACCCCTACCGGAGCTCGCAGCCGGAGCGCTCCGGCGAGTTGGCGCTCGCCGTCCTCGAGCGAGCGTTCAACACACTGGTCGACCCGGCCTCGGTCGCCGCCGTCATCGTCGAGCCGATCCAGGGCGAGGGCGGGTTCGTCGTGCCTGCGCCCGAGTTCCTCCCGGGCATGGCCGAGATCTGCCGCCGCCACGGAATCCTGGTGATCGCCGACGAGATCCAGACCGGCTGCGGCAGGACGGGGAAGTTCCTCGCCTCGGAGCACTTCGGCTTAGAGCCCGACCTCGTCCTGTTGGCCAAGGCGCTCGCCGCCGGCTATCCGCTCTCGGCGGTCGTCGGGCGCGCCGAGGTGATGGACGCGCCCGGCCCCTCCGCGATCGGCGGAACCTACGTCGGCAACCCGGTGGCCTGCGCCGCCGCGAACGCCGTTGTTCGGATCATCGAGGAGGAGGGCCTCCTCGAGCGCGCAGAGTTGATCGGCAAGCAGATCCGATCGCGCTGGGAGGACATCGCGAGAGACGTCGTCCCCGAGGTCGGCGAGGTGCGAGGCGTGGGGGCCATGATCGGCGTGGAGATGGTGAAGGACAGAGGCACCAGGGAGCCCGCTGGCGATTACCTCTCCGCCTTCATGCAGGAGACCCAGCGGCGGGGCGTGGTGACGGTGTCCTGCGGCATCTACCACAACGTGCTCCGCCACCTTGTCCCGCTCGTGATCACGGACGACCAGCTCGACGAGGCGCTGGACGTCCTGGCCGAGTCGGCGGTGGCAGCGCGCGGCTAGGCGGCGCCGTGTCGCTCAGGGCGACGGCGAGGGCGACGGCGCCGGCGTCACGGTGAGGGGGAGCGACGCCTCGCGGGCGATCCCGCCGCCGGCGCTTTCCCCGGCGACTACGACCTGGTAGACGCCGGGGGCCGCAGGCTGCGGGGGGCCACCGGTCGCCGGCCAGAGCAGATCCAGCCGCCCGCCGTTCGCGGCCGGGAACGAGGCGACCACTGCGCCCGCCGGGTCGAGCACGATGACGCTCCACCGGAGGGCCTCCGTCGCGGTCGCCGTGATCCGGATGTCGCCGCCCGCTCCCGCCACGATCGAGGACGTCGACAGCGCCGGCCGGTAGATCTTCGGGAGGCCGATGCCGGCGACCGTCTTCCTGATCTCCTGTAGATCCTCGTAGAGGTAAGCGCCCGGACAGTCCGTGAACCCGGTGTCGCGATGTCCCGAGATCACCGACAGCCTGACGACGGTCCCGGCCGAGTATTGGGTGTTGTCGCCGCCTCCGGAGGTCATCTTCGCGTGGCCCCTCGGTGGGAGGTGCGCGACGTCCAAACGCCACGCCAGAAAGAGATGCAACGCATCCACGGCCTTGGCCCGAGGCCGCTTCGTCTCGAAGTTCCCCATCAGCGATATCGAGACGCTGCCCGTGTTGAAGCCCTGCGTTGCCGCGCTGATCACCGGGACCGTCGTCCCGCCGGACCGGCCCTCGTACACCTTGCCGAAGCGGTCGATGAGGAAGTTGTAGGCGATGTCGCAGAACCCGCGTCCCTGAGTGTGGTAAGCCATGATCGACCGCAGGATGTCGTCGGACTCCTCCCGCGTGTAGGTGTTCGAGCCCGCCGTGTGATGGACGAACGCCATCTTCACCGCGGGCGCCACTCCAGGAGTGCAGTTCATGAGTGAGGCATCGGCGCCCCACGCGTCCCGCGTGATGATCTCGGGCTCCGAGGCCAAGGCACCGGCCGCCGTCGGCGCGAAGAGCCCTCCCGTGGCGCTCGTCTCCGCCGGACCCCGGTCCGGCGGGCCCGTGTCCGGCCCCTCCGACGTGCCCGACGCGTTCAGGAAGTGCACGCGCAGCCCGGAGATCTCTGTACCCCCGGGGAGATCCATGGAGAGCCGGATACATCGGGAGCCGCCGGTCCAAAGGAGCGACGACCCCTGCTGGTTCGGGTGATGCTCGATCGAGCCGGGGTCGGGCGCGCTCTCCGTGTCCACCTCGATGCTTCGCTCGTACGAGGAGCCGTCGTCGCTCACCGCTATGTGCGTGTTGATGGTGTCCCCGCCGGCCTGTTCCCAGGTGAAGGCGACGGCCGTGAACCAGATCGGCGCGCACACCCGGACGGGCGCGGTGCTCGCGGGCTTCGCGGCGTGGATCGCCTCGCCGCGGATTGCAATCGGCGGTGGGTCCGAGCCCCGGGGAAGGAGGGCTCGGGCGGCCACGCCCACCGTGCGAAGAACGGTC
>JBQTIP010000191.1:0-3573 GCA_052388025.1 Actinomycetota bacterium
TCCAGGAACTCAAGCTGCTCCTTGGTCGGGTTGGGCTGCTGATCGAAGAGGTGGTCCTGCCTCGCCCACTCTCGCAGCACCTTCGCGACGAACATGCCCTGCGCCGATCCCTCGGGGAACCGCTCGGGACGCGCGATCAGCCGAGCGTACTCGTCGACGACGAAGCTGATCCGAAGGCGCAGGTAGGGTACTCGACGACGTTCGACCGTCCGGAGGGCGGAACGTGCAGGATCGTGGCGAAGTTCGACGGCTCGAACGGCCGACTTCCCAGCTCGGCCAGCAAGACGTTCGCCTGCTGACCCGCCGGGCTGGCTCCGAGCCGTCCGTGGTCAGCCGTCGCGCCAGCCCCAGTCGGCTGCGCGGTCCACCAATGGGTCTGATTCCACGGTTCTTCCCATGCACCCCACCTCCCGGGGGCCTCTAATGGCAAGCTGCCGCCCTCGAGGAGACCCCACCCCCCTCGGGGGCCTCTTCCCCCGGGGGTCCCAGCCCGAGCTCGTCCCCCCAAGCGCCCCTCCGCAGAGGGGGGGTAGTGGAGGCCCCCGAGGGGAGCGGAGTGGCCGCCCGTCGGGCGGTCACGTGGCCCGGTGGTTCGCGATAGAGGACCTTCCCGTCTGCATGCGCACCCTCGGCATCCAGCCTCGGCTGCAGCCTAATCGCGGGATCCTAGCGGTGAGGCTGCTCCTGTCGACCCTCTTCGTGGACGGCGACCCGGTCGCGGTACTCGGAGGCGTCGATCTCTCCGCGGGCGAAGCGCTCCTCGAGGATCCGCCGCGCTTCCGATTCCGAGCGTCCTTGCGGCTCGAGAAGCGGCGCCCGGCTCTGCCAGATAGGGCAGCACGCCGAGGGCTCAGGTTCCCGCGATGCCGGGGTCCTCCACGATCCCCCAGGGTGGGGCGCCGTAGACGAGCACGGGGGTGCCGATCGGTACCAGCGGATAGAGTTCCTCCACCTCCCACATGCGCATCCGGATGCAGCCGTGGGAGACGTAGAAACCGACCGAGGTCGTCGACGGCGTCCCGTGGATCCGGATGCCCGGCGCATCGAGATACAGGGCCCTCGTCCCGAGCGGGTTGTCGGGGCCGCCGGGGATCACGAGGGGCATCTCGGCTCCCCACCCGTCGGGTGCAGGGTTGTACCAGGCGGGATTCTCGCGCTTGTCGATGACCTCCCATACTCCCGAGGGTGTGCTGAAGCCGCGCATGGCCGTACCCACGTCATAGCGCTTGATCACCCCCAGGCCGTCGTACAACCTGAGCGTGTTCGAGGTGAGGTCCACGGTGATGGTCTTGCCCAGGTCTTCCTCGGTGACCTCCGGGGCGACGCGCTCGAGCGGAAGGCTCACCTCGGTCTGCCAGGATCCGAGCGCCGCTGCCGCCAGCCCGACTCCGGCCGTCACGTCAAGATCCCGGCCCGTCCGGGGTCGCTGGAGCTCGATCATCCCGTCCCGGAGCATGATGGCAGCGTCGGTCGAGGGCCGATACACCTCGGCCGCGATGGCCTTGAGCAGGGCTCGTACCGGCCCCGGCCGGTAGCGGTAGGAGAGCTCGATGGATTCCCCTAGCGGCCGGTCGCTGAGTCGGTGGTACGCCCGCGAGACCCACGGACGCGACTCTGACAGGGCGAATGCCCGATCGACCGCTCTTCCGATCTCGGCCCGGACGCCGAGCGAGGCCACGGGCTCGGCCCACTGGCGCCTGCCGACGCTGACCGTCAGTTCCCGCGAGAGGAGGGCCTGGGTCGCCTCCCTCACCGCCTCGGTTGCCTGAGCCCGTGTCAGCCCGCCCACGTCCACCTCGGCGATGCGAACCCCGGGGAGAATCCGATCGGCCATCCGCTCCTCGTAGACGTAGGCTGCCGCCGCCGACGCGGCCGCGAGCACGACCAGGGCCACGGACACGAAGAGGACGACCACCCGACGACGCCGGGTGAAGCGAGAGCCGCGATGCTTGCCCATGCCCTACATCACCTCGGCCGCCGGGACAGGATCGAGGTTCCAAGTTCGGACCGCGCTCGGCCGCGCTGCTGGCCTCCGGCCGCCCTCCAACAAGACCCACGGCAAGAGCTCACAACCCCACATCATCTCCCACAACGCCCGGTTAAGACGCGGAAGTCGTGTGGACGATTCCGGCCGGCGCGCTCATGGGAGCGACACAGCGTCCCACTCGGGGGAAATCGGGTCCTCGAACAGCGCGCCAGACGCGCTCGGGCGTAGCGAGGACGAGCAGCGACGGGCAAGCCACGCCGGTGGCCTCTACTACCCCCTCCTTCTGCGGAGGGGCGCTTAGGGGGACGAGCTCGGGCTGGGACCCGCCGGCGGAAGAGGCCACCGAGGGGGGTGGGGTCTCCTCGAGGGCAAGGGGTAGGGCGGCATCGTCCATGGAGTCCCGAACTCGTACTCGAATCGATCGCCCAATCCCTAGGCCCCCACCGCTTCGCGGGCGATCCCGTCGGGCAAACCCTCGTTACCTCTCGGCCGTATTACGGGTCTCCGACGCGAGAGGGGGTGGCTCATGCCGCGCGGTCTGGCCGCGCACGTGGCGGCGGACCTGACGGTCGTGGCGGCCGTGCTCGTCGGGGCCAGCGTGATGCCCGCCCTAGCCGCCGCCGCGGATCAGGGATTCGCCCCGGCTCGCGTGCGCTCCGCCCAAGCGTCCTCCAAGCCCACGTGCACGGATGGGCCGGCGCCCGGCGCGCGGGGAAGCGAGCCGTGTGACCCCGACGCTCACGACAGGGCGGGCCAGACGGATGCGGAATCGACGCCCTCCGGCCCGGCCGAGACGCCGGTAGATCAGAGCCCGGTCGGCCCGCCGAAGCAGAAGCGATCCGCTCGACTCGCACAAGGAGTGGTGGGCGCGGCGGCGGTCGACAACCGGTTCCAGCCGATGCAACTCACAGTCACCATCGGCAGCAGGGTCGTGTGGACGAACGAGGGCCAGAACCCGCACACCGTGACGGCCGATGACCGGGCCTTCGATTCGGGCACCCTCGAGAGCGGCCAGACCTTCGCGGTCATCTTCGACGAGATAGGCCGGGTTCCGTACTACTGCCAGGTCCACGGTGAGCCCGGGTCCGGGATGTTCGGGGTCGTGATCGTGCGGGCCGCGTCGGGGGGGAAGCGGATCAGGAGGGTTCCCCGGTCCTGGAGTCGGGAGGCCTGGCCCAGACGGGCCTCGACCCTGTCCCGATCAGGGTCGCGGCGCTCGGACTCGCGATCGCCGGCCTCCTCGCTCTGCGGCTGGGTCGAAGGGCTGAACAGCGAGAGGAGGTGGCAGGCAGGGAGAGGTAGCGGCAATGAGTGAACGAAGACAGGGGGCAGACATTAGGGGACGAACGAACCTCTTCCGCAAGTGGATCGGACCGCTCGTGGGGCTCGCGATGCTCGTACCGGCAGCGCCCACGAACGCCGCGGAGACGACACGTGATCGCCTACTGCGTGTGTTTGGATGAGGGCTGCTTCCATGCAGGTCCAGGTCGTGGGCGGGGTCCGCCGCCGCGTCGAGGCGCTCTGGGACGGCTGCGCGTTCGTCGTGTAGCAGCGTCAGCCGCGATAGTCGATGAGGACCTCGGACA
>JBQTIP010000192.1:0-8742 GCA_052388025.1 Actinomycetota bacterium
ACGGGCTTGCCCATTACATGCCTCCTTCCGTCTCTGCGGCCCAGGGGTCGGGCCCAGGCTCGCCTCCCGCTGCCGCCGTGGCGAGCCGCGGCAGGTAGTGGTCCCATCCTTCCGAATGCGCGGCACCCGCACCTGCGGGGAGGTCCCGGTGGACGAGGCGGACGACGGTTTCGTCGCCGTCCGGCGAAAGAGTCACCTCCACCGTGCTAGATCCCGGAAGCACGTTCTCGTTGCCCTCCCATCCCCACGTGAAGACGACACGGTGAGGGGGGTCGATCTCGACGTACTCGCCGACCGCGATATCCCGCCCGTTCACATCGACTCGGTATACGCCACCCTCTCGGGCGTCGAGTGTCGCGATTCTGCCCTTCCAACTGATCATCTTCCCGGGGTCGGTGAAGAACGCGAAGATGGTCTCGGGGCGGGCCGCGATCCTCACCTCATGGGTGATCGTGTCGGTCGTCTCCGCCTGCACGTTTCGACCTCCTTTCCTCGGCCTCGGCCGCCCGCTTGAGGGCGTCAAGGGACTCGGCCCAAAAGCCGTCGAGGAACTCCCGCACCTCAGCCAGCCCCTCCGGGCGGGCCCGGTAGATGCGGCGGGTGCCGTCCCGGCGCTCGTGAAGCAGCCCGGCCTCCTTCAGCACCCGCAGGTGCTGCGAGATCGCGGGCCGGGTGACCTCGAAGTGCGAGGCGATCTCCCCCGCCGATCGCTCGGCGTCCCATACGAGGCGCAGGATCTCCCGGCGCCTCGGCTCGGCGATGGCTTTGAGCGCGGCTTCCACACGGCAGAGATTAAGCTGATACTTACGTAAGTGTCAACTTAAGAAGAGCGAGGCGGAGACGTTTGTGGGCGGAGCCTCCGGTATCCCAATGTGCCGAGGCCGAGCAGCGCCGCGATCGGAAGCAGGTAGCCGAGCCCTACCACTACCGCGTACAAGACACCGAGGACCCCGGTCAACGCCAGGTTCCAAGCCTCCAACAGGCCCGGCCGGCCACCGCCGCCACCGACGGGAGCCCCCCTCTCAGGCAGGGAGACCTGGATCGTGGACATCTTGCTCTGGTCACGGAGCACCCGGAGCTGTCCCGTGATCTGCTCGATGCGAAGCTGCACGTCCTGCAGCTCGCGCTGGACGCGCAGGGTCCCCGCGATGGTCGTCGCCTGCGACATCAGGTCGAGCAGGACCGACTCCTGCGTCCCCCAGGTGAGCAATCGCGCCTCCAAGTCGACGAATTTCGACGTGACGTCCCGGCCCCGAGATCGACTGCGCGTGGACCTCGCCCAGCTCGCGGAGCTCCTTCAGCGCCGGCTCGAAGCTTGTGCTCGGGATCCTGATCAGCAATTCGCCCGACCGAGAGTCCGTGCCCGCGGTCGCCGACGACTCGACGAAGCCCCCGTAGCTCCCGGCTACCAAGGTGGCGTTCTGGAAGGCGTCGTCGAACGCGCCTTCCTCTACGACCAGGAAGACCTCGGCGGTCTTGACGATGGCCGGACCGATGGAGGGGAGCTCCCCGACGGAGGAAGGGCTTCCACCCTCAGCCTCCGCGGGGGCCTCCGCCGGTGCGAAGGTAGCGTCGGCAGCGGCCGGCCTCGCCTCGCCCACCCCCGCCTCCGCCGGCCCCGACGTCCGAGCCGATGAAGCCACCGGTCGCCAGGAACCCCACGACGCCGGCCAGCGCAAGGAACAGGACGAGCGGGATCGCGACCTTCCTCATGGTGAGCCCCCTTCCAAAGCCGCCCAGGATCGACGCGGGTTGGACGGGAGCCCGAGCGGGTGCGTCCCCCGAGCGCCTGGCGGGGGTTCACCCGAGCGGGGTACGCTCGCCCCGACGGGGATGATGACGGTACGCGACGTGATGAGCAGGGACCTCGTCACGCTCGCGCCCACGGCCACCCTGGCCGAGGCGGCGACCGTGATGGGCGGGCGAGGCATCGGATCGGTGCTGATCCTGGAGGGCGACCGGCTCTCCGGGATCTTCACGGAGCGCGACGTCGTGCGGGCGCTCGCCGCGCACTTCGACGCCGCGGGTCATCCCGCCTCCGACTGGATGACACGGAATCCGATCACGATCCAGGCCGACGCCACCGTGAAGGAGGCACTCGAGGTGATGCTCGCGCGCGGATTCCGGCATCTCCCCGTCATGGAGGAGGACACTCTGGTCGGCGTGGTTTCCATCCGCGACCTCTCGCAGATCGCGGGCTGAACCGAGCTAGAAGCCGGCCTTGCCCTTCCCGGGCAGGTCCTCCGCCGCCTCTTTGAGAGCGGTCCAAATCTCCCGGAAGAGGTCGGCGGCAAACTTGGGGGGCTGGCTCCCCTCTCCGCCCATCGCGCCCCGCACCGCCGAGGCGGTCAGGTCGACGGCCTTCTCGAACAGCGTCCAGTCGATCTCGCGCGTCATTCGTTCCTCCTTAGGCGTCCGGAATCACCTCTCTGCGGACGAAAGGCTACATGCCCCCGCGTCAGTCGAACGCGCGGAGGCCGGTGAGGGCCTGGCCGAGGATCAGCGTGTGGATCTCGGACGTGCCCTCGTATGTGAGCACCGACTCCAGGTTGTTGATGTGGCGGATGATCGGGTACTCGAGCGTCACGCCGCTCGCCCCCAAGATGGTGCGGGCCTCTCGGGCGATAGCCAGAGCCTCGCGAACGTTGTTCAGCTTCCCGAGCGAGATGTGCTCGGGGCGGACGCGACCCTCGTCCTTCATCCGGCCGAGGTGAAGGGCCAACAACGTCCCCTTGTTCAGCTCGACCAGCATGTTGGCGAGCTTCGCCTGGGTGAGCTGGAACGCCCCGATGGGCTTGCTGAATTGCACGCGCGTCTTCGCGTACTCGAGTGCGCAATCGAAGCACACGCGCGCGGCCCCCATCGCGCCCCACACGATGCCGAAGCGGGCCTCCGAGAGGCACGAGAGCGGACCCTTCATCCCCGTCACGCCGGGAAGGACTGCGTTGGCCGGCAGCCTGACCTCGTCGAGGAGAAGCTCCGAGGTGACCGAGGCCCGGAGGGACAACTTGCGGTGGATGTCCTTCGTGGAGAACCCCGGCGTGCCGCGCGGCACCAGGAAGCCGCGGATGCCCTCGTCGGTCTGCGCCCAAACAACGGCGAGATCGGCGATGCCCCCGTTTGTGATCCACATCTTGGTGCCGGAGACGATCCAGTCGTCGCCGTCGCGCCGGGCGGCGGTTCGCATGTTCGTGGGATCGCTGCCGAAGTCCGGCTCGGTCAGGCCGAAGCAGCCGATCACCTCGCCGGCGGCCATCCGCGGCAGCCACTCCCGCTTCTGTTCCTCCGATCCGTACTTCCAGATCGGGAACATCGCGAGCGAGCCTTGGACCGAGACGAAGGATCGAAATCCGCTGTCGCCAGCCTCGAGCTCCATGCAGGCGAGGCCGTAGGAGACCGCGTTGGTCCCGGCGCAGTCGTTGCCGGTGAGGTGCATCCCGAGCAGCCCGAGCTTGCCCAGCTCCGCGGCGACCTCGCGCGGGAACGTCGCGGTCTCGAACCACTCCTCGATTCCCGGAAGGACGCGCTCATGGACGAACTCGCGCACGGTGCCCCGGATCGCGCGCTCCTCGTCGGAGAGCAGGTGATCGACGTCGATGAAGTCCAGCGGATCGATCGAATCGGCGCCCATGCGTCGCCTAGCCTAGCGTCTTCGTCAGAAAGACCATCATGTCGCCGAAGGGGATCCGTTCGCCGCTATCTCCGATCAGCACGGCGCCTCCGATGAACGGGCCGTGCGCGTGTTCGTAGCCCAGGGTCGCGTACAGGAGGCGCGCGGGCTCGTGCTCCGGGTCCGTTGCCACGGTCAGGCCGACCTTTCGCATCCCTTGCGACCGGACTGCACCTTCGAGGGTGGCCATGATGGCTCGAGCCACGCCCCGGCGGCGATGCTCGAGGGCAACGAAGACGTCGCGCACCTCGGCACAGCCCTCCCGCTCGGCCGAGAGGGAGTACTCGTCGGCCTCCGGAAACAGGACCATGCCCCTTCCGACCGGCGCGGGCCCGTCCCAGGCCACCGCCGCAAGGAGCTCCGCCCGGCGCTGAGCAAGCAGCCGTTTCGCGTACTCCGAGGAGTTCCAGGCAGGGAGCAGCCGGTTCAGCGCTTCCAGGTCCCCCTTCTCGAGAGGCCGGACCGGGAATCTTTCGCTCGACTTGTCGATCTCCCCCATCGTCGTTGGTCGCTATCGTGACAGGCGGCCGGCGGGGACGGGTAGATTGCGTCCGTCGACCGACAGGTGGAGGGCCGAGTGGATCAGCGTTCGCTGGAGGGTCAAGTAGCGATCGTGACCGGGGGCAGCCGCGGGATCGGTCGAGCCATCGCCATTGCCCTCGCGGAGGCAGGCGCCGACGTCGTGCTCGCCGCGCGAGGCGAGGAGGCCTTGAGCGAGGTTGCGGCCCAGGTCGAGGCCCTCGGCCGGCGGGCGCTCCCCGTGGTGACCGACGCCTCGGGGCTGGCGTCCGTGCAGACCATGGTGGTCCGCACGCTCGAGGCCTTTGGCACCATCGACGTCCTGGTGAACAACGCGGGAGCGGCGCCGTTCCGATCGAGCGTTGTAGAGACGAAGCCGGAGGGGTTCGAGAAGTACCTCCGGGTGAACTTCCTCTCCGCGCTATACGGCATCCAAGCGGTCGGCCCGATCCTGCTCGAGAAGGGCTCCGGGTGCGTTCTGAACGTGGCGTCCGTCGCAGGGTTCCTGGGCACTCCCGGCCTGTCGTATTACGGGGCCGCCAAGGCCGCGCTGATCAACCTCACGAAGACCGTCGCCATGGAGTGGGCGCCCTCCGGCGTGCGTGTCAACGCGGTCGCGCCCGGCTGGATCGAGACCGACCTCAACGCCGGGTTACGCGAGGACCTCGACACGAACCGGGAACTGGTCGCGTCGATCCCGATCGGCCGCTGGGGCCGCCCGGAGGAGGTTGCGGCGGCGGCGGTGTTCCTCTGCTCCGCCGCAGCCTCGTTCATCACCGGCGCCGTGCTGGTCGTCGACGGGGGGCAGACGGCCGGCGGAAGCCCCCGGCTCTAGCGCCCACCTACGCTTCGTCGACAAATCGGCGAGCGATCTCGACTCTGAACGCGTCGAGGTCGTCGACCTGCCCGCGGAGGATCTCGATCACCGATCCGGGTCCGCCAGCTCCTCGGTCGGAAGCTCCCCCAAGCGACGGAGAGCGGCGGTCTCCTCTGCCAAGCGGTCGAGCAAGGCACGAACCCGCCCCGGATCGACCATCAGCGTGCGCCCTCCGAATGACGCCGCAGGAGCTCGCGATCAAGCCGGCGAGCGTGGATGTCGAAGTCGAAGAACTCGCGCAGCGTGAGGCTCTCGTAGGCGACACGCGTCGATTCATCGCGGGAATAGAGCACCCGGCGCTCCCTCACCGCTCGTCCCTGGAGGGCGAGCGGCGCCGCGTTGAGCACCACGACCTCGACGTTCCCGACTCCTGATGCCGATTCGAGTCGGCCGGCAAGATCGAGCGAAACGCGAAGCGTGTCGAGCTCTCCGGCCTCTGGATCGAGAAAGACGGCGACGTCCACGTCGCTCCGCGGATGCGTCCTTCCGGTTGCAGCGGAGCCGAACAGGTACGCGAACAACACGGCGCCGTCCGCGAACGCCAAGGCGGCAGCGTCTCGCAGTCGCTCGAACGTCGCCTCGTCCATGGGAGGATGCTACGCCTGCTCGCCTGGCGGGCGGCGGCGCCGCATTACGATTTCGGCCGAGCGGCGCTCGGGCCTGGGGTCGGGCACGCGGGAACTCAAGCGCCGGGGCTCCGGCCGGCGCGAGGGAACGGAGGAAGCTGATGCGGGTCGGGGTGGGCCTTCCGAACACGATCCCCAAAACCGCGGGCGATCTCTTCGCCGATTGGTCGCTCCGCGCCGAGGGCGGCCCTTTCACGAGCGTCGGCGTCCTCGACCGCATCGCCTACGACAGCCACGACCCGTTCGGGGCGCTCGCCGTCGCGGCCGTCGTCACGAGCCGGGTTCGGCTGGTCACGATGGTGGTCGTCGGCCCGCTTCGCCCCACGGCGCTGCTGGCCAAGCAGGCCGCGACGCTCGATGCGATCTCGGGAGGCAGGCTGACGCTCGGCCTCGCGGTCGGCGCCCGGATCGACGACTACGATGCAGTCGGCGTCGACCATCGCCGGCGGGGCGACATCCTCGACGAGCAGCTCGCGACCCTTCGAGCCATGTGGGCCGACGACTCCAGGGGCCCGCCGCCCGTTCAGGAGGGTGGGCCGGAGATCCTGGTCGGAGGCCTCTCCGGGCGGACCATGGGGCGCATGGCCCGCTACGCCGACGGGTACGTCCACGGCGGAGGACCGCCCCGGGCCTTTGCCCGCGCCGCCGACGCCGCCAGGGCCGCCTGGTCCGACGCGGAGCGCCCGGGACGTCCGGCCCTCTGGGGCCAGGGCTACTTCGCGCTCGGCGACGAGGATGCCGGCGCCGACTACCTCCGCGACTACTACGCCTTCACGGGCCCGTTCGCAGAGAAGATCGCGGCCGGGAACCTCACCACCCCGCAGGCCGTGATCGACTTCGTCCGCGGCTACGAGGAGGCCGGGTGCGACGAGCTGGTGCTGCTCCCCACGGTTGCCGACCTCGCCCAGGTGGACCGGCTCGCCGACGTGATCGGCGCCATCGGGTGAGTCCGCGATGAGGATCGAGGTCGTCGGCGGCGGGCCGGCAGGCCTGTACTTCGCGCTCCTCGCCAAGAAGGCGAACCCCGACCACGAGATCGCCGTGCACGAGCGCAACGCGCCCGACGCGACGTTCGGCTGGGGGGTCGTGTTCTCGGAGGAGACGCTGGGCTCCTTCCGCGACGCCGACCACGAGACCTGGACGGAGATCACCGACACGTTCGCTCGGTGGGGCGCGATCGACATCCACTACGGGGGAGACGTGGTGCGCGCGCGAGGGCAGTCCTTCTCGGGCATCGCCCGAAAGCGCCTGCTCCAGATCCTTCAGCGGCGTTGCCGTGACGTCGGCGTAGAGCTGGCGTTCAACGCCGAGGTCCCGAACCTCTCGGCCTTCGCCGGCGCCGACCTCGTCGTCGGAGCCGACGGGGTGAACAGCACCGTCCGGCGGCTGATGGCGGACCGCTTCCGCCCCAAAGAGCTCGTCCACCGGACCAAGTTCGTCTGGTTCGGCACCGACCTCGTCTTCAGGGCGTTCACCTTCATCTTCCGCGAGACCGAGCACGGGATGTTCCAGGGGCACGCGTACCCGTTCGACGCCGACCTCTCGACCTTCGTCGTCGAGTGCCGCGAGGACGCCTGGCGGCAAGCAGGTCTCGAAGGCGCCGGCGAGGAGGAGTCCATCGCCTTCTGCCAGGAGCTGTTCGCGCCCGAGCTCGCCGGCCACAAGCTGCTGTCGAACCGCTCGCTCTGGATCAGCTTCGTGACGCTCCGGTGCGAGGCGTGGCATCACGGGAACGTCGCGCTGCTGGGCGACGCCGCACACACCGCGCACTTCACGATCGGATCGGGGACGAAGCTCGCGATGGAGGACGCGATCGCGCTCGCCCGCGCGCTGGAGCGGCACCCGAAGAACCTGGAGACGGCCCTCACCAACTACGAGATGGAGCGCCAGCCGGCCGTGGAGCGGCTCCAGCAGGCGGCGCTCGAGAGCGCGGCCTATTTCGAGAACGTGGGCCGGTACGCGGGCTTCACGCCGGTTCAGTTCGCGGTGAACCTCCTTACTCGGAGCGGCCGTATCAGCTACGCGAACCTCACGCAGCGGGACCCCGAGCTCGTCCGGCGCGCCGATACGCGGTTCGCGGCGCGGGCGAGGGGGGTCGGCGAACGTTCGGTGGCGCCGCCGCCCGCCTTCGTCCCGCTCTGGCTCCGTAGGCTCGAGCTGCCGAACCGGCTCGTGGTGGCCGCGGAGGACCACCCCGGGGCGGGGCTGATACTCACCGAGATGGTCGCGGTCTCGGAGGACGCCCGCGTCACGCCGGAGACGCCGGTCGCGTCCGCGGCGACCTTGCTGGCCTTGGCCGAACGCGGCGGGGTTCCGGTCGCGCTCCGCCTGGGCCACGCCGGGCGTCGCGGCGCGACCCGGTCCCGAAGGCTCGGGACGGATCTGGCGCTTCCCGATGGAGGCTGGCCGTTGGTTTCCGCGTCGGCGCTCGCCTTCGCGCCGGGGTGCCGGATCCCGAAGGAGATGGACCGGGCCGACATGAACCGAGTGCTCGGCGACTTCGCGCAGGCCACGCGCGCTGCCGCCAAGGCCGGCTTCGACCTGCTCGAGGTAGACGCGGGGCAGGGGTACCTGCTTGCGAGCTTCCTCTCACCGCTCTCGAACCGCCGGGACGACGAGTACGGCGGATCGCTCGAGGACCGGATGCGGTTCCCGCTCGAGGTGGTCGACTCCGTGCGCTCGGCTTGGCCTGCAGACCGCCCGCTGGCGGTTCGCCTCTCAGCCACCGACTGGGTCCAGGGCGGGTTCGACGTCGAGGACGCGGTTACGATCGCGCGGGCGCTGATCGATCGAGGCTGCGACCTCATCCACGTGGTCGCGGCCGGAACGACTCCGCGAGCGAATCCCGATTACGGGCCCGGCTACCTGCTGTCCGCGTCCGATCGGATCCGCAACGAGGGCGGCTCGCTGGTGCTCGTGGGCGGCTACCTCACGACGCTCGATCAGGTGAATACGGCCCTCGCCGCCGGCCGAGCCGACCTCTGCGTCTTGGATACCCGGTCCCCAGCCAAAGCGGTTCGCCCGAGTTGACGAGCCTCCTCGCACCGTGA